>NZ_JBIVMF010000040.1:0-43343 GCF_044752945.1 Streptomyces sp. NPDC088554 | reverse complement strand
CCACGGACGTCAAGCTCGCCACATAACCCCAGCAGGCCCGAACCACCCCAAACCCAACCTGGGCGCCTTGACGAAAGACATAGAGGCACCCCCCGCCGACACCGAGAGCCCGCGCGCCGAATCGGGCCTGCGCGCGCACTGGTTCGCGGTGTCCTGCCGCCCGACCAATGTGGCGCGGACCCTGGCCCAGCTGCCCGCGTATCTGGCGACGGCGGACGACCACGGCGTACAGGTGCCCCAGTACGCCGACGCGGAGATCGTCACCTCCCTCACCGGAGGCCACGGCGTCGCGCTGCGGATACGTACCGGCTACCCGTCCGACGGGACGGTGACCGTACGGATCGACCGCTCCCCGGACCGCCCGTGGACCGTGTCGCTGCGCGTCCCCGCCTGGACGGCGGGCGCCACGGCGTGGCTGGTCGACCCGGACGGGGCCCGCCGTCCAGGCGCCCCGGGCACCGCTGCGGTCCCCCGCGCCTTCCGGCCCGGTGACGAGATACGGCTCGAACTGCCCATGGCGCCACGCTGGATCGGGGCCGACCCGCGTATTGACGCGGTACGCGGCACGGTGGCCGTCCGGCGCGGGCCGCTGGTGTACTGCGCCGAGTCGGTGGATCTGCCGGCGGGACACGAGACCGACGCGATGCTGGTGGACGTGTCCACCGAGCCGGCGGACGGCCCCGGTGGTACGGGCGCCACCGTCGTCGTCGCCGGGGAACTCACCGCACACTCCACACCGCCCGAAGTGCCCTGGCCGTACGAGCCGCTCGGCCCTCCCCGCGCCCCGGCGCCCGCCGAACCCACGGAGATCGTCCTGGTGCCCTACCACTCCTGGGCGAACCGAGGCCCCTCGACGATGCGGGTGTGGCTGCCGGCCACGGAACCGGACAGCGCCGCCCCGGGGAGGTGGCCGCGTGCGGACCGCCGCCGTCGCCCCGTGGCGGGCGCCGCACCCCCTGCCGCCGACGACTGACGATCGGAGTCAGAGAATGCCCCAACCTCCCACCCGGCGCGGCCTGTTGCGGCTCGCCGTCGCGACCTCGGGCCGCTGCGTACGGGAGGTACGCGCCCTCGCCGACTGCCGGCCGGCCGAGGGGCCGCTGACCCGGACCGAGCGCGACCGTGTTGTCACGGCCGCGCTCGGCGCGGATCTGAGACCGTGAGGGACGGGCGTAACCCGCTTGTCAGCAGGTGGAGTTGGTCTGCGTAAGCAGCCCGAGCCGCCACGGCAGACTGTTGTAGTCACCGCCCGCGCCGGGGGACAGCCCCTGGTACAGGTATTGGAGCCTGCAGGAGTTGATGGTCAGCGTCTGGTCGTTGCGGGCGCGGATCAGCTCGCCGTGGCTGATGTCCGTGGTCCAGGTGCCCGAGGGGAAGGAGACGTTGGTCGAGCGGGCGAACGGGTTGCTCTCGGACTCGGCGAGTGGAGTCCATGAGCCGGCGATGCTGTTCGAGGTCCAGGAGCGGAAGTAGCGCCGCCCGTTCGATCCGATCGCCTCGACGAGCAGCAGATACTGGTTGGTGTCCTGCACTCGGTAGACGTTGGCGGCTTCGTACAGGGCGTACCGGTTGGAGTCCTGGGCCGCGATGACGGTGTTGGTGAACCCGTTCGGGAACTGGGCCATGGTCGTCTGCGAGCGGTACAGATGCCCGTTGTCGTCGGAGGAGAACAGATAGCAGTTGGCGCTGTCACAGATCACCCACATGTCCACCCATCCGCCGTTGCCCATGTTGTCGGCGATGATGTCCGGGATCGACGGGTAGAAGTGGCGCGGAGCGCTCCAGCCGTTCGGGTTGCCGATGTCGGGGTTGGTGGAGTACGAGGCGTTGCCGGTCTGGTACACCAGGTACCAGGTCTGCTGCGGTGCGAAGTAGAACACCTGGGGCGCGGCCCGGTATCCGGTGCCGATGGCGCTCCGGTCCAGGTAGTGGTGGGTGGCCGAGGCCGCCTGGGACCAGTCGGTGAAGCTCAGGTACACCATGTTGTACCCGGCGGCGTTGGCGACGGTGGCAAATACGTGCCACTTGCCGTTGTGGTAGACCACCGACGGGTCCTTGAGCCCGTCGATGGTGTGGGTCGCGTCCGACTTCGGGGAGAGCAGGATGTTGCTGGAGTTCCAGGTGAAGCTGGTGGGCAGCGCGGCGGCGGTGTTCCGCGCCGAGACGGCGGACGCGGGCACGGCGGCGGACGCGGGCACGGCAGCCGAAGCGAGCGCGGCGGCGTCCGAGGCAGGCGCGGCGGTGGCGGCCAGCGCGGACATGACCGACTGGTAGGCCGGCTTCTTGGCGCCGTTGCCGTCGAACAGCAGCGGATTCTGCCCGGTACGCCAGGAGTCGGTGTCCCGGATGCCCCACACAGTGATGCCGGTGCAGCGCGCGACGTTCCGGCAGGCCTTCACCGCGTTGGCGTACGCGGTCGTCGACGCCTGCGCGATGTCCAGCTCGGTGATCTGGACATCGACACCGAGGGCGGCGAAGTTGGACAGGGTCGTCTGGAAACTCGACGGCGGGCCGCCGGCTGCGAAATGGGCCTGGAAACCGACGCAGTCGATGGGCACGCCCCGTGCCTTGAAGTCGCGGACCATGCGGTAGACACCCTGGGTCTTGGCGTCGCTCCAGTTCTCGATGTTGTAGTCGTTGTAGCAGAGCTTGGCGGCGGAGTCGGCCGATCGCGCGGTGCGGAAGGCCTCCTCGATATAGCCGCTGCCCAGCACGTTCCGGAAGACGGAGGCGCGCTGCTCGCCGCTGGTGCCGTCGGCGAACGCCTCGTTGACCACGTCCCAGGAGTGGATCTTGCCTCTGAAGTGCGCCATCGAGGTGGTGATGTGGTTGTTCATCACACTGCGCAGTGTGCCGGCGTCGGTGATCCCGCCGACCCAGCCGGGCAGCTGGGAGTGCCACACCAGCGTGTGTCCGCGTACGCGCTGTCCGCGTGCCGTGGCGTGGTTGACGATCCGGTCGGCGGCGGTGAAGTCGAACGAGCCGCGGGACCGCTCGATGGCGTCCCACTTCATCTCGTTCTCCGGGGTGACCATGTTGAACTCGCGGTTCAGGATCGTCGCGTAGGTGGTGTCGGTGAGCTTGCCGGCGGCCACGGCCGTCCCGAAGTACCGCCCGGACTCGGCGGCTTGGGCACCCAGGGTGGTGGCCAGGACGGAGGCACCGCCGGGCGCCCGGTCGGGGCCGGTCGCGGCGGTCGCGGTCCCGGTCGCCACCAGCGCGGCGGTGGCCAGCAGGGCCACCGCCGAGGTCCGGCGACGACTGCGTCGGTTCAGACGCCGTGCGGGTGACATCATGCGAAGCTCCCAGAGGAGGACGGGGCTCGCCGCACGTACACCAGTGTGTCTCACAGATCCGGCACGGTGGCGTGTGGGGGGAGCCGGTGCGGATGACGCGGGGTGCTGTGGTGCCCGGTCCGCGCGGTGTGCGCGGACCGCTCGGGACAGGCGATGTCCGATATCCCGAACATCAGTCGACTCTTGGGCGTTCTGGATAATAGGAGACTCACCGAAGGTGTCAATGCTTCAGGCGCCGGAGGACCCGAACAGGCCGTCGTCGCCGAAGGCGAGCGCGGCGAAGTGTTCGCCGATGCGGCGGTGTGCGGCGGCGTCCGGGTGGAGCCGGTCGGGCAGGGGCAGTTCGGCGAAGTCCTTCTCGCCGTACAGTTCGCGGCCGTCGAGATAGTGCAGGTTCGGGTCGTCGGCCGCCCGTCGCGCGACGATACGGGACAGTTCCTCCCGGATGACACGGAGCGTCAGCCGGGTGCGGTCCGAGGGGTCGCCCGAGGCACGGAACAGCAGCTTCCCGGCGTCGAGTTCGCTGAAGTCCGGCGCGGAGGGGCCGGGGGTGTCCTCGTGGATGGGGCACAGGACGGGCGAGACGACCAGCAACGGTGTGGTGGGGTGGCCCTCGCGGATCGTGTCGAGGAAGCCGTGCACCGCCGGACCGAACGCGCGCGGCCGCATCAGATCGGTGTTGACCAGGTTGATGCCGACCTTGACGCTGATCAGGTCCGCAGGGGTGTCCCGCAGGGTGCGGGCGATGAACGGGTCGAGCAGGGCGCTGCCGCCGAAGCCCAGGTTGACCAGTTCCACACCGCCGAGGGAGGCGGCCAGCGCGGGCCAGGTCGTGGTGGGGCTCTCGGCGTCGGAGCCGTGGCTGATCGAACTGCCGTGGTGCAGCCACACCCTGCGGCCGTGGTCCGGCGCCGGCTCGACCGGGGCGTCGGTGCGCAGGGCGACCAGCTCGGTGATCTCCCGGTACGTCAGCCAGATCTCGACGTCCTTCCGCCCTGCGGGCAGCCCGGCGAACCGGACGGAGCCGACCGGGCCGGGCTGGGTGACGGCGGATCCGGTGGCCATGTCCACCGTCAGGACATGGCCACCGGAGGCGGTGGCACGACCGGCGGGACGGCCGTCGACGAGCAGGTCGTACACCCCGTCGGGACGGGGCGGGGCGCCCTCGTACACCGTCCTGGTGGGGAGCACGTCCAGCTCGACGCGGGTGGCGCGGGTGCGGAAGACCACGCGTACGCCGGAGGGCTGGGCCTCGGCCATGGCCAGCTGCCCGTCGGGGATCTGCCGGCGGGCCCACGCGGGCAGCCGGTGCGGCAGCACACCGTGTTCGGTACGCTCCAGATCGAGGGCGCCGCGCAGGATGGCCGAGGTGATGGGCGTGGTGATCCAGTCGGCCGTGTCGGTGTTCTCGTCCTCCGGGCCGGGGACGTCGTTGTTGAGCGGGGAGTTCATGACTCCCAGTCTGACGACCGGACGTGTGATCCGCACAGGGCTTTCCGGGTGCGCCGCTCCCGTACGATCGGCGCTCCGGTCGCCCCGTTCCCCACAGCCGTCGTCTCAGGGGCCGTTGTCCACGACCAGGGCGGCGACGTGATCGGTCACCGTGTCGAGGATGCCCGGCCAGGCCGCGTCCTGGCCGAGGGCGAGGAAGAGTTCAGGGTGAGTCCGTCGGTCATGGCCGCCAGATAGCGGGCCAGCACCGGGACGGGGACACGGAGTTCGAACGTCATGGTGGCGCGGAGCCGTTCGATGAGTTCGGTGTAGGTGTCGGAGTACAGCTCGTACTGGCGCCGGGCCAGATGCTCGAACCCCGGCTGGCGCAGGGCGTACTGCGTGAGTTCATAGGTGAGCAGGTGTTCGCCGGGGTGGGCGGACACATGGTCCCCGTACGCGTCGAAGCCGGCCCGCAGGCTCTCGGCGAGTGTGGCCTGCGGCCGGATCGCCTCCCGCACCACCACGACGTACTGCTCGGTGATGGCCGCGAAGACCGACTCCAGCAGGGCCTGTTTGGAGTCGAAGCAGTAGTGGAAGACGCTCAGCGACACCCCGGCCTCGGCGGCGATGGACCGGGTCGTCGTCCTCGGGACACCGTCGCGGGTCATCACGCGGATCGCCGCCTTGGTGAGCTGCCGGCGCCGGTCGGCGAGAGGCATCCGGGCCATGCGGATCCCCCTCTTTCTCGTGTCCCGCCGGAAAAGGCCGCGGGGCGGGCCGGATCAGGAGAGCTGATCCGGCCCGCCCCGCACCTGGACACTGCCCGGGCGCCCGTCAGCTGCTGTAGACGCCCACCTCGCGCAAGGAGTACCCCCACTCGGTGCCGCGCTGCACCCCGTGAACGCGTACGTAGCGGGCCGGGGTGCCGGTGAACCGCGCCGTGTCCAGCCCGCCGTCCCCGGTCTCCGTGGACCAGACCGACCGCCAGTTCGTACCGTCGGTGGACAGCTCGACGCGGTACGCCTTCCCGTAGGCGCGCTCCCAGTCGAGGGTGACGCGCTTGACCAGGCCGGTCGACTTGAGGTCGAGCGTGAGCGACTGGTCGTCGCTCCAGTCGCTCGCCCAGCGGGTGGCGATGTCGCCGTCCACCGCCCGGCCCGGCGCGTAACTCGTGAACGCGCTCCACTCCGCCGAACTGGCCGTGGCGGACGAGCCCGTGGCGAGATTCACCGCGGCTTCGTGGCCCTCGGAGGCGCCCCAGGTGCGGAGGTAGGACTCGGCGCCCCGGAACAGGTCGTCCACCACCTCCTGGCCGCCCACCAGCCGGATGTCCTCCACCCAGTCCGGCACCAGACCGTAGTGCGCGGCGCCGTCGGTGTTGAGGTCCCAGGTGCGCTCGCCGGTGGTCTGCCGGTCGATGACGGTGGTGCCGTCGGCGCCGACGAAGGGGTACCGCACAGGGTTGGAGGTGTCCGCGCCCCGTGGCGCGGGCCAGCCGCCGACGCCGTTCATGTCGGTGCCGTAGCCGTAGCCCACGCCGTACTTGTCGCGCAGCGCCTCCGTACGCTTCGCCTCCTTGCCGAAGTCCTCGGAGCCGTGCATGTACTGGGCGATGAAGCCGCCGAGCCGGTAGACCCGCTCGGTCCAGCCGAGATCCATCCAGCTGTGTGAGGAGAGCACACCGGGGTACGACTCGGATTCGAGGATGTCCAGCGCCCGGCCGGTGGCCTTGACGCTCATGTGGTCGATCTCCAGCATCATCTTGCGTTTCATCATGCCGCGCAGCGCGTACTCGCCGAGATCGGTGAGACCCCGGGTGTTGCACTGCGCGTCGGCGGAGTACGAGGGGACCTCCACCCCGTCCGGGAGCCGCTTCTCCGCCTCGGTGGCCGCCGCCCCGCCGATGGGGTTGTCGTGCTGCGGGCCCTTGCAGGTCTCGGTCTGCCAGAAGGTGCCGGTCGACAGGAACTGGCCCACGTTGATCGCCGTACCGAGGCCGCCCTCGTCGTAGCGGACCCCGCACAGGGCGTTGTCGAACTTGTGGCACAGGAACATGCTGCGCACGCCGAGCCGGTGCAGCTCGTCCAGACCGCGGTCGA
Source organism: Streptomyces sp. NPDC088554 (assembly GCF_044752945.1). Classification (NCBI taxonomy): domain Bacteria; kingdom Bacillati; phylum Actinomycetota; class Actinomycetes; order Kitasatosporales; family Streptomycetaceae; genus Streptomyces; species Streptomyces sp. NPDC088554. Next base: position 36,514 of record NZ_JBIVMF010000040.1, on the reverse strand, counting down.
TGTCTGCCTTGCCGCACTGCGCGATGTCCAGGACCTGTTTGCAGCCGAAGGGTTCGGAGGTCTCGACGCCCAGGATCACGGCGAGCTTGCCCTGCTGGATGACCGAGCGGGCCTGCGCGGAGTCGGTGACGATCCGGAACCAGCCCTTGCCGGGACCGCCGTACATCGTGTCGACGTAGGACTGGAGGTCGTACGTCTTCTTCGCCTGGAGGCGGATGGAGGTCATCTCGTCGCAGTCGCGGTCCTTGAAGAAGTAGACCGAGCAGATCACACCGTTGGTGACGAGGTCGTTGACGAGCACCCGCTGGCCGCCGCGCCAGGCGCGTTCGACCCAGGCGTAGTAGTTCTGCTGGTGGGTCAGCGAGTCATGGGCGGGCCAGTCCTTGAACGTCGGCCAGCCGTCCGGGTCGTGCTTGCCGTCGCCGCCCTTCGTGATGAAGTCGAAGACCGCGAGCGAACCGTCGGGGTAGTGCTCGGGACAGTCCTTGAGCGCGTCGGCGATCCCCTTCTCGGAGAACGTCTTCCCGCAGATCAGCCGACCGCCGAAGGCCTCGTTGGCCATCAGGTGGTTGTGCGCGTCGACGAAGCCCCTTACCCGTCCCTGGGCGTCGGTCCCGGTGAAGGGCTCGCCCGTGACACCGATCCGGGAGTCGGGCGCGGGCCGCGCGGTGGGCTCCCACCAGCTGCCGTCGGCCGAGGCGCCGGGTGCGGGGCCCAGGAGCAGGGTGACGAGGGCGAGGAGGGACGACAAAAGGGCGATACGCCTTCGTCTGTGGTGGGGTCGCGGGGGCATCGTCATCACTCACGCCTTCGGCCGGCAGGTCGGGGAGGGGGGCTGCCCGTCCCGGGGGTGGCGACACCGTGCGGCGGCATTGTCATGAACCCGTGGGGACGGTGTGTCGAGAATCGCGGCTTCCCGTGATCGGAGTCAAGAGTCCGGGACGCCTGACCTGATGGTTCGCCCTTCGGTCAACATGACGGAGGTGGAGGGGAGATGAGGCGCCGCGCACCGGTCCAAGGGCGCAGGCCGCCGTCCGGCCCCATCGGCGCCCCGGCCCCGGGCGCCTTCCCGGCCACCGGCGGGGGCGTCAGCCCGGATCGGTCAGGGGGAGCCGGTCGCCGGTCGCACCGACTTCGAGGGTCGGGTAGTCGGGGTGTGTGAAGTAGTGGTGTACGTAGATCTGTTCCGCCCACGGTGGGTCGAAGGGGAGGAAGGGACGCAGCCCCAGGACCCGGCTGATCGCGCGGTCGTCGTGCGCGGCGTTGAACTCGGCCATCGCCGCCGCCTCGCCGATCTCCGCGATCGTGCCGGGCAGATCGTCGAGGTAGCACGTCACCCGGGGCAGCAGCCGGCCGTGGCCCCGGCCGCGGAAGAGAGCGAGGGCGGAGACCGTGGAGGAGTAGTAGTCCAGGTCGAACGAGACGAAGCCCACCGGATGCGTACGGAGCGTGTGCGCGTGGGAGTCGAGATAGCGCGGTACGGTCTCGGCGACATCGCCGATCAGTACGTCCGCCGTTCCGCCGAGCCGGGAGAGCAGCCGGGCGCGGTCCATCGGATAGAAGCCCGCGCCGAACAGATAGGGCAGGTCCCGTACGTCCTTGCCGGGCGGCAGCCCGTCGCTCGCGTCGAAGCCCACGACCCTGACCTCGACCCCGGTGGCCCGCGCGTAGTAGCGGGCGTGCCGGGCCAGGGCGAGCAGCCCGTTGCCGCCCGCGACACCGAACTCCACGAGGGTGACCCCCGGCAGCCCGAGGCGGGCGGCGGACTCGGTGGCGCGGCGTACCCCGTAGGCGTAGTGCGGCCGCTCGACCAGCCCGAACCGGTAGGCGGCGTCCGGGCCGACGCCGAGCGTCCGGCGCAGTAACCGGGTCATCGCCGCGTGCCGGGTACCGGACTTCGACCAGTCCCACAGCACATCCGCCCAGCCGCCACGGGGGGAGATCCCGTACGGGTGGCCCTTCTGCGCCGTAGACCGTGCCGAACGCCGGGTACTTCTGTGCATGTGGCCTCCTCGGGTACACCCATCGGTCCGATGACAGCCAGGCATACCCCGACCACGGCGCCCGCGAATCCCCACGATGGTGGTGAATTGATGACCACGGCTCGGGCCGCGCGCCCCTTCGGGCGGACGGTGGGCGGCCGGTCCGCCGCCCGCCCGCTCTCCCGGCCCGGTGAATTGCCGGTGTCGGAAACTCCTGAGGTGATCAGGTGGGCGCGAGGGCGCGAAGATGGCCCCATGGCGAACAGTTCTGGATGGATGCGAAGAGTGGCGCGGGTACGGCGGCAGCCGTCCGGCCGCGCGGTGGTGGCGGGCATAGACATGGGGGACGGCCGGTGAGCGCGCCTCTTTACCAGTTGAAGGCGGAGTTCTTCAAGACGCTCGGGCATCCGGTGCGCATCCGCGTACTGGAGCTGCTGAGCGAGCGGGAGCACGCGGTCGCGGAGATGCTCCCGGAGGTGGGTGTGGAGCCCGCACATCTGTCGCAGCAACTCGCGGTCCTGCGCCGGGCCAACCTGGTCGTCACCCGCCGGGAGGGCTCGGCCGTCCACTACTCGCTGACCAGCGCGGAGGTCGCCGAACTGCTGAGGGTCGCGCGGACGATCCTGTCCGGGGTGCTGGCGGGCCAGGCCGAACTGCTGGCCGATCTGCGCGCCGCCGACCCCGGCGCGGGCCGTTGTGACGGGTGACCGGAGGTGCCATCAAGTTCGTTGCATCCCACCGGAGTTGCGAAAATCTTCAAGTCGGCAGATAAGTAAGTTGCCATCCCATAGGATCGGCAGGTGAATGGTTCGGGTCGCTGGTCCTCGATCATGAGGAGCTTTCCGTTACGGGCCGCCCGGAGGTTCTTCCCGGGTGACCAGGTCCGTACCGAGGCCCGGCCGCTGACGCGACCGAGAGGGCGGGAGTTCATGGCGAGCACGGATGTGGCGCTGAAGGAAGCGATGATGATCGAGGGAGCCGTCGGCGTCGCTCTCGTCGACTACACCAGCGGGATGGCGCTGGGGACGCTCGGAGGCGGCAACGACCTGGACCTCAATGTCGCAGCCGCCGGCAACACCGAGGTCGTACGGGCCAAGATCCGCGCCCTGAAGGTCCTCGGCATCGACGACACCGTCGAGGACATCCTGATCACCCTCAAGGGCCAGTACCACCTGCTGCGACTGCTCTCGGGGCCGTCCACCCAGGGGCTGTTCCTGTATCTCGTGCTGGACCGGGGGCGCGCCAATCTGGCCATGGCGCGCCACCGGTTGAAGCGGATCGAGAACGACATCGAGGTCTAGACCCCGCTCGTCCCCCGGACCAGGCCCGGTACGGCAGGGTCAGGCCCGGTCCTCGCCCGGCGCGTAGGCGGGGGACTCCCGGCGCGCGTGGGGAATCGCGGCGAGCGGCGCCGTGGGCAGGTCCCACTCCAGCGGATGCGGGCCGGAGCCGCCGCTCACCCGCTGAACGGCCGGGTCGGTCAGGTCGATCAGGTACGCGCGCGGGCTGCCCGCGCGCACCCACCGCGCGTGGACGTCCTCCACGGCCTCCCAGATATCGCGCGGCCCGGTGCGCTCCACCGTCCAGGCTCCGCCGTCGGCGCGTACGACCACACCGGAGCCGTCGCCCGGGGTGCGCAGGGTGATCGCGGGGTCCGCCGTGTCGCGTACGACACCGGGCAGGGTGTGCCCGACCGCCAGCCAGAATCCTGACTCCGCGGCGGGCGGTGCGAACGTGCTCGTACGGACCGCGACAGGCCCCTCCGGGGCCCGCGCGGGCAGGGCGGCAGGCTCAGGGCCCCGGCCCGGCCGGTGGCCCGGGGGGACCGGACGCAGTACGGCCGTCAGCGCGCCGCCCGAGCGGTGGACGTCCGCGCGCGCGGGCCAGCCCGCGCACCCCGTGGTGACCGGGGCCAGCAACAGCCCGCCGTCCGCGAGCTGCTCCAGCAGGGCGCCGGGCAGACAGCGGACCGCGAACGACAGCAGGATCCGGTCGAAACGCTCCCCGGGGCAGCCGGCCGGAGCGTCGCCGTGCACCAGGCGCGGCCGGTGTCCGAGGAGCGCGAGGCCCGTACGGGCGGCGCCGGCCAGCAGCGCGTCGGTCTCGACCGTGGTGACCGCCGTGTCCCCGAGGAGCTCGCACAGCGCCGCCGTGACCAGCCCCGGCCCCGTACCCGCCTCCAGCACCCGGTGTCCGGGGCGCGGCCCCAGGTCCTGGAGCCCGGTGACGGCGGTGGCCAGGCCGGTGGACCTCCCCGTGAAACCGCCGCCGGTCACCACCCGGCCGCGCTCCGGGCGGTCCAGGGGCTCGCCCCGGTGCTGGACCAGCACCGGGCCACCGTCATGGATCCGCTCCAGCCACTCCTCCCGGTCCCGGGCGTCCGCGCCGTCCAGGAGCTGCCATGCCTCCGGCCCGTCGGGCGCGCCGGGGCGCGGGACGTAGCAGCGCGGGAGCAGCACCTCCCGTCGGATCGCCAGCAGCGCGCGGCGCACCCGCGGATCGGTCAGCACCCCGGCGGACTCCAGCCGTTCGACCATCCCGGCGCGCGCCCGCGCCGCCCGCTCCCGGGTGGTCGCCCCGTCGGGGACCGCCACCGGCACCCCGTCGTCCAGCGTGCGCACACCGCCCGAGGCGAGGGCGCCGAGCCCGGCCGCCAGCCGCCCGGCGACCGGGGCGGGCAGGCACCGTACGGCCTCGTCCGGCTCCAGCCAGCGAGCCCGGTGCTGCCCGCCGTCGCGCACCAGCTCCCCGGCCCGCTCCGCAGTCGGTACGGGCGCGGCGAAGAGCAGGCAGGTCAGGGCCCGGCGAGGCGCCGTCCACGGCGCCGGGGAAGCCTCGGGGGAGACGCCCGGTGAGGCGTCCACCGCCAGCAGCCGGCCCACCGGCCCCGCCACCCCCAGCTCCGCCAGCACGCGGCCGGCCGCCCGCGCCGGGGTCTCGTCGGCCGCCACCCGCCCGCCCGGCAGACCGGGCCCCTCCCGATGGCCCGGGTCGAGCACGAGCACCCGCCCGGCCGGGTCGGTGACCAGCACGGCGACGGCCGTCAACGGCGCGGGCAGCAGCGCGCGGCGGTCGTCCTCGTGGCCGGGCGGCCGGTGACCGTCGCGCAGTACCTCGGTGTGCGCACCCCGCTCGGCGTCCAGCGCGGCGGCCAGCCTGCGGCGCAGCGGCGCGGGCAGCAGCCCCAGCGCCTCCGGCGGGCGGAAGAAGCCCGCCTCGCGGATCTCGCAGTCCTGGAGCGTCATCGTCGCCGCGCCCCCGTCCGCCGCGCCCCGGACCCGGCCCGCGTAGACGAAGGACAGGACGGTACGCCCGTACACCTCGGCCGGGATCGTGTCGACCACCAGCAGCCTGCCGACCTCGACCGTCAGTCCCAGCTCCTCGTCCAGCTCACGGGCGAGCGCGAGCACCGGCTCCTCGTCCTCCAGCATGCCGCCCGGCAGGTCCCAGCCGTCCTTGTACACCGGGTCGACCAGCAGGATCCGGCCCTCGGCGTCACGGATCAGGGCGTCGGCGCACGCGGCGGGCGCGGCATGTTCCGCCAGATAGCTCGCGAGCTCCGGATCGGGCTCGCGGACACGGTCGGGGGAGCGGGGCACAGTCACGGGATCCTCCGGGTCGGGCGGGTCGTCACGATCTTCAACTCCGCCCGGCTCCCCGCCGTTACGGTCCCCGGGGCAGGGCGCCGCCGCAACCCGCCGGGCGCGCCGGGACCCGTACGGTCCAATCCCCCGCGCGACCGCCGGGGAACGCGGCTGGAATGGACGGGTGACCGCGCCCCCGGACGACTGCCTCGCGCGCAATGACTGGATCTGCGGCGCCTATCTCTCCAGCCGCCGCACCATCCTGTGGGACGCGGTGCTCCAGCACCTCCAGCTGACCTCCGTCGCCGTCCTGCTCGCCCTGGTGATCGCGGTCCCCCTCGCGCTCGCGGCCCGCCGCTGGCGCGGGGTGGCCGCCCCCGTCCTCGGGATCACGACCGTCCTCTACACCATTCCCTCGCTCGCGATGTTCTCCCTGCTCCTGCCGGTGTACGGACTGTCCGGGTCGCTCGTCGTCGCCGGGCTCGTCCTCTACTCGCTCACCCTGCTCGTACGGAACATCCTGACCGGGTTGCGGGCGGTCCCCGAGGAGACCCGGCAGGCCGCCCGCGGTCTGGGGTACGGACCGCTGCGGCTGCTGCTCACCGTCGAACTGCCGCTCGCCCTGCCCGCCGCCCTCGCCGGGCTGCGGATCGCGACCGTCTCCGCCGTATCCCTCGTCACCATCGGCGCGATCGTCGGCCACGGCGGGCTCGGCAACCTCATCTACGCAGGGATGAACACCTTCTTCAAGGCGCAGGTGCTCACCGCCTCCGCCCTGTGCGTCCTGATCGCCGTCGCCGCCGATCTGCTGCTCCTCGGCCTCCAGCGGCTGCTCACCCCCTGGGCGAGGAGGGCCCGCGCGTGAACACGCTCGGGGCGGCCTGGTCCTGGCTCACCACCGCCGCGCACTGGCGGGGGAGCGACGGCATCGGCGACCGGCTCGCCGAGCACCTCTTCCTCACGGCCGTCTGTCTCGCCCTCAGCTGCGCCGTCGCGCTGCCGGTCGCCCTGGTCCTCGGCCACCTCGGCAGGGGCGGCGCCCTCGCCGTCAACCTCGCCAACATCGGCCGGGCCGTCCCCACCTTCGCCGTTCTCGTCCTGCTGCTGCTCACCCCGATCGGCGCGTACGGACAGTGGCCCACGATCATCGCGCTCGTCCTGTTCGCGATTCCGCCGCTGCTCACCAACGCCTATACCGGGATGCGGGGCGTCGACCGCGATGTCGTCCGGGCCGCCCGGGGCATGGGCATGACCGGCGGTCAGCTCCTGCGCCGGGTCGAGGCGCCCCTCGCGCTGCCGCTGATCCTCACCGGGGTACGGATCGCCGCCGTCCAGCTGGTGGCGACCGCGACGCTCGCGGCCCTGGTGGGCGGCGGCGGGCTGGGCCGGATCATCACCGCGGGCTTCCACCTCGCCGACACCCCGCAGGTGGTCGCCGGAGCCGTGCTCGTCGCCGTGTTCGCGCTGCTGGTGGAGGGCGTGTTCGAGGCGGTACGGCGACTGGCGCCCCGGAGCCGTACGGGATGAGGGCCGCGCGGACCGTCGCCGCGCTGGCCGTACCGCTCCTCGCGGCCGCCGCCTGCGCCACCGGGCCGGCCCTGGAGAACCGGGGCGCGCTCACCGCGCCGCCCGGCGACAGCACGCACCTGACCATCGGCTCGGCGGGCTTCACCGAGAGCGATCTGCTCGCCCGGATGTACGCGATCCTGCTGAAGCGGGCCGGATACCGCACCGAGATCCTCTCGGTCACCAACCGGGAGATCTACGAACCCGCCCTGGAGAGCGGCCGGATCGATGTCGTCCCGGAGTACGCGGCCACCTTCGCCGACTGGCTGAACACCAGGACCCACGGCCCGGACGCCCGCCCCGTCGGCTCCCCCGATCCGGCCACCACCATGAGGGCGCTGCGCGCGCTGGCCGCTCCGCGCGGGCTGACCGTCCTGGACCCCGGCCGCGCGGTCGACCGGAACGCCTTCGCGGTGGCCGTCTCGTACGCCAGGAAACACCGGCTTCGGACCCTGAGCGACCTGGGCCGCTCGGGGCTGCCGGTGCGGCTGGCGGCGGGCGACGAATGCGTACGGCGCCCCTACTGCGCCCCGGGGCTGCGCACGACGTACGGCATCGACATCACCGGCGTCGACCCCAAGGGCGTGGGCACCACCCAGGCCAAGCAGGCGGTGAGCAGTGGTCAGGACCAGCTGGTCCTGACCACCACCACCGACGCGACACTCGACCGGTTCGGTCTGGTGCTCCTCGCGGACGACAAGCACCTCCAGAACGCCGACCTCGTCGTCCCCGTCGTCAACCGGGCACGGGCCGGGAGCGAGCGGGTCCGCAGGGCGCTGGGCCGGTTGAACACCGTCCTGACGACCGGGGACCTGGCCTCGATGAACCAGCGGGTGGACAGCTGGCGGCGGCTGCCCGACGACGTGGCCCGGGAGTATCTGGAGTCGAAGGGGCTCGTCCCGACGGAGGACTGATCAGCCGGTCAGCCGTCCCGGCAGCCAGGCCAACTGGGCGGCCTGCTGGTACGCGCCGCCGCCCTCGTGGTCGTTGAAGTCGTAGATCTCGATCGCCTTGTCCTCGTGCGCGTACGCGTTGAAGGCGGCGAAGACCGTCGACGGCGGGCAGGTGTCGTCCTCCAGCGCCACCGAGAACAGCGCCGGGGCGGTGGCGCGCGCCGCGAAGTGCACCCCGTCGAAGTAGCCGAGGGTGCGCGAGGTCTGCTCCGTCCTGCCCCGGTAGGTCTTCAGGTAGTTGCCCACCTCGCGGTAGGGGTGGCGGTCGGTGATCGTCGTGGCCCGGGGGAAGTCGCAGAGGAACGGCACATCGGGCGCCGCCGCCAGCAGATCGGGCACCAGCCCCGCCACCGCGAGGGTGATCCCACCGCCCTGGCTGGCCCCGAGGACGGCCGCGCGCGAGGCGTCGACCAGCGGATGGGAGCGGGCGGCCTCCACGGCCCGCACCGCGTCGGTGAACAGCCGCCGGTAGTAGTAGTCGTGCGGGTCCTCGATGCCCCGGGTCATGAAACCGGGGTACGAGGAGGAGGCGCCCACCGGGTCGGGGGTGTCGCCGCCGTTCCAGCCGGCGCCCTGGCCCCGGGTGTCCATGACGAAGTGCGCGAAACCGGCCGAGCCCCAGAGCAGATGGCTGTGCGGCAGACCGCGCCCGCCCCCGTACCCGAGGTACTCCACGACCACCGGCAGCGGTTCGCGCGCGCCCGCGGGCAGCACCAGCCAGCCCTTGACGGGGTGGCCGCCGAACCCGGCGAAGGTCACGTCGAGGACCTCCAGCGTCGCCAGCGCGGTCGTCACCGGCGTGAAGCGGGCGCCGAGTTCATGGTCACGGGCCTCGGCGAGGGTCTTGGCCCAGAACTGGTCGAAGTCCTCCGGCTCCCTGGACCGGCTGCGGTAGGAGCGCAGTTCGTCGAGGGGCAGGTCGGACTGGGCCATGGGGACCACCTTGGGGTCGGGCGCGGGGCGACTCGGACAGCGACGATCACACCGTACGACCGGATGCCCGGCGGCAGAAGAGCGCGGGGAACCCCGATTCCCCGCCCTCCGGGCCCCGGCGCTACGCGTCCGACACCGAGTCGAAGTCGACCTCGTCGCGCCCGATGCCCTGCGCGTCCGCGTCCACCGAGCGGCGCAGCGCCTCATGGAGCTTGGCCGGGGTCAGCACCCCCGCGAAGCGCGTACCGTCCAGCACCGCCACCCACCCCGCGTCATGCTGGAGCATCTCGCTGAACGCCTGCTTCAGCGGCGATCCGAGCGGCACCCACGCTTCCATCCGCCGGGCCAGCTCACCGACCCGCGCCCGCTCCCCGACCCCGGTGAGCGCGTCGGCCGAGACCCAGCCGTGCAGCTCGCCGCCGCCGTCCAGGACCACCGCCCAGCGCGCCCCCTCGGCGCGCATCCGGGCCGCCGCGTGCCGGGCCGGCTCATCGGTGCCGGTGACCGGCGGCTGCTCCAGGTCGACGGACTCCACGGCGGTGACGGAGAGCCGCTTCAGCCCCCGGTCGGCGCCGACGAACCGGGCCACATACGGGGTGGCGGGGGTGCCGAGGACGGCCGCCGGACTGTCGTACTGCTCGATGCGGCCCGCTCCGTACACCGCGATACGGTCGCCCATCCGCACCGCCTCCTCGATGTCGTGCGTCACCAGCAGCACCGTCTTGCGCACCGTCGCCTGGAGGTTCAGGAACTCGTTCTGGAGCCGCTCGCGCACCACCGGGTCCACCGCGCCGAACGGCTCGTCCATCAGCAGCACCGGGGGATCGGCGGCCAGGGCGCGCGCCACCCCGACCCGCTGGCGCTGGCCGCCGGACAGCTGCGCCGGATAGCGCGGACCGAAGACCGCCGGATCGAGCCCCACCAGCTCCAGCAGCTCCGCCGCCCGTGCGCGCGCCCTCGCCCGCTTCCAGCCGATGAGCACGGGGACGGTCGCGGTGTTGTCGAGGACCGTACGGTGCGGGAAGAGCCCGGCCTGCTGGATGACGTAGCCGATCCCCCGGCGCAGCCGGACCGGATCGACGCCGGATATGTCCCGGCCGTCGAGGAGGATACGGCCGGAGGTGGGCTCGATCAGCCGGTTCACCATCATCATGGTGGTCGTCTTGCCGCAGCCGGACGGCCCCACCAGGGTCACCAGCTCGCCCTCGCCGACCTCGAACGACAGCTCGTCGACGGCCGTCGTGCCGTCCGGGTAGACCTTGCCGACCTGCTCGAACCGGATCATGCCCTCAACGTAGGAGCGCCCGGCCGCCCGCGCACGCTGAACGGACCCCGTGCCCGTTCCGTATCGGTCCATGCCCCTCCGCGACCCGGCCGGGTCGGGCCCCTCCGGGCCGAACGGGTGTGCTGAAATATCCGGCGTGACCGCCCCTTCGGGGGCGACCGAGAACAGGAGCCCTCTTGACCAGCTATCGCCAGCCCGGCGTCGTACTCACCGATCACCGCTTCACGGTTCCGCTGGATCACAGCGACCCGTCGGGGGCGCGGATCGAGCTGTACGCGCGCGAGGTCGTGGCGAGCGCGCGGGCGGACGCGAACCTGCCCTGGCTGGTGTATCTGGAGGGCGGACCCGGCCGGTCCACCCGGAGGTTCGTCGGTCGGCAGGCCTGGCTGGGACGCGCGCTCCAGGAGTTCCGGGTGCTCCTCCTCGACCAGCGGGGGACCGGCCTGTCCTCCCCGGTCAACCGGCAGACCCTGCCGCTGCACGGCGGCCCGCGCCAACAGGCCGACCGGCTCGCGCACTTCCGCGCCGACGCCATCGTGCGCGACTGCGAGACCATCCGCCCGCTGCTGACCGGCGGCGCCCCGTGGACCGTACTCGGCCAGAGCTACGGCGGGTTCTGCGCCACCCACTATCTGTGCGCCGCCCCCGAGGGCCTCGCCACCGTGCTGATCACCGGGGGACTGCCCTCCCTGGACGCCACGGCGGACGAGGTCTACCGCGCCGGGTACCCGCGCATCGCCCGCAAGGTCGAGGCGCACTACACCCGTTATCCGCAGGACATCGCGCGGGCCCGTGCCATCGTCGCGTACGTGGCGGAGCACCGCCCGGTCCTGCCCACCGGCTACACCCTGACGCCCGAGGCGTTCCAGTCGCTCGGCATCCTGCTCGGCAGCGGGGACGGCAGCCACCAGCTGCACTATCTGCTGGAGAACGCCTTCGTCCGCACGCCCAGCGGCCCGGCCCTCTCCGACGCCTTCCAGGAGAGCGTGGCGAGCGCCCTGTCGTTCGCCGGACACCCGCTCTACGCCCTCCTCCACGAAGCGATCTACGCCCAGGGCGCCGGACCCACCGACTGGGCGGCCGAGCGGGTACGCGGCGAGTTCGCCCGCTTCGACGCGGCCCTGACCCTGGCCGGCGAGGCGCCGCTCTACTTCACCGGGGAGTCCATCCACCCCTGGCACTTCGACAGCGACCCCGCGCTGCGCCCGCTGCGCGAGGCCGCCGACCTGCTCGCCGCCCGCGCCGACTGGCCCGCGCTGTACGACCCCGCCAGGCTCGCCGCCAACGAGGTACCGGTCGCCGCCGCCGTCTACCACGACGACATGTACGTCGACACCGCCCAGTCGCTGCGCACCGCCCGCTCGATCCGCGGGCTGCGGACCTGGGTGACGGACGAGTACGAGCACGACGGGGTGCGGGCGAGCGGGCCGCGCGTCCTGGACCGGCTGCTGGCGCTCGCGCGGGGCGATGCCTGACCGTACCGGCGCCACCGCCCGGCGGGCGGTGGCGGGACGGCCGGGGGAGAATGGCCCGGCGGGGGCCGGTGAGGTGTGTTCCGTACGAGCGGAGGTGGTGGCCGTGCTGCTGCCGGACAGACATCTGGTCGCCGATCTGCTGGCCCGGTACCGGGCCTGGGAGCGGCTGGTGCTCGCCGACCCGCTCGACGACACCCTGCGCGGCCGGTTCGAGGACGTGGCGTACACCCTGTGCGTCCTGATGGGCCGACGCACCGCGCGTGAGGCGATCTGGCAGGCGGAGGCGTATCTGCGCCGGATCAGACCCGTACCGATCTTCCCGGAGGCGGCCGGTACGGCGACGGCCGGGCCGGAGACGCGGGGGTCCGCCCACTCCTGAGGACCGGGCGCCCCGGCGGTCGCGTACCCCTGGTTGTTCTCCCAGAGGTGTCCCGGAAGTGTTCCCAGAGGAGCAAGCGACCGCTTAGTATGCGCTGTGGAGTGCCGCGAACCCCATAGCGTGGAGGCCCGAAATGCAGGCATGGCGAGTGCACCGCAACGGCGAGCCGGGCGAGGTGATGCGACTCGATGAGGTGGAACGTCCGGTGCCCGGCGACGGGCAGGTGCTGCTCCGGGTCCTGGCCGCGAACGTCAACTTCCCCGACGCCCTGCTCTGCCGCGGCCAGTACCAGGTACGGCCGCCGCTGCCCTTCACCCCGGGCGTGGAGATCTGCGGCGAGACCCCCGACGGACGCCGGGTCATCGCGACCCCCGCGCTGCCGAACGGCGGCCTCGCCGACTACGTGGTGGTCGACGAGGCGACGCTCCTGCCCGCCCCCGGAACGTTCGACGACGCCGAGGCCGCCGCCCTGCACATCGGCTACCAGACGGGCTGGTTCGCCCTGCACCGGCGGGCGAACCTGCGGGCGGGGGAGACCCTGCTCGTCCACGCGGCGGCCGGCGGTGTCGGCAGCGCCGCCGTACAGCTCGGCAAGGCAGCCGGAGCCACCGTCATCGGCGTCGTCGGCGGTGCGGACAAGGCCGCGGTGGCCCGGGAGCTGGGCTGCGACCTGGTGATCGACCGCCGTACGGACGACATCGTCGCGGCCGTCAAGGAGGCCACCGGAGGCCGGGGCGCCGATGTCGTCTACGACCCGGTCGGCGGCGACGCCTACGCCAAGTCCGTGAAGTGTGTCGCCTTCGAGGGCCGCATCGTGGTCGTCGGCTTCGCGAGCGGCACCATCCCCAGCCCCGGACTCAACCACGCGCTGGTGAAGAACTACTCGATCCTGGGCCTCCACTGGGGCCTCTACAACGCCAAGGACCCCGCCGCGGTGGCCCGTTGCCACGAGGAGCTGACCGCGCTGGCCGAACAGGGCGCGATCAGGCCGCTCATCAGCGAGCGGGTCCCGATGAAGGACGCCGCCGACGCCGTACAGCGCGTCGCGGACGGTGTCACCACCGGCCGTGTGGTCGTCCTCCCGCAGCCGGAGAGTGGGAACCGATGACCGACGCCGACGAACTGCGCACCCGCACCCGCCAGTTGCTCGCGGACCACCCGCCGACCGACACCGACCGCACCGACTTCCTGCGCGCCCGCTTCGACGCCGGACTCGCCTGGGTGCACTACCCCCAGGGCCTCGGCGGACTCGGCGCGCCCCGCTCCCTCCAGGCAGTCGTCGACGCCGAACTGGCGGCGGCGGGCGCCCCCGACAACGATCCGCGCCGGATCGGCATCGGCCTCGGCATGGCCGCGCCGACCATCCTGCGGTTCGGCACCCAGGAGCAGAAGGAACGCTTCCTGCGCCCGTTGTGGATCGGTGAGGAGGTGTGGTGCCAGCTGTTCAGCGAGCCCGGCGCCGGCTCCGACCTCGCCGCGCTCGCCACCCGCGCGGTCCGGGAGAACGACTCCCCGGGCGCCGACTGGATCGTCGACGGACAGAAGGTCTGGACCTCCAGCGCCCATGCCGCGCGCTGGGCCATCCTCATCGCCCGTACCGACCCCGCCCTCCCCAAGCACCAGGGCATCAGCTACTTCCTCTGCGACATGACCGACCCCGGTGTCGAGGTACGGCCGCTGCGCCAGATCACCGGCGAGGCCGAGTTCAACGAGGTCTTCCTCACCGGGGTGCGCATCCCCGACGCACACCGCCTCGGCGAGGTCGGCGAGGGCTGGAAGGTCGCCCAGACCACACTGATGAACGAGCGCGTCTCCATCGGCGGCGCCCGGCTCCCGCGCGAGGGCGGCATGATCGGCCGGGTCGCCCGCACCTGGCGCGAGCGGCCCGCACTGCGCACCCACGACACCCACCAGCGGCTGCTCACCCTCTGGGTGGAGGCCGAGGTGGCCCGGCTCACCGGGGAGCGGGTACGCCAGCAGCTCGTCGCCGGACAGCCGGGGCCCGAGGGCAGCGGACTGAAGCTGGCCTTCGCCGGGCTCAACCAGGAGATCAGCGGGCTGGAGGTCGAACTCCTCGACGAAGAGGGCCTGTTGTACTCCGACTGGACCATGCGGCGGCCCGAGCTGGTCGACTTCACCGGCCGCGACGCGGGCTATCGCTATCTGCGGGCGAAGGGCAACTCCATCGAGGGCGGTACGAGCGAGGTACTGCTGAACATCGTCGCCGAACGCGTTCTCGGGCTGCCCTCCGAACCGCGCAACGACAAGGACGTCGCCTGGAAGGACCTCGCCCGATGACCGCACAGCCGCACACCTCCCCCGATCTGCTCTACTCGGAGCCCGAGGAGGACCTGCGCGCCGCCGTACGGTCCCTGCTCGCCGACCGCGCCGACCTGCCCGCGACACTGTCGCGCGCCGAGTCCGGCGATCCGTACGACCCCGCGCTGTGGACCTCGCTCACCACCGGGATCGGCGCGGCCGGTCTGCTCGTACCGGAGAAGCTCGGCGGCCAGGGCGCGAGCCATCGCGAGGCGGCGGTGGTACTGGAGGAGCTGGGCCGGGCCGTCACCCCGGCGCCGTATCTGACCAGCGCGGTGGTGGCGACCGAGACGCTCCTCGGCTGTGACACCGACAGCCCGGCGGTCGCGGAGCTGCTCACCGCGCTCGCGGGCGGCCACCGGGTCGCGGTGCTCGCGCTGCCGCTGTCGACGGCCCCGGACGGGCCGCTGCCCACCGGGTCGGCCACGGTCACGGGCGTCGCGGACGCCGTACGCGCCGATGTCCTGCTCGTACCGGCCGAGGACGGGCTGTACGCGGTCGGTACGGACGAGCCCGGGGTCACCGTCGAGCCGCTCACCCCGCTCGATCTGACCCGGCCACTGGCCTCGGTCACCGTCGCCCCCGGTACGGGCCGGCGGATCGCGGACGCGGCCACGGCGCGGACCGCCGTACGCCGGGGGCTGCTGGCCGGGGCCGGGCTGCTCGCCTCCGAACAGCTCGGCATCGCCGAATGGTGTCTGGAGGAGACGGTCCGGCACACCCGCGACCGGCACCAGTTCAACCGGCCCGTCGGATCGTTCCAGGCGCTCAAGCACCGGATGGCACAGCTCTGGCTGGAGGTCGTCTCCGCCCGCGCCGCCGCCCGCAACGCCGCCGACGCGCTGGCCACCGGCAGCCCCGACGCGCCCCTCGCGGTGGCCGTCGCCCAGGCGTACTGCGCGCCGGTCGCCGTCCACGCGGCCGAGGAGTGTGTCCAGTTGCACGGTGGTATCGGGATGACCTGGGAGCATCCGGCGCATCTGTATCTCAAGCGGGCCAAGTCCGATGAGATCGCGCTCGGTTCACCGGGCCGGCACAAGGCGGCGCTGGCCGCGCTGGCCGATCTGCCGGCGCCCCGCCAGGACGCCTGACACCGGCCACGGCCGCCGGGACCGCTTCTTCTCGGGCGGTCCCGGCGGACCCCGGTGACCGAACCGGGAATGACGCGTCGGCGAACTCCGAGCGGAGCGGCCCCCGTCCGGACCCGGCAGGGCGGATACTCGGTGGGTCCGCGCTTCACCGCACCCGGGAGGCACCATGCCCCTCACCACTCGCCGCAGAGCCGTCAGCACACTCGGCGCCGCGCTCGCCGGGGTCGTCGTCGCCCCCGCGTACGCCCGTGCCGAGCCCGGGACGGAGGGCGGCCACGGCGGCCCGCGTCCGCTGCGCAGGGCCCACGCGCACAACGACTATCTGCACCCCCGGCCGCTCCGCGACGCGCTGTCGCACGGGTTCACCAGCGTCGAGGCCGATGTCTTCCTGGTCGACGGCGAGTTGCTGGTCGCACACGAGGCCACGGAGCTGGACCCGGCCCGTACCCTCCGTACGCTCTACCTCGACCCGCTCCAGGAGCTGGTACGGGCCAACCGGGGCTCCGTACACCGGGGTTACCGTCGCCCGGTGCAGCTGCTCATCGACATCAAGACGGACGGCGCCGCCGCCTACACCGAGCTGCACCGCCAACTCGCCCGCTACCGGCCGATGCTGAGCACCTACGCCCACGGTGCGGTACGGCTCGGCGCGGTCACCCCGGTCATCTCGGGAGACCGCGCGGCCCGGGTCCCGATGGAGACACAACAGGTGCGGTACGCCTTCTACGACGGCCGCCTCGACGACCTCGGGACCACGGCCCCCGCCTCCCTCGTACCGCTGATCAGCGCCAACTGGACCCAGCGTTTCGGCTGGCTCGGCGTCGGCCCCTTCCCCGCCGCCGAACGCGCCGAGCTGCACCGCCTGGCCGGTGCCGCCCATGAGCACGGACAGCGGCTGCGGTTCTGGGCGACCCCCGATCTCGCCGGGCCCGCGCGGGACGCCGTATGGACCGAACTGCTCGCGGCGGGCGTCGACCACCTCCATACGGACGACCTCGCGGGACTCGAACAGTTTCTCCGCGAGCGCCTCTGACGCCGGTTCGCGTCAACCACCCGTACGGCGGACACGCCAGTCGGCTGTCCGCGCCCTCTCCTCCGCCACACTGGCGGCCGATGCCGCGAATCGGTGCGGCGGAGGAGGTTTGTCCATGGCCATTTCGATCTCGGTGCTGCTGCTTCTGGTGATTCTCGCGGTGGTCTTCCTGCGCAACGGAGGACTCAAGCTCTCGCACGCGACCGTCTGTGTCCTGCTCGGGTTCTTCCTCGCGGGCACCAGCATGGCACCCACCATCGCGAACGGGATCTCCGCGACGGCCGGGGTGGTCAGCAGCCTCAACCCCTGACCGCTGACACTGTCCTGGGTCAGTTCCCGGCCGGCCGTGAACGGATCAGGAAACGCACCCCCT
Source organism: Streptomyces sp. NPDC088554 (assembly GCF_044752945.1). Taxonomy (NCBI): domain Bacteria; kingdom Bacillati; phylum Actinomycetota; class Actinomycetes; order Kitasatosporales; family Streptomycetaceae; genus Streptomyces; species Streptomyces sp. NPDC088554. The sequence continues at coordinate 19,541 of NZ_JBIVMF010000040.1, read as the reverse complement.
CCGGCGCCTCCGGGGAGAACCCGCTGCCGCGTCCGGCCACCACGTCGACGATGAGCCGGGTGTGGCTCCACACCTCGTACCGACTCACCGACATCCGGAACGGCACCGGCTCGGCGACCCCCTCGACCTCCAGTGACCGGAGTAGCACGTCGGAGCCGCCGGTGCGGAACTCGCCGTCCGGAAAACACATGGGCGCGCTGCCGCCGCGGCAGCCGCCCGACTGATGGAACATCAACGGCCCGTGGTCCGCCCGCAGCCGCCGGATCAGTGCGGCGGCCGCGGGGGTCAGCTCCACGCCCGGGGTCTCGCCCGGGGTCTTCTCGTTCATCGTCCGCCTCCGCTCTTCCCGTCTGTGGCCATCTGCCCCGGGAACCGGTCGGGGCCATACGACCCCTCCCGACGTCGCGCGGGGGTTGCACATCTCCAGCCCGGCCGAACTTCGCTCGGCGAGCGGAAAAGTTGGGTGCGCGGACGCAACCATCGTGGGTGACGGGCTGTCGAACCAGGTGAGTTACCACTCCTCTTTTCGCCGATTCCGCGTGAGGCACCTGATGAACAGACGAGCTGTCGTACTGCTGACCACCACCACCCTGCTGGCCGCCACCGTTTCGGCCACCACGGCCTCCGCCGCGACGCCCCGGGCGGCGATCGACTGCCGCAAGACCAAATGCGTCGCGCTGACCTTCGACGACGGTCCCAGCTCGCACACCACCCGGCTGCTGACCACCCTGAAGAAGTACGACGCCAAGGCCACGTTCTATGTCGTGGGCCAGAACGTCGCGAACAACCCGAGCCTGGTGCGCAAGGAGGTCGCCGACGGACATCAGATAGGCAACCACAGCTGGAATCACGCCGATCTGACCAAGCTGACCACGGCGCAGATCGCGTCACAGTTCTCCCGCACGGACAAGGCGGTCAAGGACGCGACGAAGCAGACTCCCTCGACGGTCCGCCCGCCCTACGGCGCCCAGAACGCCAAGGTCCGCTCCGCCGCGGGCCGGCCGCTGGTGCACTGGAGTGTGGACACGCTGGACTGGCAGTCCCGCAACGCCGCCAAGGTCGCCGCCGCCGTCAAGAAGAACACCAGGCCCGGTGATGTCGTCCTCATGCACGACATCCACAAGACCACCGTGGACGCCATGCCCACGATCCTCGCGGACCTCAAGAACCGGGGCTACAAGTTCGTGACGGTCGATCAGCTCTTCGCGCCCGGCAAGTTGAAGGCGGGCACCGTCTACTACGGCAACCGCGACGCCTACCGCCCCTGACGCGCGGAGTTCACGCAGCGGTGTGCCGCTTGCCGTTGACTCTCAACTCGGCGGCAATAGAAGGTAGTTGAAGATCAAAGGCCGAAGGTGCGACCTGTCGGCCGAGTGGCTCAAATGTGGTTCGGCCGTTGTGGCGACGATTGGTGATGGGCCGTCAGATTATGTAAAACTCCTGTCGCCCCTCCCCTACTTGCGGGTAACCATCGCGTCGGCTCGATCCGGCGCGACCATTCCCGCATTCCCCCGTTCCCCCATCGCCTCACGGCCGAGGACATACGTGCGCAACAGCAGACTCAGACGCATGCCCGTGCTGGTTTCCGCCCTCGCGGCGGCCTCCCTCCTGACCGCCGGTTGTTCGGCGTCGCCGACGGCCACCGAGTCCGTCGCCGAGGCACGGCCCGCCGCCTCCGGCTCGCCGGAGACTTCCGAGGGGGCGATATCCTCGGAGCGGCTGGAGGTCGGCTCCGTACCGGCAGGGGCGGCCACACCGACCGCCGTGGCGAAGGCCAACGGCGACGGAAGCACGACACAGAAGTCATCGCTCACGGTGGCTTCCTACGACGCGGAGACCGGGCGGGCCGTCATTTCCGGCTCGGCGGCTCTGCACAAGCGCCCCTCGGTGGAGACGCCCGAGGAACCGGAGGCGGCGGAGACCTCCGAGCCGTCGGCCGAGCCCGACGGCGCCTCCACGGAGGAGCCCCCGGCCCCGTCCCGGCCGACGACCTCCTCACCCGAGTCTCCCGACCCGTCATCCCCCGATGCGGACCCCGGTGCTGGCTCCGGGTCCGACGCGGACGCCGCCCCCACCGCGCCGTCCGACGGATCAGGGGAAGCCGGGGAGTCCGGGGAAGCCGGGGAGACCCCCGCGGACGGCGCGGCACCGGAGCGCGAGGCCGTCGAGGTCGGTGACGTCATCGCCAGTGTGCCCGCGCCCGGCGCGCCCGACGGGCTGCTGGCCAAGGTCACCGAGGTGGTCGGCGAGGTCCCCGAGGGCGTCGAGGTCGAGACGGCGGCGGCCAACCTCAACGAACTGCTCGGCGACGACACCGCCGAGGGCACCGTGCCGGTCGACCCCTCGTCCATCGAGGTCGAGCCGCTGGTCAAGGGCGTCAAGGTCTCCTGGGCGAAGACCGGCGGGCTGACCTTCGGTCCCAAGGCCGCGATCCTGCCCATGGGCAACCTGCGGATCGACGTCGGCACCGAGATCGCCACCGCCGAGGGCGCTCCGGCCTCCGCGGCCGCGTCGGTCTCGGGCTTCGTCCAGCTCGCGCCCGAGGTGGAGTTCTCGTACAACGGCAGTGGCGGGTCCGCGTCCTCGCCGGGCGCGGCGTTCCTCGGGCTGAACGGCGACTGGGCCTCGCAGTGGCGGCTCAAGGGCCAGGCGGCCGCCGCCACCGAGGGCGGCAAGCCGCTGCGGATCCCGTTCGCGGAGCTGCACACCAACCCCGTGATCCAGGTCGGCCCGGTGCCGATCGTCGTCAACCTCGACCTGACGTGCTACTTCCAGATCGAGGGCGACGGCCGGATCAACGTCGACGTCAAGCAGGACCTCAAGGGTGACTTCCGGGTCGGCGGCGGCTTCTCGTGGGCCAAGGGCTGGAAGGGCGTCAGCGAGTCGAACATGGAGGGTGTCGCGCTGGAGACCTCCGTGGAGGCGGCCGGCAAGGTGAAGGCCGCGCTGGGCGCCGAGGCGGCCATCGGGTTGTACGGGACGGTGGGCGTCGTCGCCGAGGTCGCGCCGTACCTGCGCGGCGCGGCCGAGGCCGTGGCCAACGGCTCGGCCGGCGGGACCGGTTCCGTCGTCGGCGCGTGGCAGCTCCACGGCGGGTTCGACCTGTCCGGCGCGCTCCAGCTCAAGCTGTCCATCTTCGGCACACCGCTGTTCGAGAAGCGCATCCCGCTGGTCGCGCTGCACCGCGAATGGCTGCTGAGGGAGGACAAGGGCGGGGTCGCCACCCCCGTCGCCGGCTAGGGCGTGTTGCGAAAGTAGCGCCGTCCGCCCGTAGGGCGGGCCCGGCGGCGTCTGGGGGGAGATCGTCCTCGTACTGGACGTACTTGGACGACTCCGACAACGCAGCGAGTGCGCGTGCCAGGCGTCGCCGGGCTGGGGGCACCTCCCGGCCGAAGGCTGGGGGAGGGACTTTCGCAACACGCCCTGCTGTAGTTCGTACCAGGACATGGTGGCCCGTGCCGTACGGATGGTGTGATACGCATCCATACGGCACGGGCCACCGCTGTGTTCCGCCCAACCCTGTTCGTGGAAAAGCCTCTTGACCACCCGGTACATGAATTGCGAAAATCGGCAATTCGATACATGCTGTGGTGGCTGTGGACTCGTGTGATCGCGGGTGCGGTGTCGAGCGCACCTCCGTGCCCGGAGGCGGTGGGAAGGGTCGGGGGCTGTGCCGGTTCCGTTGTACGAGGCCAAGGCGGAGTTCTTCCGGATGCTCGGGCATCCGGTACGTATCCGCGTACTGGAGCTGCTCCAGGACGGGCCGCTGCCCGTAAGGGAGTTGCTCGCCGTGATCGAGGTGGAGCCGTCGTCGCTGTCACAGCAACTGGCGGTGCTGCGCCGGTCGGGGATCGTCTCCTCCCGGCGGGAGGGCGCGACGGTGGTGTACGAACTGGCGGGCGGCGATGTGGCGGAGCTGATGCGGGCCGCGCGGCGGATCCTGACGGTGATGCTGGCCGGACAGAGCGAGCTGCTGGCGCAGTTGCGGGAAGCCGAGGGCGTATCGCGATGAGCGCGGCGCCCGCCGGCCTCCGGGGCCGGGTACGTTCCCTGTTGCCCGCGGCATCCGTCCGTACGGACTTCGCGCGTGTGGCCCTCGGCGGGGGAGTGTGATGGCCGCTCCGTACGGCTCCCTGCCCTACCGGCATGTGCTGACCCTGCCCGCGATGCCGTCCGCGCTGCGGATGACGCGCGAGACCACGGAACAGGTCCTGGCCGAGTGGGGCATCAGCCTCCGCCACCCCGCCGTCGGCGCGGCCCTGCTGATCCTGGACGAGCTGGTCACCAACAGTGTCCGGCACGCCGCCGCGCTCTCCCCGAACCTCACCGTCATCTACGCGGCGGGCCGCGACACCTTCGCCTTCGCCGTCCACGACCGCCATCCCCACCGGCCCTCCCTCGGTACGGTGGGTGCGGGACCCGTCGGGAACGGGCTCGCCACCGTCATGGAAGTGACCTTGGGGCTGGGCGGCAGCGCGGTCGTACGCGAGGACGGCGACGGTGGGGGCAAGAGCATCTGGATCACCCTGCCGTTGGAAACACCGACATGACATCCGGCGCCTTCGAGGCGTACACGGCGTACGTGGCGTCCTTCTGGCCCGCCGGTAGCCGCGTGCGCAGCAACTGGGTCTTCCACGCGGTCGACTCCCGTACCGAGGGCATGCCCACCCGGGTCATCACCGGTGGTGTCGGTGTGATTCGCGGCGCCACCATGTCCGACCGGCGTCGTCATTTCGTCGAACACCTCGACCACATCCGTACGTTCCTGATGAACGAGCCGCGCGGACACGCGGCGATGAGCGGCGCCATCCTGCAACCGCCCACCCGCCCCGACGCGGACTACGGGGTGCTCTTCATCGAGGCCTCGGGCTGTCTGTCCATGTGCGGACACGGCACCATCGGCGTCGCCACCGTGCTGGTCGAGACCGGCATGGTCGAGGTCGTGGAACCGGTCACCACGCTCCGTCTCGACACCCCGGCCGGGCCGGTCACGGTGGAGGTACGGGTGGAGGACCGCGCCGCGGCCTCGGTCACCCTGAGCAATGTGCCGTCGTTCGCGCTCGGGCTGGACCGGACCGTCACGGCCGGTCCGTGGGGCGATATCGCGTACGACATGGCCTTCGGCGGCAACTTCTGCGCGATCGTCGAACTCGACGCCCTCGGCATCTCCTTCGACAACGAATCGTTCATCGGTACGCACTTCACCGGCCGGCTGGTCGCGCGGGGCGAACTCGCCGGCCGCGCCACCGTGACGCCCACCGTCACCGGCCGCGCCTGGATCACCGGCACCGCCCGTACCACTACGACCCGGCCGACCCCTTCCCCGAGGGCTTCACGCTGTGATGTGCCCCCTGGTACGTCAGGGAGTGGGAAGGCCCGCGGCGATCTGGTCGAACACCTCGCGCAGCACCGGGGCGAGAGGGGTGGACGGATTCGCGCGCAGACAGTGCTCCACGGCCGCGGCGCTGCCGGCCCCGACCACGGAGGCGACCAGCCTCGGATACACATCACGGGCCGGATCGGTGCCGGTACGCTCGGCGACGGCCAGGGTCAGCTCCTGCTGCGCGGCCGCGTTCGCCTTGACGATCTCCCCGTGGAGCGCGGGTTCGGCCAGCATGAGCCGGAGCCCGTCGGTCCAGCGCTGATCGTGGGAGGTCACCGCGCCGGTTTCGCCCTGCGGCACGAACTGGGCCTGTACGGCACCGGTGATGGAGTCCCACAGGGGCTCGGCGGCCGGGCGCGTGCGCAGTTCGTCGGCGATTCGCAGCATGCGTTCCAGATGGCCGGCGGCGATGGCCTCGGCCTTGCTGGAGAAGTAGTTGCGGAAGGTGCGTACGGACACGTTCGCGGCGGCGGCGATGTCCTCCACCGTCACGTTGTCCCAGCCGCGCTGGACGCACAGCAGGATCGTGGCCTGGCTCAGCGCGACGCGGGTCTCCCGCTTCTTGCGCTCCCGCAGCCCCATACGGGCATTGTCTTCCGGTGTCATGCCGATCACCGTAGCAAATGTGCAGATTGGGCAAGGTTGCTTTTTCGGCAAAACGTTACCGAGGTGTGTCGCGAGGGTCCGATTGGTCCGGTCCGGCGGGGGAATTTCTTGTTGGACTGGGCCAATAGGGGGTGTCCGTGGCGGGGGCGCGTAGCTTTGTTGCGAAGGGGTTGCTTGTGAAGAAAATGTGTAAGCGGATATTCTTCTGTAATCCGTCACACATTTTCGAGTAATCGAGGCGGATGGAAGGCGCGAGTGGTGCGCATGTATGTCATGGCCACGGAATGGACGGAGGGTCGGTCGGACGTCGGCGGGCCGCCTGCCATTGCGGCCGACGGCCCGCCGTGAGGGTCCGTGTGATGTGCTCCGTAACTTCCTTCCGGGTATTTTCGCGGGCGTTTCGGCGGTGGCCGCCGAACAGGGCGTGATATGGCCCGTGCGACCGGGATGGAAATGTTGGGAAGGAGAGGGCTGGTGAGGGTCGCCCTTTCCGGACCACCTTTCTGTCTTTCGGTGCGGGTGGGTTCCGGTGGTGGCCGGCTCATCTCCCCGAGGGAGATCACACGGTCTGTGGCAGTTCGATTTGGATATCGATGGGAATTTCCTGGCGGGAGGCGATGTCGAGTTTTCGGTAGACCCGGGTCAGATGTTGTTCCACCGTACTCATGGTGATGTAAAGTTCGGCCGATATTTCCCGGTTGGTAAGGCCCCGGCCGGCCAGGACCGCCACCCTGCGTTCGGAATCGCTGAGCTTCGCTCCGGGATCGGCTTCGTTGCTCTCCTGCCAGCGGGATTCCGGAGGGAGCTTCCGGCTCTGCTGGAGCGGTGTGATCCGCTCCAGCAGGGACTGGGCGCCGCAGTCGCCGGCGATCTGTCCCGCGTTGCGCAGGGCGAGATCGGCGCGGCTGGACTGTCCCAGGCTCCGGTGGACAGCGGCCAGCTCGACCAGGGTCTTGGCCAGTTGCAGCCGGTTCCCGGCCTCCCGCAGTCGTTCGACGGCGCCGCGCAGCAGCCTCAGCCGCTCGGCCGGCTCGGCGAGGAGCGCGCGGGCGTACAGCGTCGTACCGGCCGCTTTGGGGTCGCCGTGGTCGGCCACCGCGTCATGGGCCGTCAGCAGCAGCCGTGCCTGCACGGGGTTGTCGAGCCGGAGCCAGGCTTCGGCGGCGTCGACCCGCCAGGGCAGCTCCGTCGACTCCTCCAGGCCCCAGTACTCGATATGGCGTCCGATGCCGAGGAAGTCGGAGAGCGCGAGATGCGGCCGGTTGATCGCCAGCGAGTAATGCCCCCTGGCCCGCAGGTACACCAGCCCGTGCACGCTCTTGAACAGGGCCTCCGGCGGTGTCCTGTCCAGTAGCCGGGCGGCGTCCTTGTACCGCCCCATCTCGGTGTAGACATGGATCAGGACGGAGACCGGACCGCCGTAGAGATAGGTGCTCGACCACTCCGCGCTGGTGTCCAGGGACATCAACGCGAAGCGCTCCGCCTCGTTCAGCATTCCCTGGCGCAGGGAGATGGTCGCCCGCAGCGCGGCGAACAGCTGCTGCCAGCCGCGGATGCCCCGGGCGACCGCGTCATTGAGGAAACGCTCGCACCAGACGCCCGCCAGATCCTGCCGGCCGCCGCGGACCAGCGTGTCCAGTTCGGACAGGACCAGGCTGAGGGTCATATCGGTCAGGGGAGTGGCCCGCAGCAGCTTCTCCGAATGGGAGGCGTCATGGCCCCCGGCGGAGTTCCCGGCGGGCGGCACCGGGCTCTCCTGCCCCAGGCTGCGGATTCCGGCCAGCCAGGCCCCGGGCGCGCCGCGGCCGGGATAGAAGAACCACGGCCACGCGGTGGAGAGCAGATCCGCGTTGTCGACGTCGCGCAGATCGGCTGTGGCGGCCCGGCTCTCCCGCAGGAGTTCCCAGCCCTCCTCCATCCGTCCGTGCCCGATCAGCAGCTGGGCGAGCAGATACGTATCTGCGGGATCCCGCTCCTCGCCCAGGTCCTGTTGGTCCCGGTAGCCGTTGAGGTACTGCCCCTCGACGGCGAAGAGATCGGTACGCCACATCACCAGCGCGCGTTTGAGCCGGAGACGGGCGCGTTCCCAGGGGTCGGCGGAGGCGTCGTGCGCCAGGGAGAGGCAGGCGTCGGCCTGTTCCGCGTCATCGGATTCCAGGGCTTCGTCGGCGGCGTGGCGCAGGGCGGTGATCTGCCACGGCTGGTCGGCCGAGCCCGCGTCCAGGAGATGGCGGGCGACCGTGCGACTGTCCGCGCCGGTCCGGCTCAGCAGTTTCGCGGCCCGGTGGCGCAGCTCCGCGCGGTGCCTGGGGCCGATGGTCTCCAGGATCGCGCAGTTCACCACGGAGTGGCGGAAGTGCCATTCGTTGACCAGCCCCGCCGCGCTCAGCGCGCGGATGCCCTGGGCGGTCTCGGTGGTCGTACGGTCCAGCAGCCGGGCGAGCAGATCGGGTCCCGAGGACTCGCCCAGGATGGCGATACCGGTGGCGATGGCGACCACGGACGGGTCGTTGCCGTGGACACAGCCGCGCACGGCCTGTGCGTACAGCCCGCCGGGCGCGGGCCAGGGCGCCTGCGCGCAGCCGCCGCCACGGGTCCGCCATTCCTCCAGCAGGGCTCGGATGAGCAGGGGGTTGCCCCCGCTCAGCCGGTAGACGTCCTCGGGGTACGGGTCCGTCTCCGCCGTCTGGTTGAGGGCCGTGATCATCCCCGCGACCTGCTGCCGGGACAGGGGCAGCAGCCTGACGCGGCGGAGGTTCGGCTGACGCAGCAGTTCGAAGTGGAAGTCGGGGCCGAGCGATCCGCCGAGCGACCGCTGTACGAGGACCAGCATCAGCTTGCTGGCCCGCAGCCTGCTCCGGGTGGCTTCCAGCAGCCAGCGCCAGCTGAGGCTGTCGAGGTCCTGGAGGTCGTCGAGGGTGATGACGACCTGCGCCTGGCCGGCCAGGGTCTCCAGGCGGGTACAGAATTCCTGGAACTCGACGGTGGCCGTCGAATTCATCGTGCTGACGCGCGGTACGTAATCGAATCCCAGATCCCGGGCGTCCACGACGACGGCATCACGCAGCCGCGCGTGCTGAACGAAATCTTCCAGAAGGTTGCTCTTTCCACAGCCGGCGCCGCCTTCGATGACCACGGTCGTGGCACCGTTCGATTCGCATTCGGCCAGCAATGACTTGAGTAAACTGAGTTCTGTATTTCGATCAATGAGAGCCATTTTCTTCAAAGCTCCAATCGCATCACACGCGGCCCGCCGGGAGTGGTGCTGTTTTTGGCTCGGGGCGAGGGCCGGAAATATTTGATGAGTCCGGCGGAATATGACTCGGTCCGCTTTTTCATCTGAGGGGGGTGGGGGAGTGCTTTGCTGCTGCTAAATGATCACTGAATGTCCTGCCATTGGGCAACCTTATCGGGAAATTCTTTGCGTTTGGCGTGGACAAACGTAGAGAAACCGTTGCGTCGCCATGCCCAGGGGGATTGGATCTTGGGCGTGTACTCACCGACGCTTCTTCCCGGGCAGCTGTCACCCTCATGTACAACAAGGCACCCTGCGGCCCCTTGAGGGGCAGGCTTCACCGGGAAAGATATCCGGAGAACGTCCCTCCATACATACCTCTCCAATTGATGGAACGGCGGGAGGAATACGAGGAGAGCCCCTCCGGTAACCACCGGAGGGGCTCTGCAGGGCGTGTGACCTGGGGTTTTTACTGTCCGTACAGGGGGGCGCCCGGTCGGTGAGCGGGGGCGTGGTTCATCTCACAATGTGAGCTGGAAGGGCCTGGGGAGGGGTGGAACGGCCGTTCGGACGCTCCGCGCGACCGCTCGTACGGGCGCGGACGGTCGTACGAAGGGGCATGGACCCGCTCGTACGGGCATGGACCCCGCTCGTACGGGCACGGGCTCTCGTGCTGACGGGCACGGGCTCTCGTGCGGATACCCCTCCCGGGCGCGCCGCCCCGGTCCGCGACGGCGGGCCGGGGCGGCGCGGGGGTGTCAGTGGTTGGTTGTCGTGCCGGTCAGTGCCTCTGTGATCCGGCGGAGCACCGCGGGCGCCTGCTCGGTGAGGTAGAAGTGGCCTCCGGGGTACACCTCCATGGCGAAGTCGCCGCGCGTGTGCTCCTGCCACACGCGTACGTCGTCCAGCGATGCCTTGGGGTCGTCATCGCCCACCAGCGCCGTCACCGGACAGTTCACCTGGTGCACCCGCTCCGGGCGGTACAGCTCGGCGGCGCGGTAGTCGGCGCGGAGCGCGGGCAGCACCATGCGCAGCATCTCGTCGTCGCCGAGGATCCGGGTGTCGGTGCCGGCCAGCCGCTTGACCTCGGCGAGCAGGGCCTCGTCGCCGCGTGTGTGCACATCCTCCTCGACGCGGAAACGGGACGGAGCCCGCCTGCCCGAGGCGAACAGCATCACCGGCTCGACCCCGGCCTTCTCCAGCAGGCCGGCCAGTTCGAAGGCGAGCGACGCGCCCATGCTGTGTCCGAACAGGGCCAGTGGCCGGTCGGACCACTCGTTCAGGACCAGCGGCAGCAGCCGGTCGGCCAGTTCGGGGAGGCTCGGGACGCATGGCTCCAGGCGCCGGTCCTGGCGGCCCGGGTACTGCACGGCCAGAACCTCGGTCCGGGGCGCGAGGGCCGCGGAGACCGGAAAATAGAAACTTGCCGAACCGCCGGCATGCGGAAGGCACAACAGCCGTATGTCGCTGTCCTGAGTGGGGTGGTAACGGCGGATCCACAGATCCCCGTCCTCGCTGTGCGCGGTCACGTCCGTCTCCGGATCTCTCGGGGGGTGACTGTTTTCGGAGGCTAACAGCAGACCGGCGCGGTCCGGGCTTCCGAGAGCCCCTGATCCCACCCCCCTACTGTGCACGGTGCCGAGGTCAGGGGTGTCGGGATGCGGTGGTGACCTCGTCTACTTAAATTCCCAAATACCCCAGGGCTGCTCGGTGTGCTGTCTCCCCCGGCGGCTGTTCCCGCTCCCCGGCGGTATCCGCAGGACTCCGACCATCCAGGGGCTCCAGTGACGGACGAAGCACGGCTCGTCGAGTACATCCGCCGTATGACGGGTGATCTGCGCAAGGCGCACAGACGACTCAAACAGCTGGAAGACGCAGGCAGCGAACCCATCGCGATCGTCGGGATCGGGTGCCGGTTCCCCGGCGGGGTGACCGGCCCCGACGAGCTGTGGCGGCTGGTGGACGAGGGACGGGACGCGGTGGGCGTCATGCCGGACGACCGGGGCTGGGACTTCGACGCCCTGTTCGCCCCCGACCCCGACCGACCGGGCACCAGCCACGCGCGCGAAGGCGCGTTCCTGCACGACGCGGCCGAGTTCGACGCCGGGTTCTTCGGTATCTCCCCTCGTGAGGCGCTCGCCATGGACCCCCAGCAGCGGCTGCTGCTGGAGGTGGCATGGGAGGCGCTGGAGCACACCGGGATCGATGCGAGCACCCTGGTCGGCAGCCGTACCGGTGTGTACGCCGGACTCATGTACCACGACTACGCGGGCGAGTTGTCGACCATGCCCGACGAGGTCCAGGGCTTCCTGAGCACCGGTATCGCGGGCAGTGTGGTTTCCGGCCGGGTGGCCTACTCCTTCGGGTTCGAGGGTCCGGCCGTCACCGTCGACACCGCCTGCTCCTCCTCGCTCGTCACACTCCACCTCGCGGCACAGGCGCTGCGGGCCGGTGAGTGTGATCTGGCGCTGGCCGGCGGTGTCACCGTCATGGCCACCCCGTCCACGTTCATCGAGAACTCCCGGCAGGGCGGACTGGCCGCCGACGGCCGGTGCAAGTCCTTCGCGGGCGCCGCCGACGGGACCGGCTGGGGCGAGGGCGCCGCGCTGCTGGTCGTGGAGCGGCTCTCGGACGCCCGGCGCCACGGCCACCAGGTGCTCGCCGTGGTCCGGGGCACCGCCGTCAACCAGGACGGCGCCAGCAATGGCCTGACCGCCCCCAACGGCCCCTCCCAGCAGCGGGTCATCCGTCAGGCGCTGGCCAACGCCCGGCTGACCGCCGCCGATGTGGACGCTGTCGAGGCGCACGGCACCGGCACCCGGCTCGGCGACCCCGTCGAGGCGCAGGCCCTCCTCGCGACGTACGGCCGGGAACGGACCGACGGACATCCGCTGTGGCTGGGCTCGATCAAGTCCAACCTGGCGCACACCCAGGCCGCCGCGGGCGCCGCCGGTGTCATCAAGATGGTGATGGCGATACGGCACGGAAGGCTGCCCCGTACGCTCCATGTCGACGAGGCGACCCCGCAGGTCGACTGGGCCGAGGGCGCGGTCGAGCTGCTCGGCGAGCCCCGTGACTGGCCGGACCTCGGCCGGCCCCGGCGGGCCGCGGTCTCGTCGTTCGGTGTGAGCGGCACCAACGCCCATGTGATCATCGAGCAGGCCCCGGTGGACGGCGAGTCCGGGCAGCCGACGACGCCCGGTACGGCCGGCGAGGCCCCGGAGTCCGGCGCGATCGCCGCGTCCGCCACGGTGGCGCCGGACCCGGGGACCGCCGCCGACCGGGCCGTCCCCCTGCCCGTGGTGCCCGTCCTCCTCTCCGCCCGCGACGCGGGAGCGCTGCGCGCCCAGGCCGTGCGGCTGGGTGAACACCTCACCGCCGAGCCCGGCGGCCAGGACCTGTCCGGCCTCGGCCGCGCCACCGCCACCGCCCGCGCCGCCCTCGAACACCGGGCCGTGGCCGTCGTGGCCGACCGTGACGAACTGTCGCGCTCCCTCACGGCGCTGGCCTCGGCGGAGCCGGCCCCCGGAGTGCTGACCGGCCTTGCCGGGGACCAGGTCTGCGCTTTCCTGTTCACCGGCCAGGGCGCCCAGCGGCCCGGCATGGGGCAGGAGCTGTACGCGACGTTCCCCGGCTACGCGCGCGCCCTCGACGCCGTCTGCGCGGAACTCGACGGACACCTCGAACAGCCCCTGCGCACCCTGATGTTCGCCGAGCCCGGTACCGGCCCCGCCGCGCTGCTGGACGAGACCGCGTACACCCAGGCGGCGACCTTCGCGATGGAGGTCGCGCTGTTCCGGCTGGTCGAGAGCTGGGGCGTACGGCCCCGGTACGTCGCCGGGCACTCCATCGGTGAACTCGCCGCCGCCCATGTCTCCGGCATGCTGACACTGCCCGACGCCTGCGCGCTGGTGGCTGCCCGGGGCCGGCTGATGCAGGCGCTCCCCGAGGGCGGCGCGATGGTCGCCCTGGAGGCGACCGAGGCGGAGGCCGCCCAGCTGCTCGTGGGACAGAAGACCACCGTCGCCCTGGCCGCCGTCAACGGCGAGCGGTCCGTGGTGGCCTCCGGTACGGCCGACGCGGTCGCCTCCGTCGCCGAACACTTCGCCGGGATCGGCCGCCGCACCCGGCGGTTGCGCGTCTCGCACGCCTTCCACTCGCCGCTGATGGACCCCATGCTCGACGAGTTCCGCGACATCGTACGGAAGACGGAGTTCCACCCGCCGGTCATTCCCGTTGTCTCCAGTGTGACCGGCGCCGTCCCGGACGACGAGCAGTGGGCGTCACCCGACTACTGGGCCCGTCAGGTACGGGACACCGTCCGCTTCCACGACCTCACCCGCACCCTTGAGGAGGCGGGTGTCACCGTCCTGTTCGAACTCGGCCCGGACGCCGTGCTCACGGCGATGGCCGACTCCGCCGACACGGCGGACGGTCCGCTCCGGGTGGCCGCCCAACGCCGTGGCCAGCCCGAGCCCCGCGCGCTGGTGACCGCCCTCGGCCGGCTGCACACCCGTGGCGTCCCGGTCGACTGGGCCGCCTTCTACGTGGGCCGGGACGCCCGGCCGGTGCCCCTGCCGACGTACGCCTTCCAGCGCGGGCGCTACTGGCTGCGCCCCAAGCCGGGCGCGGCGGCCGCGGGCGCCGCCGGGCTGCCCGCCGCCGGGCACCCCCTGCTGGGCGCGGCGGTCACGGTGGCCGGCACGGGCACCCTGCTGCTGGCCGGACGCCTCGGTGTGGACACCCACCCGTGGCTCGCCGACCACGCGGTGGGCGGCACCGTCCTCGTCCCCGGCACCGCCTTCGTCGAACTCGCCCTGCACGCCGCCTCCCGGCTCGACACCTCGGCCCGCACCACGCTGACCATCGGCGAACTCATCCTGCGTACCCCGCTGATCCTGCCCGCCACGGGCGGCGTACGCGTCCAGGTGGTCATCGGCGAACCCGGCACCGACGGCGGGCGCGCCTTCCGCGTCGCCTCCCAGCCCGAGACCGCCACCGACGACGAGTGGACCCCGCACGCCGACGGAGTCCTCGGCGGCGAATCCGCCGAGCCCGCCGAACCTGCCGGGGTCACCGGACCGTGGCCACCGGCCGACGCCACCCCGCTCGAAACAGGCTCCCTGTACGACGACTTCGCCACCGCGGGCTTCGCCTACGGCCCCGCCTTCCAGGGTGTCCGCCGCGCCTGGCGCCACGGCTCCGACGTATACGCCGAAGTCGCCCTGCCCGAGCGGGTCGAGGCCGACGCCACGGCCTTCGCCCTGCACCCGGCGCTCGCCGACGCCGCCCTGCACACCGCCGTCTTCGCGGGCGAACCCTTCGCCGCCGCGCCAGGCGAGGGCCGGCTGCCCTTCGTCTGGGACGGGGTGACCCTGCGGGCGACCGGTGCCACCGCACTGCGCGTACGGCTCACCCCCACCGGGCCCGACAGCCTCGCCCTCACCCTCGCCGACCCCACCGGCACCCCCGTCGCGACCGTCCGCTCGCTGACCGTCCGTGCCGCGCCCGCCACCCTCGCCACCGACACCACACCTGGCACCGGACCGGCGGACGGACTCCATCTGCCCGGCTGGGAAACGGTGGAGACCCCGGCCGCGCCCACCGGGGCGCCGCAGCGGTGGGTCCTGGTGGGCGACCGGGGCCACCTGCCCGACCTGCCCGGCGCGTTGTACCGGCCGGAGCTGTCCGCTGTGGACGCCACCGCGGTCGACCGCGTCGCCGTACACCTGGACGCGGCCCTGCCGCCCGGCACCGAACCCGGCGACCCCACCGCCGTGGTGGCCGTACACACCGCCACGGAGCGGGCACTCGACACCGTCCGCCGCTGGATCGCCGACGACGCCTTCGCCGCCGCCCGGCTCGTCGTCCTGCTGCGCGACGCCGTCCACGTCACCGACCGGGACGGCCCGCCCGACCCGGTCGCCGCCGCCGTATGGGGGCTGCTCGGCTCCGCCGCGCACGAGAACCCCGACCGGATCACCGTGCTCGACTGGGACGGCGACCCCCGGTCCGCCGCCGCCCTTCCCCCGGCCCTGGACCTCCCCGAACCCCGGCTGGCCCTGCGGTCCGGCACCGTCCACGTGCCGCGCCTGACCCCGCTCGCCGGCCATCCGGCGCTGCTCCCGCCCGCCGGGCCCGGCCCCTGGGTGCTGGACCGGGTCGGGGAGAGCGGAACCATCGACGACCTGGCGCTCGCCCCAGCTCCCGACAGCCTCGCCGCACCGCTCGGCCCCGGCCAGGTACGGGTCGACGTACGCGCCGCCGGGGTGAACTTCCGGGATGTCGTCGTCGCCCTCGGCCTCGTGCCCGGGATGCGCGGCCTCGGCGGTGAACTCGCGGGCGTGGTCAGCGACGTCGGCTCCGGCGTATCAGGACTGGCACCCGGCGACCGCGTCCTCGGACTGGCCCCCGCCGCCTTCGGGCCGGTCGCGGTCACCGACCATCGCTGGCTCGCGCCGATGCCCGGGAACTGGAGCTTCGAACAGGCCGCCGCCGTCCCCATCGCCTATCTCACCGCGTACTACGGGCTGGTGGACCTCGCGGGCGTACGTCCGGGCCACAAGGTACTCGTCCACGCGGGCGCCGGAGGCGTCGGCACCGCGGCCGTCCAGCTCGCCCGGCACCTGGGTGCCGAGGTGTACGCCACCGCCAGCACCGCCAAACGGGAGGTGCTGCGCGCGGCGGGACTCGACGACGCGCACACCGCGGACTCCCGCAGCCTCGACTTCGCCACCCACTTCCTCGGAACCACGGACGGCCGGGGCATGGACGTCGTACTCGACTGTCTGGCAGGGGAGTTCGTCGACGCGGGCCTACGACTGCTGCCCCACGGCGGCCACTTCCTGGAGATGGGCAAGACCGACATCCGCGACCCCGCCGCCGTCGCCGACACGCACCCCGGCGTCATCTACCAGGCGTACGACCTCCAGGAAGCGTCGCCCGACCGGATGCGCGAGATGCTCACCGAGGTCCTCGGCCTCTTCGAGCGGGGCGCCCTGACCCCACCGCCGCTGACCGTCTGGGACATACGCCGGGCCAGGGACGCCTTCCGGGCGCTCAGCCAGGCCAAACTGGTCGGCAAGGCCGTCCTCGCCCTGCCCCGGCGCCCCGACCCCGACGGCACCTTCGTCGTCACCGGGGCCGGCGGCAACCTCGGCGGACTCGTCGCCCGGCACCTCGTCACCCGGTACGGTGCCCGCAGTCTGCTGCTGCTCGGCCGCCGCGGTCCGGCGGCCCCGGGAGCCGCCGAACTCGACTCCGAACTCCGCGCGTTGGGTGCCGAACACATCGACACCGTCGCCTGTGACACCGCGGACCGGGAGGCCCTGCGCGCCGTACTCGACGGGCTCGACCGGCCGCCGACCGCGATCGTGCACGCCGCGGGCGTCCTCGACGACGGTCTGGCCGCGGGCCTCGGCGACGAACAACTCCACCGTGTCCTGCGGCCCAAGGTCGACGCCGCCGCCCATCTGGACTCCCTCACCCGGGAACTCGGCCACGAACCGGCCCTGTTCGTCCTGTTCTCCTCCGCCTCCGGATTCACCGGAAACCCGGGTCAGGCCAACTACGCCGCCGCCAACACCTACTTGGACGCCCTGGCAGCGCATCGCCGGGACCGGGGCCTCGCCGCCACCTCACTGCTCTGGGGCGCCTGGGAGCAGTCCGGCGGCATGACCGCCGGACTCAGCGACACCGACCAGCGCCGGATGGCCCGGTCCGGGCTCCTCGCCCTGACCCCGGAACACGGACTCACCCTGTTCGACACGGCCCTGGGCGCGGACACCCACGCGGTCGCGCCCATCGCGCTCGACACCACCGCACTGCGCAAACAGGCGGAGGCGGGCGCCCTGCCCCCGATCTTCCGCGGCCTGGTACGGGCACCCGTCCTGCGCCGCGCCGCCACGGCCACCCCGGGCGCCGACGGCGCGCCCGCGTTCGCCGAACGGCTGGCCGCGCTGACCGCCCCCGAGCGCGAACGCCTGCTGCTCGACCTCGTACAGACCCACACCGCCACCGTCCTCGGACACGGCTCCTCCGACGCCCTCGGCCCCCAACGCACCTTCCGTGAACTGGGCTTCGACTCCCTGACCGCGGTGGAGCTGCGCAACAGCCTCGGCGCCGCCACCGGACTGCGGCTGCCCGCCACCCTGGTCTTCGACCACCCCACCCCCCAGGCGGTGGTCGCCCTGCTGGGGACGGAACTCTCCCCGCCCGAGGCATCACCGGTCGATCAGGCGCTGGCCGTCCTCGACAGCCTGGCCCGGTCCCTCGGCGCGGTCCCGGCGGACGACCCGGAGCGCGGACACCTCGACGACCGGCTGCGCACACTGCTGGAGAGCTGGCGGCCCCCGGAGGACGCCACCGCCGGCGGCGATCTCGACACGGCCACCGACGACGACCTCTTCGCCATGGTCGACGACGGCCTGTGACCCCCTGACCCCACCCCCGGGCCCTCCCCGTTCCCCCGCCCCATCCCCCCGCCGAACCACCAGCCTTCCTGACCTGGCTCTCCCGATCGGCCGGAGAGCCGGTACGACCCCCCCGAGGAAGTGACGTACGCATGTCGAGCACATCCGCCACGCCGGATACGCCCGGTACGGCCATGGAGAGCAAGCTCCGCGACTACCTCAAGCGGGCCATCGCCGACGCCCGCGAACTGCGCGAGCGGCTGCGGGAGACGGAGGACAAGGCCCGTGAGCCGATCGCCGTCACCGGCATGGCCTGCCGGTTCCCCGGCGGGGTCGAGTCGCCCGACGATCTGTGGCGCATGGTGGCCGACGGGGTGGACGCGATCTCCGGCTTCCCCGAGGACCGGGGCTGGCCGATCGAGGAGCTGTACGAACAGGCCGACGGCATCGCCTCCTCGGAGACCCTGGAGGGCGGGTTCCTGCGGGGGGTCGGCGGGTTCGACGCGGAGTTCTTCGGTATCTCGCCGCGTGAGGCGCTGGCGATGGATCCGCAGCAGCGGCTGTTGCTGGAGGTGTCGTGGGAGGCGGTGGAGCGTGCGGGCATCGACCCGTCGTCCCTGCGCGGCAGCCGTACGGGCGTCTTCTTCGGCGGCGGATCGGAGGACTTCGTCGGGCTGCTGGCCATGGCCCGCGACGCCGAGGAGAACCCGTCGCTCACCGGTATGACCAGCAGTGTCATGTCCGGGCGGGTCGCGTACACCCTCGGTCTGGAGGGCCCGGCGCTGACCGTCGACACCGCCTGCTCCTCCTCCCTGGTCTCCCTCCACCTCGCCGTGCAGGCGCTGCGGTCCGGCGAGTGCGACTTCGCGCTCGCCGGTGGTGTGACCGTCATGTCCACCCCGGGCATCTTCCCGGAGTTCGCCCGGCAGGGCGGGCTGGCCTCGGACGGCCGGTGCAAGGCGTTCGCCGACGCGGCGGACGGCACCGGCTGGGGCGAGGGCGTCGGTGTGCTCATGGTCGAGCGGCTGTCGGACGCCCGCCGCAACGGCCATCCGGTCCTGGCGGTCGTCCGCGCCTCCGCGGTGAACCAGGACGGCGCCTCCAACGGCATGACCGCCCCCAACGGTCCCTCCCAACAGCGGGTCATCCGAGACGCGTTGGCGAGCGCCGGCCTTGCCGCGTCGGATGTGGACGCGGTGGAGGCCCACGGCACGGGCACCCGGCTCGGCGACCCGATCGAGGCGCAGGCGCTGCTCGCGACGTACGGCCGGGGGCGGCCCGAGGACCGGCCGCTGTGGGTCGGCTCGATCAAGTCCAACATCGGCCACACGGTGGCCGCTGCCGGTGTCGGCGGTGTGATCAAGACGGTCATGGCGCTGCGCCACGGCGTACTGCCGCGCACCCTGCATGTGGACGAGCCGACCCGGCAGGTGGACTGGTCGGCGGGGAACGTGGAACTGCTGACCGAGACCCGTAAGTGGCCGGAGACCGGCCGCCCGCGTCGGGCGGCCGTATCGTCGTTCGGGATCAGCGGCACCAACGCCCACATCATTCTGGAACAGGGCGACGAGGACATCCTCCGCGACGCGGACGGTCCCCGCGACGCGACCGCTCCCCGTGCGGGGAGCGGTGCCGTACGGCCCGTTCCCTGGCTGCTCTCGGCGCGTGGTGAGACGGCCCTGCGCGCTCAGGCCACCAAGCTCCTCACCCACCTCAGGGAACGCCCGGGCGAGTGTCCCGAGGATGTCGGGTTCTCGTTGGTGTCGTCGCGTGCGGCGTTGGAGTGTCGGGCGGTGGTGGTCGGGGAGGGGCGTGGGGGTCTGCTGCGTGGTGTGTCGGCGTTGGCGGAGGGTCGTCCGGATGCGGGTGTGGTGTCGGGTCGGGTCGGTGGTCCGGGTGCGGTGTT
>NZ_JBIVMF010000039.1:0-47986 GCF_044752945.1 Streptomyces sp. NPDC088554 | reverse complement strand
GGGAGATTATCTGGCCGCCACCAGGGACACCCACGAGGCCACCAGCGGGGAAGATCACTGGCCGCCCACGGGGAGCACTACGAGGCCGTTGACACTCCCGGTGGTAGTCGGAGAGTCCGTCCCAGTCGTGCAGATCGGTCGAGACCGGGACACCGAGCTTCTCGATGTCGTCGAAGAGGAACCGGGCGAAGCGAGTGATCGACAGATGGACATGACGGGTACGCCGCAGATGGGGCAGGTAGAAATCCTCCGGCACCCGCAGATCCTCCGGGTCCCGGGCGTCGTGGAAGGACATCCGGCGGCCCGTCCTGTCCACGAGGTTGACCGAGCGCCTGGTGCCCGAGGAGGAGGTCAGCATCTCGAAGTCCACCCCGCCCTCCGTGAGCCGTCGGCGGACCTGCGTGCCGGTCCAGTCGTCCCCTATGTAGTCCAGGAACTTCACCCGCAGACCGAGGGCCCGGCAGCCGAGGGCCACATTGCCTCCGGTGTGGCCCGCCCATTCGCGGATCCGCCCCACCGGGACCGAATCGGCGAGCGGGACCGGCAGCGAGTCGACCCGGACGACGGTGTCCACCCCGCTGCCCCCGACGACCAGCACATCATGATGGAGCTGATCGGTCTGATCGGTCTGCTGCTGAGCCACAATCTCCCTCTCCGGTACCTGGTGTTCGACCGCTTCAGTATGGGCGCCGCGCCACCTTGTCGCGGCGGTGTCGAAGAGATCCCCGGATTCCCCGGAATGGCCGCGATCCGGTGGTCTGTACGGGAATCCCGAGGCCGATGACAACGTTGGACAAACGTACTGATGAGCAGGTCGTGATCTGATCGGCTGTGATCAGTTCAAGCCGCACGGGGATGCACACCCGGCCATAATGGGACGACACCGAACCTCCAGGAGGTGCTGTGACAGGCGCTGGCTCCCCCCTCCCACTGCGCTCCCGGCTGCGCTCGCTGCGAACCGAGGCCTTCGGGGCCGACTCCACCGGGGAGCGGCTGGAGCGGATCCACCGCTCGCCCAACTTCGCCGACGGGGTGTTCCAGAACCCGCTGGGTACCAGGAGCAGGCCGTCCAGCGCCTCCGGCCTGGAGCTGGCGAAGGTCTACTTCCAGAAGAAGGCGCGGGCGCGACGGGCCCCCGCGGGCACCATTCCCGTGCACCCCACCACCCTCGCCGATCTCGCCGCGCCCCCGGTCTCCGGACTGCGGCTCACCTGGATGGGGCATTCGAGCGTGCTCGCCGAGATCGACGGCCGCAGGGTGCTCTTCGACCCCGTCTGGGGCAACCGGTGCTCGCCGTTCGCCTTCGCGGGCCCGAAGCGGCTGCACCCCGTACCCGTACCGCTCGCCTCGCTCGGCCCGGTCGATGTCGTCGTCATCTCGCACGACCACTACGACCACCTCGATCTGCCCACGATCAAGGCCCTCGCCTCCACGGACACGGTCTTCGCCGTACCGCTCGGCGTCGGCGCGCATCTGGAGAGCTGGGGCGTGCCCGCGTCCCGGCTGCGCGAGCTGGACTGGAACGAGTCCACCGAGGTCGCGGGGGTCCGGCTCACCGCCACCCCCGCCCGCCACTTCTGCGGCCGTGGCCTGCGCAATCAGCAGCACACGCTCTGGGCGTCCTGGGCCGTGGCCGGACCCGAGCACCGGATCTTCCACAGCGGGGACACGGGCTACTTCCCCGGCTTCCGCGACATCGGGGCCGAGCACGGGCCGTTCGACGCCACGATGATCCAGATCGGGGCGTACAGCGAGCACTGGGTCGATATCCATATGACCCCGGCCGAGGGGCTGCGCGCCCATCTGGACCTCCAGGGCGGTCGGCCGACCGGGGTGATGCTGCCGATCCACTGGGGCACCTTCAATCTCGCCCCGCACCCGTGGGCCGAGCCCGGCGAGGGCACGGTCGAGGCCGCCGCGGCGGAGGGCGTCGAGGTCGCGCTGCCGATCCCGGGCCAGCCGTTCGAGCCCGCCGGGGACATCCCCGACACCCCGTGGTGGCGCTCCGTGGCCCTGCCTCCGGCGGGCGGCTGGCCGGTGCGCCCGGCGGCGGTGCCGCGCAAGGTGATCGCGGGCGATCAGATCGGTGTGGCGGAGGTCGGCGCGGCGAAGGCCACGGCGGAGGAGACGCCCTCGTCCGCGTGACATCCCTCGTTCGGGTGAGTCTCGCGACTGGCCGCGCCCCTCGTACGGGTGATTTTCTCGGCCGGGTGGGGTCGTACCGCCGTTGATTCCGTTACGGCCCCGGTATTCCGTTACGGCCGGGCGTCGGCCGGGCGTTCGGTGATCGCGAAAGACCGTGGTGAAGGGTCCCAGGACCGTCGCCACGGTCTTTTCGCATGGTGCGCCTGTGCGCCTGTGCGCGCCCGGACAGCGGTCCGGGCGCGCGTACCTCTTGCGAGGGGTTTCGGGCCCGGGTCGAATGCTGCATTTCGTGCTGATGTGCGAGGACTCATACCGGAGCGGGATGCTCTGCGGGGAAGTTTGTCAACTGTCCGCCGCGGATGAACGCTTGGAGACTACCGTGTGTGCTCGGTGATCAACGGAGGGCTTACGCGGCACGCGCCGGTCCCGCCGCTGCGCCATTTCCGGAACACCAGCACGACGCCGCTTCCTGGGGCTCCACGTACCGAGGACACTGATGTCTCAACTTCGCGCACCCGTCGCGCGGCCCGAGCGCCGCGAGGGCGGGCGGCACGGCCGGCCGGCCTCCCGGTCGCTGCCATCCCCGGCCCGTACGGAGGCGCCGACTCCGCCGGACGCCCGTATACGCCCCCGGCTGCTGCGTACCGCGGTGCTGCCGGCGATAGTCGCCGCGCTCAGCGGCGCGGCCGCCGTCTTTCTCGTCCTGCGCTCCACCGCGGCGGAGCCGACCGCGGAGATCTGGGCCGCCCTGATGGGCACGGCGCTGATCGCCTTCGCGGCCGTCGCCGCGGCCGCGCTGGGCGCGGAACGCACCGCGCGGGTCGTACTCGGCCGCTGCGACGACCTGCGCCGCGCCAGCGCGCGCGGCCAGGCGGACCTGCGGGCGACGGTCGAGCGGCTCGGACGCGGCGAGCAGCTGCCCGTCCGGCGCCCGCCGGCGTCCTCCGGGATCCTCGGCGGCGACGAGTTCGACCTGCTGGCCCAGGAGCTGGGCCGCTCGCAGGAGGTCGCCCTCGGCGCCGTCGTCCAGGCGTCCCGGCTCTCCAACAACGCCGGCAACGAACAGAAGGTCGAGGTCTTCGTCAACCTGGCGCGTCGGCTCCAGTCCCTGGTCCACCGCGAGATCCAGCTCCTCGACGATCTGGAGAACGAGGTCGAGGACCCGGAGCTGCTGAAGGGCCTGTTCCACGTCGACCATCTGGCGACCCGGATCCGTCGGCACGCGGAGAACCTCGCCGTGCTCGGCGGGGCGGTCTCCCGGCGCCAGTGGAGCAGGCCGGTCGCCATGACCGAGGTCCTGCGCTCCGCCATCGCCGAGGTCGAGCAGTACCCACGGATCAAGCTGGTGCCGCCGATCGACGGCACCCTGCGCGGCCACGCCGTCGCCGATGTCATCCACCTCCTGGCCGAACTGGTCGAGAACGCGACGCTGTTCTCGTCCCCGCACACCCAAGTGCTGCTCCGCGCCCAGCAGGTGACCGCCGGTCTCGCCATCGAGGTGGAGGACCGCGGTCTCGGGATGCCGCTCGGTGAGCAGAAGAAGATGAACAGCCTGCTCGCCGACCCCGACCAGGTCAATGTCGGGCATCTGCTCCAGGACGGGCGGATCGGGCTCTTCGTGGTGGCGGCGCTGGCTCGCAGACACGGGATCGCGGTCCGCCTCCAGTCCAATATCTACGGCGGGATCCAGGCCGTCCTGGTCCTGCCGCAGCCGCTGCTCGGCTCCGACCGGGTGGACGGTACGGGAGGACAGGGCGCCCACCAGCCGCCGCTGCCCGTGGGACCTCCCGTACCCCGGCAGGTGATGGCGCCTCCCGCGCCCCGGTTCCCGTCCACGCCCCGGCCCGTCCAGCAGGCCGTACCGCCGCGCCCCGAGCCCCGGCCACCGACGCACTCCCGCCCGACCGGGGGGAACGTCCCCCTGCCCGTCCGGGGCGCACACGCCAAACGGCCCACGCCCGCCGACGCCCACCCCGGCGCCCGGCACGCGCACCCGCCCGCCCCCGACCCCGCCGCGACGCCCGACGCCGCAGCCGGGGCGGACGGCGCGCCCGGCTCCGCGAGCCGGCCCCGGCTGCCCCGGCGGCGCGGCCAGGAGCATCTGGTCCCGCAGCTGCGGGACACCCCCGCGCCGCCCCGTACCGGCGAGCCGGTACTCCACGACCCCGGTCTGATGGCCGCCTTCCAGCGGGGCATCGGCCTCGCCGAGTCACAGCCCGCCCCGCGGTCCGTCCCCCGGCCCGGCACGGCGGCCGCCCCACCGGCGGCTCCATCGAGCGGCCGGCCCGTGGACCCCCTGTCGGAGCCGCACCCGGAACAGCCGGAACCGCAGCGCCACGACACCACCACCTCCAAGGAGTAACGCACCATGGCGAG
This sequence comes from Streptomyces sp. NPDC088554, assembly GCF_044752945.1. Lineage (NCBI taxonomy): Bacteria > Bacillati > Actinomycetota > Actinomycetes > Kitasatosporales > Streptomycetaceae > Streptomyces > Streptomyces sp. NPDC088554. The sequence continues at coordinate 43,465 of NZ_JBIVMF010000039.1, read as the reverse complement.
CGACATGACGACCGGCCATGCCTCCGACCTCGACTGGCTGTTGAGCGGTCTGGTCCAGCGAGTCCCCCACACCCGCAGCGCCGTGCTGCTCTCCTCCGACGGGCTGGTGAGATCCCTGCACGGCCTGGACTCCGACAGCGCCGACCACATGGCGGCCCTCGCCTCCGGCCTCTACTCGCTGGGCCGCAGCGCCGGTGCGCGCTTTGGCGACGGCGGCGAGGTCCGCCAGGTGGTGGTCGAACTGGACTCGACCCTGCTCTTCGTCTCCACGGCGGGCTCGGGCACCGCTCTCGCCGTGCTGGCGGGCCGGGAGGCCGACGCCGCCGTCCTCGGCTACGAGATGGCGATGCTGGTCAAGAGCGTGCGGCCCTACCTCATCACCCCGCTGCGGCAAAGCGCCGGTACGTCACCGAGCGGCGCGGGGCGCTGACCGTGCCGCTCCCGACGGAGGGACCGTGGCTCGACGACGCGGCGGGCCGGCTCATCCGCCCGTACGCCGTGAGCGGGGGCCGGACCCGCCCGACGGCCGCCTTGGACCTGCTGACCCTGGTGATGTCCACGGGGTCGGTGCCACAGACACATCTCGGTCCCGAGCACGCCCAGGCGGTCGGCCTCTGCCAGGGGCCGACCTCGGTCGCGGAGATCGCCGCGCATCTGCGGCTGCCCGCGACGGTGACCAAAATCCTCCTCTCGGACCTGGTGGACTGCGGGGCGATCACCGCGCGCCCACCGGACAGCTTCGAGAACCCCACCGACCGTTTCCTGCTGGAGGCAGTGCTCGATGGCTTACGACGACAGCTCTGACCCCTGCGCCGGCACGCTGCCCGCCGCTTCCGGAGCCGCCTTCCCGACCGCGCTGAAAGTGCTGGTCGCGGGCGGGTTCGGAGTCGGCAAGACCACCTTCGTGGGAGCGGTGAGCGAGATCGCGCCGCTGAGTACGGAGGAACTGCTGACCCAGGTCAGCGTGGCCACCGACGATCTGACCGGCGTCGAGGCGAAGATCTCGACGACGGTCGCCATGGACTTCGGCCGGCTCACGCTCGACGAGCGCCATGTCCTCTATCTCTTCGGCACCCCCGGCCAGGAGCGTTTCTGGTTCATGTGGGACGAGCTGTCCCGGGGAGCGCTCGGCGCGATCGTGCTCGCCGACACCCGGCGGCTCGACTACTCCTTCTCGGCGGTGGACTTCTTCGAACAGCGCGGCATCGGATTCGTGGTCGCCGTCAACGAGTTCGACGGTTCGTACCGCTACGAACCGGACGAGGTACGGGCGGCCATAGACCTCAGGCCCGAGGTGCCGATCGTGCTCTGCGACGCCCGTATCGCCAGCTCCGGTATCCAGACGCTGGTCACTCTCGTCCAGCATCTGATCACCTCGGCCCCGGAGTCCCTGGAGCCCGCCGAATGACCCGGATATCCCCGAGGGACGGAGCCCGCCCATGACGTACGACCCGATCGGCCGTCTGCTGCTCACCCCCGTCGACCAGGAGGCACCCGACCGCGTGGCGCGGCTGCGCGGACTCGGGCTCGGCGAACGTGCCGAGCCCGCGCTCGACGCGTTCGCCGAGCAGTTGGCGCAGCGGACGGGGGCTCCGTACGCGATGGTCAACTTCATCGACGAGGAACGGCAGTTCTTCGCCGGGCTGCACACGCCACCGGGCAGCCCGGGGGAGCGGTTCATGGACCGGGACCACGGCTACTGCCCGTATGTGGTCGTACGGCGCAAGGCGCTGGTGCTGGAGGACGTACGGGACTTCCCCCGGTTCGCCGGGAACGCCCTCGTGGCCGAGATCGGCATCCGCTCGTACCTCGGCGCGCCGCTCATCGACCGTACGGGCATGGCGCTGGGCACCGTCTGCGTGGCCGACACCGAGCCGAGGCGCTGGGGACGGGCCGGGCTGGACATCATCAAGGTGTGCGCGGCGCAACTGGTGACGCAGATCCACCGGAGGGAGGACGGGCTCGGCTAGGGCGTGTCGCGAAAGCGGCTCCCCTGCCGTCGGCGGGACCGCCCGTCACGGCCGCTCCAGCCAGCCCCGGACGAAGGCGGCCTGACCGGCGTGCTGGAGATCGTCGGAAAGGACACTGACCAGCCGTACGCCCAGGGTGACCGCGGGTGTCCAGGCGTCGTCGACGACCCGGTCCAGATCCGCGTCGGTGAGCGTGCCGAGATACTTCACGGTCTGTTCGTGCACGGCGTCGTGGTACGCCACGAGCAGCTCCCCGGGCATGCCGCCGACCCCGGCGACATCCCCGGGGGAGTGCCCGTACCCCGTGGAGAAGCGCGAGAACGGCAGCTCGTACCGCTGCGACCACTCCTGCGCGATCCAGACCTCGTCCGTTCCGGCGGCGTCGGCCAGATGGTTGTCCTGGACCCGGGTGAGATGCCAGACCAGCCAGGCGATCGAGTTCGCCCCGTCGTCCAGCCGTACGGCCAGCTCCTCGGGGGAAAGGCCCTCGGTCACCTCGTGGACGGTGTCCCGGATCCGGCAGAAGGCGTCGACGAGCAGGTCACGGCTGGTGCTCATGGGCGGGGCGTCCTTCCACGGGTCCGCTGGACAGATCCGCGTCGCCGGGGCGGCGTCGCACGTCTGTCCAGCCTCCCCCGTGACGGCCGCAGGCGCTTCCCGGCCGCCACGGTCGATGGGCCGTCAGAGCGCCAGGAACGCCGAGATCCGCTCGCGCAGTGACGCCGGGTCGAGCCCGTGCGCGGCCAGATGCTCCGCGAGCTCCCCGTACGCGCGCAGCTCGCGACGGGCCACCCCGAGCCCCAGCACCCGGTGCGGGGTCGCGATCAGCGCGTCACCGGCGGCGGCCGCGGAGGTCCCGGCGAGATACGGCTCCACGAGCACGACATCCGTGGCCCCGGCCCGTTCCGTGGCACGGCGCAGGGCCGCGCCGTCGAAGGGCCGCACGGTCGTCGCGTACAGCACCGTCATGTCGAGCCCCTCCGTCGCCGCCAGGACGTTGTCCAGCATCGGCCCGACCGCGACCACCACCCCGCCGCGCCCCTCGCGCACGGTCGCGAACCCGTCCCCGGTCACCGGCCGCGCCCGCGCGTTGCTCTGGAGGGACAGCCGTACGTAGTCCCGGCCGTCCCCGGCGGCGGCCTGCCGCAGCAGGGCCTCGGCCTCGTCGGGGTGGCCCGGCACCCGCACCGACCAGCCGTCGAGCGTATCCATCAGTGCCACATCGCCCGGCGCCATATGGGTGAACCCGCCCGCCGGCCAGTCGTACGAACCCCCGGCGCTCACCAGCACCCCGCCCACCCCCTGATGGCCGAAGTCCAGCTTCACCTGCTCGAAGGGGCGCTCGACCAGAAAGCTGGCGAAGGTGTGCACGATCGGGCGCAGCCCGGCGAGCGCCAGCCCGCCGCCCACCCCGATCAGTAATTGCTCCCGGATGCCGACGTTGATCAGCCGGTCGGGGTGGCGGCGCTCCGCCTCGGCGAATCCGTCCCGGCTGATCTCGGCCAGGACGACGGCGAGCCGGGGGTCCTCGTCGAGCAGCTGGGAGGCGGTGGCGATGAAACGGTCGCGCATGGTGTCCATGGGGTCCCTCTCTGGTCCGAGGCTTCGGGTACGAGCTCTGGGGGTACGGCCCGGACGGTGCGGGCGTGCGGGCATGCGGGCTTCAGGGCTTGGGTTTGGGTTCGACCCGGGCCACGACCGCCCGGGGCCGGCCCGGGTGCGGGGCGGTGAAGGCCGCGTACATCGCCTCATGGTCCCGGCCGTCCACGGTCGCGGCCGACCAGCCCGCCGCCTCGAACCGGGAGGCGATGCCGCCGGGCCAGCCATGGGTGGCGGACGCGTTGTCGATCACCAGCGTGTGGAGCTGTTCGAGGCCCGCCGGGCCCGCGAAGGCGAGCGCCTCGTGGTTGCTGCCCTCGTCGAGTTCGGCGTCACCGATCAGCACCCACACCCGGGGCCCGGTGAGCCCGCGCGCCCGCAGCCCGAGCGCGGTGCCCACGGCGAGCGGCAGCCCGTGCCCGAGCGAGCCGCTGCCGATCTCCACCCCGGGCACCAGCGTCCGGTCGGGGTGGTGGCCGAGGGGCGAGCCGTACGAACCGAAGCCCGGGAGCAGGTCCTCGGAGAGGAACCCCTTCGCGGAGAGGACGGCGTAGTACGCCATCGGCCCGTGGCCCTTGGACAGCAGGAACCGGTCCCGCTCCGCCGCCTCCGCAGTGCCGGGCGTGACCCGCAGCACCCGGTCGTAGAGCACCCAGAGCGCGTCCAGCGTCGAGGTCGCGGCGGGCCCGTGCTTCTCGGCCCCCGTCATCAGGGCCAGCAGCCGGTCCAGGTCCTGGTAACTCCGTACGCGCGGTGTCGTTGGTGTCGTCATACGGTCACCGTGCAACCTCAAGCGTGGTTGAGGTCAAGTCCGGTCGCACGCGGGAAAGCGGTTCGTGACCACCGCCTGAAGTGCGGTATTGTTCTCATGTCCGTTCGGACCGGGGAAACCCCAGGTCAGACGGGCACCGGGACGTGGCGCAGCTTGGTAGCGCACTTGACTGGGGGTCAAGGGGTCGCAGGTTCAAATCCTGTCGTCCCGACTTGCTTGTCGCAGGTCGTAGGCGGTATCGGAGAAATCCGGTACCGCCTTTCGGTTTCCTGGGGGCCGGTTGGGGACCACGGGGGGCGAGCCGGGCCTCCGGGTGGGGGCCGACGGCGAGGATGCGTTCGGCGACGGGGGGCGTATTTCCTCGATGAGGGGGACCCGGCATGCGCCGGTATGCCTCGGAGCCGATGAACCGGAGCAGGTGGAGTCTTGAAGATCCGGCCGTAGCGTCACTCGGAAGGCCATCCGCGCTCGGGCCGGTGGCCGACGGCGCGGTGCGCGCGAATGGCGTCCGCACCGTGCTGCTGTTCCGTGAGGGGTCAGTCGGGCAAGGGCACCCGGATGACAGGGTCAAAGGGGCGCTTGTTGAAACCGGTCCGCAGGTTGCGGCAGCTGGGTGCCTTGCACATGAAGAACTCCTCGACGGACTTCCGGCCGGTGCGTTCCTTGAGCCAGAGTTTCTCCGTGGCATTGAGCGGACGGTGCTGTTCGTCGGAATCGCAGGTGTAGCAGTACATCGTGTCGGTCCGCATGACAACCCCCTGATTGCGACTGCTCGTTGATAAGTGTTGCTTGCGCAGGAGTGCGCGTCAGGGGGCTGCACGGGATTGGCAAGAACACGCCGCGGTGGGCGGCTGTATTGAACAGGGTTGGCCGAGCTCTGGCCCAAGGTGTTCGAGCCGACTGCGCGTGGTAGTCGTTGATCTTGCTCGGTCGGTTCGGAAAGTCGCACGGTGCACGGTGGCCGACGCCGCCTGTCCGGGCTGCGGGGGCCGGCCGGAGCGGGGTGGGGAGGGTGATCGGTCCGGTGGCGAATCCGCGCCGGCCGACCGACTACGGGCGTCCGCGGCACCGGCGCTGTCGGGGCCGCGGCCCTGCGAGGCGGCCGGATCCTCGCGCGACATCCGCACGGCGGCAAGGAATGGGCGCTCGATCCCGCTACGGCCAAGCACCTCTGGGCGGTCTCGACCGACCTGCTCCTCGCCTGACCTCTCGACGCACAGCACACCCGTGTCCGATCTTCCCCGGCACCGACGAGCCGGCCGCCTTCCGGAAACCGAACAGGCCGCGTCTCGCTGGAGTACGCTCCGGCCGGCCGCGAACCCATGCCCAGCACCTTGATCCATCACGTATATGCGGTCCACCCATGGAAAGTGGACCGCATACGGCGCGGGACGGGGCGGTCACGTATCCCGGTCGCCGCCGGGGGCGCCGAGGGCGCGAATCGGCTCCCGGTCCGTCCGGACCCGTTCGGCCCGGACGGTTCCGGTGGTCGTGTTCACCACCGCACCGGAAGTTCGGTCAGTCCGCCGACGACGAGCCCTTCCACCCGGCGGAGGTCCCCGGCCGGTACAGCGAGATCGAGGGAGGGGAGCTTGCGCAGCAGCACGTCGAGAACGATCTGCAGTTCGGTGCGGGCCAGCGGCTGACCCAGGCACGAGTGCGGTCCGGCGCCGAAGGTCAGGTGCGGGTTCGGGCTGCGGGTGAGGTCCATGTCGTCGGCGCCGGTGAACGCGTTCTCGTCGCGGTTGGCCGCGGACATGTCGCAGATGAAGGTGGTACCGCCGGGCAGTACCGTGTCGGCGACCTCGACCGCCTCGCTGGTGTATCGCGGCATGCCCAGCCCGAGGTTGGCGTCGTAGCGCAGCACTTCCTCCACCGCCGAGCGGATCAGCGACCGGTCCGCCAGCAGCCGCTCCCAGCGTCGCCGGTCGACCAGCAGCATGGCCACCATCTTGCCGATCATGTTCGATGTGGTCTCGTGCCCGGCGACGAGCAGGCCCTGGCCGGTGGCCACCAGTGTCGCGTCGGGCATCCGTTGGCCCGCGGAGTCGCTGGCGGTGATGAGCGCGCTGAGGATGTCCTCGCCCGGTTCCGCGCGCTTGGCGGCGATGTGACCGGTCATGTACGCGGTGAACTCCGCCTGCGCCGCCCGGGTCTCCGCCCTGGTGTACCGGGTCAGGTTGAGCATGGTGTCGGACCAGTGGGAGAACAGGTCCCGGTCGGAGTCGGGGACCCCGAGCATGTCGCAGATCACCCATACCGGCAGCGGGAAACCCACGGCGGCCTTGAGGTCGGCGGGCCGGCCCCGTTCCACCATCTCGTCGACGAGACGCTCGGCCATCGCCTCGATGCCCGGCGCCAGCATGCGCATCCGCTTGGTCGTGAACCACTTGGTGACCATCCGCCGCCACCGCTGATGCCCCTCGGCGTCATCGGGCATGGCTTCCGACATCTCGTTGTTGAACAGCCCTCCCTCGGGGTCGCTGATCTGGGCCGCGTCGTCCGCGCTCAAGCTCCGGGTGAACCGTGGATCGGACAGCACCTGCTTCACGTCGTCGTAGCGGGTGAGCAGCAGGGCCTCGTCCCCGCTGGGCAGCTTCACCCGTGCGATCGGGCACCGCCGGTGCAGCTCCGCCCATTCCGTCGGCGGCTCCAGGGCAGCCGGCCTGGGCAGCGGGTAGTCCAGCACTCGCTCGCGGTCGTCGTGGGTCATGGGATCCCTTCGTGGATCTTCCTTCGGCCGATGTGCCCTTCCGTGAGGTCGACGCTAGGGCTTTTTTGCGTATGGTGCAATGAATGCACTACGCGCCAATTAATGAGGAGGCGGGCTGGGAATGGAAAGATGTCCAGGTCAGCGCCGCGCCGAGAGCGGATGGCAGAGGGGAGAAGTCATGGCGGCCCAGGAAACACAACCCAAACGCGGACGTCCGCGACTCACAGAGCGCCGCCGGGAACAGAACCGTGCCGAGATCGCGGCGGAGGCGGCCAGGCTCTTCGTCGAACGCGGGGTCGCCGGTACGTCCGTGGAGGACATCGCCGAGGCGGCCGGCGCCTCCCGGCGTACGTTCTGGCACTACTTCTCCACCAAGGAGGAGGCCGTCGCCCCGCTGCTGGTGCATGCTCTCGGCCGTGCGGCCGAGGCATTCGAGGCCCGGCCCGAGGGGGAGCCGCTGCTGGAGGCTCTCGGCCGGGCCATGATCGGCAGCGCGCGGGCCGGCGGCGATGCCTCGAACGTGGTCGACATCGTACGACTGGCGCGTGAGGAGCCAGGCTTGCGCCGGGTGTGGCTCCAGGCCACCAGTGACCTGGAGACGCGCATGGTCGACGCGATCGCGCACCGGCTCGGCGTGGACTCGCACGGTCTGGCCATCCGGGTCCAGGCCGCCATGATCACGTCCGCGATCCGGATCATGACCGAGGAGTACGCCTGGCACGGCGACGAATACGGGGAGAACGCGGGGAGCATCCTGCCGGAGACCCTGCGTCTGGTCGGGGAGGGTTTCTCGCCGGGCTCGCGGGAGGCGTGACCGCGGGGTGGCCGCGGTGGTGCCCGTCGCGGGACGCGGTGATCGTACGCGTGGGGGCGACGGTGCGGGTCCGGTGCCCGGTAGCGCGCGGCGGGATCTTCCGTGCGCGATATGGCTCGGATTGATTCCGGCATGTGCGGATAATGCGGGTGGCTCGCACCTGGGGGGGTAAGGGGGCGCGGGTTCGAATCCTGTCGTCCCGACTTTCTTTTCCGCAGGTCGCAGGCGGTACCGGAGAAATCGGGCAGCGCCTTTTCCGCTGCCCGGGGGCGGTCTCCCAGGGGGCGGCCAGGGGCGGTGAGGCATGGTTGTTGGTTGTGTACCTGCCAGGTAGTGTCCCGTCGGGTCGATGATCTTGCCGCAGGGCGGGACGGAGGAGAACCACGATGGCCCCACTGGCACCCCCGGCCTCCCGGGACGTACGCCGCATCACCCTGGACGCTGCGGGGACCACGCTGTCCGCGCTGCTCAGCGAGCCCGTCGGCGGGCCCGCCCGTGCCGTAGTCGTCGCGATCCACGGCGGCGGGGTGAACGCCGGTTACTTCGACGGGCAGGCGCACGCGGAGCTGTCCCTGCTGACGCTGGGCGCGAGCCTCGGCTACAGCGTCCTGGCGATCGACCGGCCCGGCTACGGCCTATCGGCCGGTCGACTGCCGGACGGACTGGGCCTGGTGGGCCAGGCCGCCGCGCTGCGGGCAGCCCTGGACGGCTTCGCCGCCACCTACGCCACGGGTGAGGGCCTGTTCCTTCTCGCGCACTCGTACGGCGGCAAGGTGGCGCTGACGACCGTCGCCGACCACGCCCCGCCGAACCTGATCGGTGTCGACATCTCGGGCTGCGGCCATACGTACGCCGTCGATCCGGACGAGGTCACCGGCTCGACGGGCCGCCGTGTACAGAGCGGGAGTTGGGGCCCACTGCGCCTCTACCCGCCGGGGACGTTCAGCGGCTGCCACGGCCTGGTGGAGCCCATGCCCGCCGCGGAGCGCGCGGAACTCGCCCGCTGGCCACGGCTCTTCCCGGCCACCGCGGCCCGCGTCCGGGTGCCGGTGCGGCTCACCTTCGCCGAGTACGAGTCCTGGTGGCACCATGACGACGCGACCCTTGCCGACCTGGCCGCGCACTTCGTGGCCGCCCCGCGGGTGACGGTCGACCGGCAGCCCGACGCCGGGCACAACATCAGTCTGGGCTGGGCCGCCCGCTCGTACCATCTGCGGGCCCTCGCCTTCCTGGAGAGCTGCCTCGTCCCCCGCCGTACGACCCTCGCTGTCCCCGCGGCGACCCCCTGACCGTGGGCGGCCGGTCGAAGGGCGCCTTCCGCCGCGACCGGGAGGTTCCCCGGAGGGTGCGGCGCGCGGTCCGGACGGCCGTGGCTCCACGGGGACCTTCCGCTCCCTCCCGGTCCGCGACTTCCGGATCTCCGCCCTCGGCCAGGTGCTGTCGGTCGCCGGTATGTGGATGTGGGTCGTCGCCCAGGACTGGCTGGCGCTCTCCCTCACGGGAGACTCCAGTACGGCCCTTGGGCGCGGTCACCGCCCTCCAGTTCACCCCGATGCTCCTGTTCACGCTCCACGGCGGAAGGTCGGCCGACCGGTACGACAAACGCCGGCTGCTGGTGCTGTGCAACATCGCGTCCGGGGGCTGCGCCCTGATCCTCGGCGTCCTGGTCCTCAGCGGCGCGGTGCGCCTTCGGGATCGGCCCGGTCATGGTGCTCAACGCGGTGAGCTATGTCCTGGTCGTCGTCGACGACGGGGGGCAGTCCGGGACTCGAACTGAAATGGGTACGGACCGAACGGGGTTCCGTACGTGGTGAAGCTCTCTGCCTGCTGGACACCGCCGCGTCCGGTATCGCGCTCGGCCCAACGCTCCCGCCGCTCGTCGGCTGTGTCGCGGCCGCTCCCTGCAGTGGGGCCGGTAGCCGGGCGTAGCACCCGGCCCCGAACTGTTCCCGCCAGTGGCCTCCGGCGCTAGGCGTACCGGAGGCGTCCGTATATGTCCATGAGAGCGGTCCTCCGTCTCCTGCAGGCACACCTGCGAGAGAGCCGCTCCCGCGGGACGCGCACGTCAGGCTTCGTCCGAACGGGACAGGGCTTCGCTGATCATGCGTGTGGCGAAGTCGCGGTCGTCGGTGAGGCGGTTGATGTGCTCGGCGAGCAGGAAGGTGGTGGCTTCCAAGGAGGTCATCTCCGCCTTGGTCCAATAACCATACTGTTTGCGCCACAGGCTGGGGCTCAGGTTATTGGCTGCGGCGATGAGCAGGCCGGCCATGGTGGGGATGACCTCGGGACGGACGCTCTTGGGCATCATGCGCATCGAGGCCACGAGGTTGGGCACCACGCAGGCGATGACGTCCTCGCCGTGATCCTCGTAGGCCATGCGCAGCCACTTCATGAACATGAAGATGAGCGTGCACGTACCGTCCAGCACGTCATCGACGCCCCTGGGCCCCAAGGACGCGGTGAACTGGTTGGTCAGCGCCCGCTGTTCAGGGTCGGTCTCGGTCTTGGAGTCGTAGATGGCCTTGAGCTGAGAGTCGATCATCATGAGTGCTGCGCCCACATCGCCGGCGGGGGCGTGCTGGGGGTCACAGGGCGATTTCACGGAGTCCTCCTCATGACCACGGTAGGTAGCGTGGCGTGTCCATACAGTAGGACACCGATGAGGCGGGGGCCGGCGAATCCCGCCACCTGCCGCCCGCATGGTGCCGGGCTCTGCGTCTCTTCCCCGGGTCCGTGCCGAGATCCTGTCGTTGTCCAGCGGCGGCCCGGCAGGACTGGGTGGTCCGTACGGGCTGGGCGACGCGTTCGCCTGAACACGACCTGGTCACCGAGGCGCACAGTCGGCGGGCTGTTCGGGCCCGGACCCGCTCGACCGGGAACCGACTGCCGCGACGGCTTCAGGCAACTATGTGGCCTCGTGCCACGTCATACGTGCCGTGAGATATGAATTCTTATGCCACAGGCCGTCGCGAGTGCTGCTCACTGCGGCCCTTGCGCTGGCCGCGCTGGCCACGTCGATAGTCGTGGTCGTGTTCACGCCGCAGTCCGCGCGCGCCGACGGCCTGGACCGCAGGACGGTCATCACCTGGAACATGCAGGGCGAGAGCCTGGCCGGCGAGGCCGGAGTCAAGTGGGAACAGGCTCGGCAGTACATGCGTCGGACGTCGGTGCTGCTGCTGCAGGAAGCGGGTGCCGGCCCGCCGTCCAGCATGCTCGACGACAACAACGAGCGGGTCAGGTCGATCACCTATACGACGGTCGATGGGGACACCTACGAGAACAGCACCTGGAACCCGGAAACCGAGACTCACGAGGGCGGGCCGTACGAGGTCTACTTCCTCCAGACGGACACCAACGGCGGGACGAACACGGGTGGCCGGGTGAACATCGCGATCATGACCCGAGGCGTCCCGGACCAGGTCCGGGTGGTCGACAACCCGATCGGTGCCGGCCGCCGGGCCCTGGGCGTGCGCTTCGGACAGCACTGGTACTTCACGTTCCACGGCCTGTCCGGCGGCGGTGGCGACTCCGCGCCCATGCTGAAAGAGATCGACAACGCCGTCGAAGCCTGGGCGAGAAAGGACGGGACGTCCTACGAGTGGGCGGTGGGAGGTGACTTCAACGCCTCCCCGGAGGCCCTGCAACAACGCCCCGGCTTCCCGGTGGCGCGCGTCTACCGCGCCCGTCAGGCGACGCAGGCCGGCAGCGGGGAACTGGACTATGTCGTCGCCGACCAGTGGGTGGACCGTCTGTCGTCCCGCCTGGAACGAGGCGGCTCGGATCACTGGGCCGTGCAGGTGGGCCCCGACCAGCCTGTGGCCGACCCTTCGCCGCCCGTGCCCACGAGGGTCGAGGTGCTGGGCGACTCCATCAGCCATGGGACCAACAGCTCCCACGGCAACGGATACCGCGCCGGGCTCTACGACGACCTCAAGTACAACTTCATCGTCGACGACACCGGCATGGTCATGAAGCGGGACGTGGACATGGTCGGCTCCCGGCGCTCGGGAGGGATGGCCGACGCCGACCACGAGGGCCACCCGGGCTTCCGGATCGACGAGATCGCCGACGTGGCGGACTGCTCGATCAAGGAACACCGGCCCAACCTGGTCACCCTGATGGCCGGGACCAACGACATGAACCAGAACCACCAGCTGGACAGCGCCCCGGAGCGGCTCGGCGCTCTCATCGACCAGATCCTGCGCGACGCCCCGGAGGCCACCGTCCTGGTGGCCACGCTGATCCCCTCCACCAAGGCGGGCATGCAGGCCAAGATCGACCGGTACAACGCCGAGCTGCCCCGGATCGTCGAGGAGCGCCGCAAGCAGGGCAAACACGTCAGGCTGGTCGGCATGGGCGAGCTGACCACCGAGGACGTCGACGGCTCGCACCCCGACGACGAGGGGTACATCAAGATGGCCAGGGCGTTCCACGCCGCCGCGCTGCTCGTCGAGAGCCAGGGGTGGCTCAAGGAACCCGTTCCGGTGACCGAGGGCGCATGTGATCCGACCGGCCCGGACGAGGGCGAGGGCGAGAGCGGGAGCGCGGCGGGCGGGGGCTGGCGCTCGCTGGGCGTCATCGCCCCCGGCATGCAGTCTCCCCGGGGCCGTACCGACCTCGCGGACTTCGACGGCGACGGCCGCGAGGACTACGTGCGCATTCCTGACACGGGCAGTCTGCGCATCGGGCTGAACACCCGGGCCGAGCCCGGCAAACCGCACTGGGCGGATGTGGCCCCCGGCTTCTCCGTCCAGAACTCAGACCAGGCCGAAAGCCTCCGCTTCGCCGATCTCACCGGAGACGGACGCAGCGACATCGTCGAGGTCCGCCCGACCGGGAGCTCCACCGAGATCCTGATCCACTACGTGAACGAGGGGGTGCGCGACGGCCGGATCACGTGGAGCCGAGCGGTCCTGGCGGTCAATCCGAAAGCCGCCGGCGTGCGTCGCGAATCCGTCCGGTTCGCCGATGTCAACGGCGATCGCCGCGACGACTACCTCCGGGTCGGTGACAACGGGGCCGTCCACGCCTACCTCAACCTCCCGGCCGAGAACGGCGGGTACCGCTTCGAGGAAATCCTGAACTGGGCCCCCGGCGTCTCCTACGGCTCCCGGGACAAGCTCCGCCTCGCGGATGTCAACGGCGACGGCAAGGACGACTACCTCATGGTCGGCTCCACCGGTGCCGTCCACGCGTACATCAACGACGGCGGCCGGGGCGCCGGAGGGTTCACCGAGCACCGGAACTTCGTCAAGGAGACCGGATACCCCGGTGAGAAGTCGACGTTCCGCGACATCAGCGGCGACGGAAAGGCGGACTACGTCGTCGTCTACACCGGCGGGTCCGTCCGCTGCTGGCTCAACAGAGGCGGCAACGTCTAGGCAGCCGCCTCGGGTCGGGTGCACCCGTCAACTGACCCGCAGCGAGCGTGGACCGGGCCATCGCTCCTGCCACCGGACACCGCAGGGTGACCGGTGGCAGGACCACCAGGAAGTGATCGACGCCCCTGCCTTCACAGGCCCGAACGTGGTGGAGGGCCAGCCGAGATACGGCCGCGTACGACTACCCGCGAACACCACGTCGGCCGAGGCGTCATCCGTACGGCCGTTGCCGGCCTCGGGCCGACCGCACCGCTGACCACCAGGACACCTCGGCCCCGGAACTGCCGGTCACTCTCGACACGCCGGGCAGGTCGCGCCGGCTCGGCGGGATCCGGGGCGAACATCGCTGCGGGGAGGTTGTGCGTGACGGGTGCGCGGCGCAGTAGGTTCAGGGTGAGGGCGGAGGTCTTCAGGTAGCGGGGGAACAGCAGGGGCGGACTCTTCGACCGTGTGGCGGCCGGACAGCCGGGATCACCGCTGTTCGATTCCGGAGCATTGAAAACAGGACCCACGGGCACCCCTCCGTCAGATGGCCGACCAGCCGTTGTCGACGGGGAGGATGACGCCGCTGATGTTGCTGGCCGCGTCCGAGGCCAGGAAGACGATGGCGGCCGCCTGCTCCTCGGCGGCGGCGGGACTGCCCGCCAGACCGAGGTACGGGCCGATGGCCGCCGGGCCGTGGGCCTGTGCCTCGGCGTCGACCTGGATATTGGTCGAAGTGGCGCCGGGGGCGATGGCGTTGGCGCGGATGCCCTCCTTCCGGTACATCACGGCGAGGGACTTCGTCAGGCCCGCGATCCCGTGCTTGGAGGCGGTGTAGGCGGCGCCCGCCGCGCTCCCGCGCAGGCTCGCCTCGGACGCGGTGAAGACGATCGAGCCGCGCCCGGCCGCCAGCATGTGCGGCAGCGCGGCCCGGGTGAGCAGGAAGGGCGCCGTCAGATTGACCTGGATGACGCGGTTCCACTCGGAGTCGTCGATGTCGGCGAGGGCGGACATCCGGTCCATGATGCCGGCGTTGTTCACCAGGACGTCCACACCGCCGAAGGCGTCCACGGCCGTGGCCACGACCCGGTCCACCACCTGCTGGTCGCTGAGGTCGCCGACCACCCCGAGGGCGGTGCCCCCCGCGGCCTCTATCGCGCTGATGGTCCGGTCGGTGGCCTCCTGGTTCAGATCCGCGACCAGGACCTTCGCGCCCTCCTCGGCGAACCGCAGGGCCGCCGCCCTGCCGATTCCCGATGCCGCTCCGGTGACGATGACGACGCGTCCCTGAAGGCCGGTGTTGTTCATGGCGTGCTCCTTGCTCCGCTGTGCGTCGGGGTGCCGTACGGCAGGCAAGCACGTCGGGTTGCTTGAGTCAAGCAATCTGACAAGGTTGCTTGACTTAGGCAATTGGATGGTAAAATAGGTCCCATGTCAAAGCCGCCGCCAGCAGCCGTCCCCGTCTCGACGGACATGATCGAGATCGAGCGCGCCCTCACCAGGATCTCCTATCTGACCGGCCGGGTCCGGCGGCACGACCGGCTGATGGCCCTCGCCGGAGTCCCCACGCTGGAGCGCGCAGCCGTGGCGCTCCTGCGGCAGATCGCCGACACCGAGCCGCTCCGCCCCGGTGAGCTGGCGGTCCGGCTGGCGGTCGAGGCGTCGCACATCACCCGGCAGGTGCAGCAGCTCCAGAAGGCCGGTTACGTCACCCGCGTCCCGGACCCGGACGACCGCCGCGCACAGCGCATCCAGCTCACGGCGCTGGGCCGGGAGACGGTCGACCGGATCCGCGACGCGAGCCGCCGGGGGATGCAGGCGGCCCTTTCCGAGTGGTCGCCGCAGGAGCTGCGGCAGCTGGCCACACTGTTCCACCGCATGGTCGACGACTTCCTCGCCCATTCCGAGGACATCGCGGAACCGGGGGATGTGGAGACCCCGCCCTCCGCCTGAGACCGGGGGAGGGCGGGGTCTGGCGAGCGCTCGCCGGTCGTTCCCCCGGGCGCGATCGATCGGCCGAGGGCGGCCCGGGGCCTCGACGCAGTCGTCCCTATGTGAAGCATGAGCCCTATACGAATGGTCTTTCCATGCATGGAAGCATCAGTGAGATTCCGATCCCGTCGTCGGCCCGTGGGAACGGCCGGCGCGTTCTGATCGTGGCCGATGATCCGGGAACGACCGAACTCCTCTCGGCCACCATGGAACTGGTGGGCTGTCAGGTCCGTACGGCGAGGACCGCCACCGGGGCGGTGGCACGTCTGGCGGAGCGCCGGTTCGACCTGGTGGTCCTCGATGTGACACTGGTGGAGACGGAGGGGATCACCGGATCGCCCCGCCTCGACGCCGTGGGCCGTCCACCGGTGCTCTTCCTGACCGCCTGCGCATCGCTGGACAGCCTCGTCCCGGGGCTCGGCGGGGGCGCCGACTATGTCACCAAACCCTTCAGGATCCCCGAAGTCCTGCCCAGAGCACAGGTGTTACTGCGTGGCAGGAGGCCGGCGCGACCCGGAGGTGGCGCCACGTTACGAGGACCTCGTCCTGAACGACCTCACCTGCCAGGCGCGCCGGGGCGGCCGGACCCTCGCCCTGATCCCCGCGGAGTACCGGCTGCTGCGCCATCTGCTGGTCAACGCGGAACGCGTCCTCTCCAAGGAACAGATCTGCCGGCATGTCTGGGGCGACGGCCGCGCCGACAACGCGATCGAGAAGCTCGTCTCCCGGCTCCGGCGCAAGGTCGATCAGGGAGAACCCGAACTGATCCACACCCGCCGGGGTTTCGGCTACTGGCTCGGCCGCTGACCCACCGCTCCGCCCACCGTCCGGAGGTGTGACCCTCCTCACGTCGGCTTGCCGTCAGGTGGCTGACCGGAAGCTGTCAGTCCCGTCCGCTTGCATGGCCCCATCAATGGCTTGATGCCCTTTCTGCCGGTCCCCGTTGTGACCGGAACTCCGCCCGGTATCCACGGACGAACCAGCAGCCACGAACGAACCAGGATCCACGAAAGAACCGGTATTCACGAACGAACCAACTACAGCGAACGGAGAACGACCATGCGCGTGGAAGTGGACGAACCGAAGTGTGTCTCGGCGGGCCTGTGCGTCATGAGCGCCCCCGAGGTGTTCGACCAGCGGGAGGACGACGGTGTGGTGATCCTGCTGGACAGTGAGCCGGACGCCGACGCCCACGACGAGGTGCGCGAGGCCGCGGGCCTCTGCCCGGCGGTCGCGATCCGGCTGGTGGAGCAGTGAGGGCGGTCCTGATCGTCGGCGCCTCGGCGGCCGGCCTCGCCGCCGCCGAGACACTGCGCCGGGAGGGCTACGAGGGCACGATCACCCTCGTCGGAGACGAGGACCGCGCCCCCTACGACCGGCCGCCGCTGTCCAAGCAGATCCTGTCCGCGCAGTGGGAGCCCGACCGGCTGCCCCTGCGCCGGCCCGCCGACCTGGCCGCGCTCCGTCTCGACCTGCGCCTCGGCGCCGCCGCCACCGGCCTCGAACTCGCCGGACGCACCGTGGAGTTGGCGGACGGCGCCCGACTGCCGTACGACGGTCTGATCGTGGCCACCGGGGTGCGCCCGCGTCGGCTGCCCGGCTCGGCCGCGCATGTGCTGCGTACCCTGGACGACGCGCTGGCCCTGCGTGACCGGCTCGGTCCCGGGCGGCGGCTGGTGGTGGTCGGTGCCGGATTCCTCGGGGCGGAGGCCGCTGCCGTGGCCCGGGGCCTCGGCGCCGAGGTCACCCTGCTCGAACCGGCGCCCGTGCCGCTGGCCCACGCGGTGGGCGAGGAGGTCGGGCGGGTGTTGTCGGGCGCCCACCGCGACCACGGTGTGGAGTTGCGTACCGGAGTCACCGTGCGCGAGGTGACCGCCGACGGTGTGCGGCTCGCCGACGGCGAACTGGTCGGTGCCGACGAGGTGTTGGTGGCCATCGGCTCCCTGCCGAACACCGAATGGCTGGAGGGCAGCGGGCTGACCGTCGGCGACGGTCTCGTGTGCGACGAGTACAGCGCCGCCGCACCGGGTGTGTACGGCGCCGGGGACGTCGCCCGCTGGCACAACCCGCTGTTCGGTACGGCGATGCGCATCGAGCACCGTAGCAACGCGGCCGAGCAGGGCATGGCCGCGGCCCGCAACCTGCTCCGCCCGGAGGCACGCACACCGTTCGCCCCGGTGCCGTACTTCTGGTCCGACCAGTACGACATGAAGATCCAGGCGTTCGGCTATCTCCGGGGCCACCAGGAGACTGTCGTGGTCGACGGCGACCTCGACGAACGCCGGTTCGTGGTGGTCTACCGCACCGGCACCCGGCTGGCCGGGGTCCTCGCGGTCGGTATGCCGCCCCGGGCGATCAGGCCCTGGCGGCAGGCCATTGTGGCCGGTACGGCCTGGGATGATGTGGGGGCCATGGCCCTGGCCCTGGCCGGAGAGCATTCATGAGAGCCGGCGGATATCCGGGATATCCCGGATATCCGCCGGCTCCGCAGAGAGGACCGTATGACCACCCCCCTCGATCCGTCCGCCGATGTCCCGTTGGCACCGCAGGAAGCCGGGTTAGACCTGGACGCCCTGCGCGAGCGGTACCGCGCCGAGCGCGACCGCAGGATCCGCTCCGACGGCCGTGATCAGTACGTCCGTACCACCGGCGCGTTCGGTTACTACGTCGAAGACCCCCACGCGACACCCGGATTCACCCGTGAGCCCCTGCACGACCGCGTCGAAGCCATTGTCATCGGGGGCGGGCTCGGCGGTCTGATCGCCGGCGCGCGGCTGCACGGAGCAGGGCTGCGTGATATCCGTGTGATAGAGAAGGGCGCCGATTTCGGAGGTACGTGGTACTGGAACCGCTATCCCGGGGTCCAGTGCGACATCGAGTCGTACATCTATCTGCCCCTGCTCGAAGAGGTCGGCTACATACCGCGCTGGAAGTACGCGCCGGGTGAGGAGATCCGGCAGCACGCGCGGGCGATCGGGGAGCAGTTCGACCTGTACCGCGAGGCGTGTTTCCGGACCGCGGCGACCGAACTCCGCTGGGACCAGGCCGAGTCCGAATGGATGGTGAGCACCGACCGCGGTGACCGGATGCGGGCGCGGTACGTGGTGATCTCCAGCGGCCTGTTCGGCGACCCGAAACTCCCCGGTATCCCGGGCATCGAGAGCTTCCGGGGACACACCTTCCACACGAGCCGCTGGGACTACGGCTACACCGGTGGTGACGCGACCGGTGGTCTGCACAAGCTCGCCGACAAGCGGGTCGCGGTCATCGGGACCGGTGCGACGGCCATCCAGTGTGTCCCGCACCTGGGACGCGACGCGGAACACCTCTTCGTGTTCCAGCGCACACCGTCCTCGATCGACGTACGCGCCAACCGGCCCACCGACCCGGAGTGGGCCGGGGCGGTGTCACCCGGCTGGCAGCGCCGCCGCCGGGACAACTTCCTCGCGCATGTGGTCGGTGGTGGAGCCGAGGAGGACCTGGTGGCAGACGGCTGGACCACCAGCGCCCGGCTGTTGCAGACCATGGTGGCCAGCGCGGTGCCCGCCTCGGACGCGGATCTGACACCGGAGGAGCGCGTACGCCTGGCGGAACTGGCCGACTTCAAGAAGATGAACGAGATCCGCGCCCGGGTGGACGCCGTCGTCGAGGACCCGGCGACGGCCGAGGCGCTCAAGCCCTGGTACCGCTACCTGTGCAAACGCCCCGGCTTCAGCGATACCTATCTGCCCACGTTCAACCGGCCCAATGTCACTCTCGTCGACACCGCCGGGCGCGGTGTGGAGCGTGTCACCGAGAACGCCATCGTGGTCGACGGCATGGAATACGAGGTCGACTGCATCGTCTTCGCGACCGGTTTCGAGGCCGGTGTGCCCCCGGCTGAACGGGCCGGACTCGCTGTTCACGGCCGGGACGGTGTCGCCCTGGCCGAGTCCTGGAAGGACGGCCCGAAGACACTGCACGGTCTCTGCAGCCGTGGCTTCCCCAACCTGTTCCATCTGGGCGCCCTGCAGAACAGCCTCTCCGTGAACTTCGTCCAGGCCCTCGACGAACAGGCGATCCACCTCGGGGAGATCGTCACCGAGGCCCGCAGACGCGGTGTCCTGTGCGTCGAGCCGACCGCCGAAGCACAGGGCGGCTGGGCCGCCACGATACGGGAGAACGCGTACAGCACCTACCAGTTCCTGGCCGAGTGCACTCCGGGCTACTACAACAACGAGGGCAAGCCCGCGCAGCAGAGCCAGTCGTACGGAGGCGGCCCCATCGCGTTCTACCAGGGGCTCAGGGAGTGGCGGACGAAGGGCATGGACGACGTACTCGCCGGTGGCGAGCGGGAGAGGTGACGGCCGGCCCAGCAGGTCCGACGCCACCGGCCGGTGACACCCGGCCGAAGGCGTGTGGACGCGAGAGCCCGGCGTACCTGGTACGCCGGGCTCAACACCGTGGTGCGCGGGTTCTTCCGCGGTGTTACGAGACGGCGGAAGCGGTCGCGGGGAGGTCGGACTCCTCCGGGAGACCCGTCACGTCCACCCCTCGCGCCTGCGCCAACTCGTGCTTGAGGGCAGCGAGTTCGGCGCCGCCCGCCATGTGGTTGGTGAGCGCTTCGAGGGTGACGTCGGCGCGCGCGGCGTTCAGGTCGAGGTGCCGAGCCGCAGGACCGTGAAGCGGTCGCGGGCCATCGCTGCTGCGTCCGGCGACGAGCAGGGCGACTGCCGCACAGACGGCGGACGCGGCGACGGTGGTCCGGCGGGTGCTGCTTCCGCGCGGTCCTGGGGTTCTGCGGGAACGGTCCATGGCCTGCACCTCGCTGCGGTGGGAGGGAAGCGGACAAGGAAGCCGGCAGGAGGGGGCGGGGGAGGAGGGAGGCGGGAGGCGGGCGGGGACTTCGAGCCGGGACATGAGTCCCGTCGATCGGGTCGTCGGTGTGACGCCGGTAACTCGTCCGCTTTCCGAACGGGAGCAAACTCCGTCGGGTGGGTCGCTGTCAGGTTTTGTTAAGACATCACTTCATCTCGACGTAACGACATGGTAACGCCGCGGCCTTTTCAGGTCGGGACGTTCGAATGTAAGGACAAACTATTGACATGGGTCCGCCCCGGGGCCCAACCTGACCGGGCGGAGGAGGCGTATCGCCCTGTGTCCGACGAGCGTGCGAAAGAGAGCTTTCCTTGAGCATCAGCATCAGTGACCTCGCCAGGGTGCGGGCCCGGCACCCGGAGGCCATCGCGGAAGCCGCCGCGCGCCGGGTGCGCAGGCCCCTGATCGGGGACAGCGGCCGGCTGATGATCGTCGCCGCCGACCATCCGGCACGCGGCGCCCTCGCGGTCGGCGACCGCGCGTTCGCCATGGCCGGCCGGGCCGAGCTGCTGGAGCGGCTGTGTATCGCGCTCTCGCGCCCCGGTGTGGATGGTGTGCTGGCCACCGCCGACATCCTCGACGACCTGCTGCTGCTCGGAGTCCTGGACCACAAGGTGGTGATGGGCTCGCTCAACCGCGGCGGACTGGCCGGAGCCTCCTTCGAGCTGGACGACCGGTTCACCGGGCACCGCCCCCAGGATCTGGCCCGGCTCGACTTCGACGCGGGCAAGCTCCTGCTCCGTATCGACTACGACGACCCAGGCTCGCTGACCACGCTGGAGGCCGCGGCGCGCGCCATCGACGAGATGGCCCACCGTAAACTGCCCGTATTCGTCGAGCCGTTCATCTCCCGGCGCGTCGACGGCGCGGTACGCAACGATCTGAGCGCCGAGGCCGTCACCCGCTCGATCGCCATCGCCTCCGGCCTCGCCGGGACCTCCGCGTACACCTGGCTCAAGGTGCCCGTGACCGGCGACCCCGACGAGATGGCCGAGGTCATGGAGACTTCCACGCTGCCCGCCGTCCTGCTCGGCGGCGAGGTCGGCGGGGATCAGGACGGCGCGTACGAGAAGTGGCGCGCGGCGCTGCGACTGCCCACCGTCCAGGGGCTGGTGGTCGGCAGGTCACTGCTCTATCCGGCGTCCGGCGGCGTCGAGTCCGCCGTCGACACCGCCGTCGGTCTGCTGTGACGGCCGCCTCCTCGGCGCCGGAACGGCGCGGACCCGCGTCGGAGCGCGACACACCGCGGCCGTCCGCCGGATCCGGCCGGTATCCTCGGCGCGTGCCCCCTACCGTGTCACCGGCCATCGACTTCGCTGTGGACCGGTCCTCTCCCGTACCGCTCTACTACCAGCTCGCGCTGCAACTGGAGAGCGCCATCGAGCACGGCGGGCTCCAGCCCGGCAGTCTGCTCGGCAACGAGATCGAACTGGCCGGCCGGCTCGGCCTGTCCAGGCCCACCGTCCGGCAGGCGATCCAGTCGCTGGTCGACAAGGGGCTGTTGGTCCGTCGGCGCGGCGTCGGCACCCAGGTCGTCCACAGCAAGGTCAAGCGCCCACTCGAACTGAGCAGTCTGTACGACGACTTGCTCGCCACCGGCCAGAGCCCGGCGACCCGGGTGATCCGCAACGAACCCGTTTCCGCCTCCGCGGATGTCGCCTCCGCGCTCGGTGTCGCCGAGGGCGCCCCCGTCACCTTTGTCGAACGGCTGCGCTCCACCCACGGCGAGCCGATCGCCTGGCTGCGCAACTATCTGCCGCCGGGGCCAATGGAGTTGGGCGATGCCGAGCTGGAGGCGACCGGCCTCTACCGTCTGATGCGGGCCGCCGGAATCACCCTCCACAGCGCTCTCCAGAGCGTCGGCGCCCGTGCCGCCACCGTCGAGGAGGGCGCGTACCTCGCCGAACCGGAGGGCGCCGCGCTGCTGACGATGCAGCGCACGACATACGACGAGACGGGCCGCGCCGTCGAATACGGCAGCCATGTCTACCGGGCCTCGCGCTACGCCTTCGAGTTCCAGCTGATGGTACGCCCCTGACCTGTTCGTCCTCGTGCGGGGAGGCAGGACAGGTCAGGGGCGGTGTCCCTAGCGGGCCGGGGCCAGCGCCGGGAGGGAGCCCATCGGTTCGTACGGGCGGGCCAGACCGGTGGGGCGGCGGCTCGCGGGAAGGCATTCCTGGAGGGCTGCGAGGAGCCGCTGCACATCCTCCTGCGGGCGGACCACCAGCCGGACGAACTGGCTGCTGCTGCCGAGCTTGTTGCCGCACTCACGGATGAACACGCCGTACTGGGTGAGCAGTCGGTCGCGCAGGGCGGCGCCGTCGACCCCGTCCGGCAGCTTGACCAGCAGGAAGTTGCCCTGGGAGAGGAAGACGATCAGATCGGGCACGCCCGCGAGCGCCTGGGACATGCCGGCGCGGTCACGGGAGAGCAACTGCAGGCTCTGCTGATACTCGATCCCGTACTCCTTGATCATGAAGACGACGCTCTCGGCGAAGGAGTTGAGGTTCCACTTGGGCAGCGCCCTGCGGACCTTCGCGGCGAGCGCGGGGTTGGCCACGAGATAGCCGAAGCGGATGCCGTGCAGGCCGAAGTTCTTGCCGAGGCTCTTCAGCACGATCACATTCGACCGGATGGCCGCCTCGTCGGCGACGGACGGGGAGCGCTCGGCGTCCACGAAGTCGATGAACGACTCGTCGACCACGACCAGATCGAGGTCGGACAGCTCGTCGAGCAGCCACAGCACCTGATGGCGGCGGAGATAACCGCCGTCCGGGTTGTTGGGGTTGCAGATGACGGCGACCCGGGACCCCCGCTGCCGGATGAAGCGGACGTACTCCCGGGGGTCGAGTGTGAAGTCCTGGTCCTCCTGGAGCGGGTACATGTCCACACGCTTGCCGGTCTCCAGCGGCTGGTCGGTCCAGCGCCCGAAGGTGGGGATCGGGATCGCCAGGCTCTCGCGTACCAGCAGATGGTCGATCCAGGTGATCAGCTCGGTGGAGCCGTTGCCCATGGCCACGGTCTGCGGATTGAGACCGAGCACGGCGCACAGCTCGGCGGTGACGGTGTCGGCGTCGCTCGGGTAGTACTTCAGGATGGACTCCAGGGAGCCCCGCATGCGGTCGAACATCTCAGGAGTCGGGAAGTACGGGTTGCACGGTATGCAGAAGTCGACGCGCTCACGCGGGGGTTCGGCCCTGCCGTAGGTCAGCTGACGCCCCGTCGGCTCGACGGCCGCCGCCGGTTCGGGCGGTGACAGACGGGACAGCATGGCCCAGGACGGACTGTGCGCGGCGGTGTGCAGAAGGCCCGTTTCGGCGGACTGGGGCATGGCGGAGGTCTCCTTCTACGGTCGGAACTCGGGGGCGGGGCGCACGGTGATCAACGTGCGCGCCGCCGGCGCAGCAGGAACACACCGACACCCGCGAGGATCGCGGCGCCCCCCGCGGCCACCGGCATGAACTCGGCCTGTGACCCGACGGGTACGGGATCGGCCTGCCGAATGGCGGACGAGGAGTCCGACGGGGGGACGGACGGAACGGGGAGCCCGGGGGCGGACCGTGCGGCGGTGTTCTCGGGGTACGGGGTGGCGGGGGCGGCCACGGCCGCCGGGGCGGACGTGGCGTCGGTCTTCGAGGGGCCGGGGAGCGTGATGACCGGCTGGGGTGCGGAGGGGAGGGGCTGCTCGGGAGCCTGCTGACCGGGCTGCCCCGCCTGGCCCGGCTGGTCGGCCCCCCTGTCCTCGCCGGTGCCGGATTCCTGGCCCTGGCCGGGGAGGACCACATCGGAGCAGGAGTAATAGGTGTCCGGGGTGCTGGTGTTGCGCCACACCGTATAGAGCACATGGCGGCCGGTCCGGTCGGCGGGGAGCGTACCGGAGATCCGGTAGGCGCCGTTCTCCAGCCGCGGGTCCGTGGCGGTCGCGAACGGCTGCGCGTCCAGATCGTCCCAGCGCAGGGGCGCGGCCGGATCGTAACCCTGCCGGGTGAGATAGAGGAGGAACGTCCCCTCGTGGGGGATGGTCGACCGGTAGGTCAGGGTGAACGCGGTCCCGGCCTCCAGGGTGGTGGCGGGCCAGTCGGCGCGGGGGAGATCCAGGCCCTTATACGCGTCGAGGCCCGCGCTGCACAACTGCCCGTCCGGAACGGCCTGCCGGTCCTGGCCGTTGACGTTCGGGATACGCATGTTGTCCCACGCGTCGAACGCCCTGCCGTCATTGGCGGTGACGGCGGCCCGGCAGGCTTCCGTAGCGGCCGCCCGCCCGCCCTCCGGACCGCAGGCGGCGACGCGGCTGACGGGATCCGTCGGCGCGCCGTGCGCGTGGGCGGGCCCCGCGGAGAGGGGCATCAGGGCCGTCACGCCCACGAGCAGCAGGGGGACAGCACCTGTGCGAGCGGCGCCTGCGGCAGTGCGGTGGCGGAACATCCGTGACAGACCTCCTCGGTGGGCCCGGGAATGCCGGACCCAGCAGCCTGCCGTGTATTACGGCCCTTGCCCGCCCGGCGTTCAGACGGATGCCCGCGATCTTCGCAGGTTTCGCGCGGAGGTCCGTTCGTACCCCGCGGTACGTCTCTCAGCCGAGCAGCGCCGCCACCGCCACCAGGACCGGCACCGACGCCAGGGTGGACAGCAGGATCGACTCCCGGGCCAGCCGCTCGCCGACCCGGTAGCGCGAGGCGTACGTGAAGAGGTTCTGGGCGGCGGGCAGCGCCGAGGTGACCACGACATCGAGCAGCGCCGCGCCGTGCAGTCCGAAGGCCCCGGTCCCCAGCGCCCAGGCCACGGCGGGCATCCCCACCGCCTTGAGCGCGGCCGACAGCAGCACGGGAAGCCGGTCGGGGCCCCGGCCGGGCAGGGCGCTGCCCCGCAGCGATATGCCGAAGGCCAGCAGCACGGCGGGCACCGACATGTTGCCGATCAGCACGAGCGGATCCAGCACCGGCCCCGGCACCGTCCACCCGGTGGCCGCCACCGCGACCCCCAGCAGCGAACTGGCCGCGACCGGATTGCGCAGCGGTGTGGTCAGCCGCTGCCACAGCGGGCGCTTCTCGCCGGAGCCCGACAGATCGAGCACCGTCAGGGCGATGGGCGTGACCACCAGCTGCTGGAACAGCAGTACGGGAGCCACCAGCGAGGCGTCCCCGAGGACGTACACCGCGATCGGGATACCGAGGTTCCCGGCGTTGACGTAGCTGGAGCACAGCGCTCCGACGGTGGTACGCCCCACATCCCAGCGGCGTACCAGGGCGACCGCCACGAACGCCCCGGCGGCGGCCGCCGTGCTGATGGCGGTGATCAGCAGTCGGCTGGAGAGGACCACCGACAGATCCGCCCGCGCCAGCGTCGTGAACAGCAGCGCGGGTGTGGCCACATGGAAGGCGAGCTTGGTGAGCACCTCACGTCCGTTGTCGCCGAGATACCGGCGTCGCCCGATCGCATAGCCGACCCCGATGACCACCGCGATGACGGCGAACCCGGTCAGGACGCCACGCATGGCACGCCCCGGTCGACTGCGTGTACGGTCCCGGCGGGCCCGGATATCCCTGGGGGTTCGGAGGGCTCGGGTGACAGGTGGATCATGCAGCCACTTTCCCGGGGAGCGGCCCGCCCGGTCAACGTGGTCCCGCCCGGCACCTCGCCCCCGGGCGCGGCGATTGCCTCATCTCACGCGACCGGTGCGCATACCGGCGGTGTGCGAGGGCATAAGGGGATCCGAGAAGGGGTCCACCGACCGCTCTCACCGGTGCGTGGGCAGGAGCTATGAACGAACAGACCATCATCGGTACGGCCTGCGCGGCCCTCGCGGAGTCCGTACGACCGCTGCGCCGGGCAGGCCAGTTCATCGGCGGACCGGGCTGCATCGCCGAGGCCCGGCAGCTGGCCGTACGGTTCCTCCAGCGGCTGGAGGCCGAGTGGTTCGCCGCCCTCGGCGACCGGACGACCGGCGATCTGCTGCTCGTCGTGAGCGAGCTGGTCACCAACGCCGAACGGCACAGCCACGGCCCGTATCTGCTGGAGCTGGAGGGCACGGACCGGCAGGTGACCGTGACGGTGTACGACAGCAGCTCCACCCTGCCGTGCCGTTACGAGCGGGACCCCGGACGGCTCGGTGGCCACGGCATCGAGATCGTCCACGCCCTCGCGGACCGGCTCACCGCGCAACGGGTCCCGGTGGGCAAGCGGGTGCAGGCGGTGTTCGACCTGGAGCACCGGGGGACGCCGTCCTGAGGGCCACCGCCCCCGGACCTCGACCCCCGGTGTGGACCCGGCGGACCTGGACCCCGTGCGGTCCTGAAACCGTTCCTTCCGGTCGTGGGGAAGCGGCCCCGTGCCCCCCCTTGTAACGGGTGCCGCGTCGGCTCTACGATGCGTGACAGCGTGCTGAAACGTTTCAAGGGGCGGCGGGTGTGCGCGGCCGGACCGGCGGGCCCTGCTCCCGATGTCCTGCGGTCACTTTCGTCGCCGTACGGAGGAAGGTTCAATCCATCGGATGTCTGATGATTCGTCACATCCACCCGGAGGCTTCCGCACGCCGCCGCGCGCGACCTATGCTCCGCCCATGCGTGCTGCCCTGTTCGTCACCTGTGTCAACGACGCCGTGTATCCGTCCACGGGGATCGCGACCGTACGTCTGCTGAACCGCCTCGGTATCGAGGTGGACTTCCCCGAGTCCCAGACCTGCTGCGGTCAGCCGCAGTTCAACACCGGCTACCGGCGCGCGGCCGAGCCGCTGGTCCGGCGGACGACACGGGCCTTCGAGGAGTACGAGTACGTGGTCACCCCCTCCGGATCCTGCGCCGCGATGGTCCGCCACCACTATCCGAAGATCGGCGACAAGGCCGCCGCCTCCCTCGCCGCGCGCACCTACGAACTGACGGAGTTCCTGGTCGACGTGGTGGGCGTGACGGATGTCGGCGCGTACTTCCCGCACACCGTCACCTACCATCCGTCGTGCCACGGGCTGCGGATGCTCGGCCTGGGGGAGCGGCCGAGAAAGCTGCTGGAGGCGGTGCGCGGACTGGAGCTGCGCGAGCTGCCCGGCGCCGACGAGTGTTGTGGGTTCGGTGGCACCTTCGCCCTCAAGAACTCCGATGTTTCGGCGGCGATGGGCCAGGACAAGGTCCACAACGCGGTCTCCACCGGCGCGCGGGTGCTGTGCGGCGCAGACAACTCCTGCCTGATGCACATCGGCGGCATCGTAGGCCGCGAGGGCGCCGCGCTGCGCACCGTACATCTCGCGGAGATCCTGGCGTCGACCGAAGAGGAGCCCTGGTCATGAGCGGTACGTATCTGGGGATGCCCGCGTTCCCGGTGGCGGCGAAGGAGGCCGTCGGCAACGAGACGCTGCGCGGCAATCTGCGGCACGCCACCCACACCATTCGCGACAAACGCGCCAAGGCCGTGGCCGAGCTGGCCGACTGGAGCCTGCTGCGGGAGGCAGGCAAGCAGATCAAGGACCACACCCTGCGCCATCTCGACCGCTATCTCGTCCAGTTGGAGGAGTCGGTCACGGCGGCGGGCGGCGTGGTCCACTGGGCCGCCGACGCCGCCGAGGCCAACCGCATCGTGGCCGACCTGGTGAAGGCCACGGGCGAGCGTGAGGTCGTCAAGGTCAAGTCGATGGCCACCCAGGAGATCGGCCTCAACGAGGCACTCCTCGAAGAGGGCATCCACGCCTATGAGACCGACCTGGCCGAACTCATCGTGCAGCTCGGCGACGACCGGCCCTCGCACATCCTCGTCCCGGCGATCCACCGCAACCGGGGCGAGATCCGCGACATCTTCCGCGACCGGATGGGCGACTGGGGCCGCGCCGCCCCCGACGGGCTCTCCGACACCCCCCGCGAACTCGCCGAGGCCGCGCGGCTGCATCTGCGCGAGAAGTTCCTGCGCGCCAAGGTCGGTGTCTCCGGCGCCAACTTCATGGTCGCCGAGACCGGGACCCTCGTAGTCTTCGAATCCGAGGGCAACGGACGGATGTGTCTGACCCTGCCGGAGACCCTGATCTCCGTGGTGGGCATCGAGAAGGTGGTGCCGACCTGGCGTGACCTGGAGGTCTTCCTCCAGACCCTGCCGCGCTCCTCGACGGCCGAGCGGATGAACCCGTACACCAGCATGTGGACCGGCACCCATGACACCGACGGCCCGGAGAACTTCCATCTGGTGCTGCTGGACAACGGCCGCACCGACACCCTGGCCGACGAGGTCGGACGGCAGGCGCTGCGCTGTATCCGCTGCTCGGCCTGTCTCAACGTCTGCCCGGTGTACGAGAGGGCCGGCGGTCACGCCTACGGATCGGTCTACCCGGGCCCGATCGGTGCGATCCTCAGCCCTCAACTCCGGGGCATCCGGAGCGAGATCGATGCCTCGCTGCCGTACGCCTCCTCGCTCTGCGGCGCCTGCTACGAGGTCTGCCCGGTCGCCATCGACATCCCCGAGGTCCTGGTCCATCTGCGGGAACGCGTCGCCGACCAGGGCGGCAAGGGGCACCGGCTGGAGAAGGCGGCGATGAAGGCGGCGGGCTGGGTCCTCGACCACCCACGCGTCCTGGCCGCCGGTGAACGGGCCGCGTCGAAGACCCGCGGGCTCCACCCGACGAGACCGCCGGGCGCGGGGGCCTGGACGGACAGCCGCGACCTGCCGGAACTGCCGCCCGAGTCCTTCCGCGACTGGTGGAAGAAGAACCACACGGATAAACCCCCGGGCAACGACCGTAAGGACAGCGCGACATGAATACGGAGACGACCACCGGGGCCACTGCTGGGGGGAGTTCACGGGAGCGGATCCTCGCCCGTATCCGTACCGCCGTCGAAGGCGCCCCCGACGTACCGGAAGCCGCGCGCGACTACCTCGCCACCCACACCCCCGACGACCGGGTCGTCGACCTGCTCGCCGAGAACCTCGCCGACTACCGCGCGCTCGTCCACCGGACGGATACCGGCCAACTGCCCGCGCTGATCGCCCGGTTGCTGGCGTCGCGTGGCGCCCGTACGGTCCTGCTGCCGCCGCTCCTCCCGGAGCGCTGGCTCTCCGCCGTGGACACGGGGATCACCCGGATCGAGGACGCTCCCGGGACCACCGCGCGGGAGCTCGACGAAGTCGACAGTGTGGTCACCGGCTGCGCCCTGGCCATCGCCGAGACCGGCACCCTGATCCTCGACGCCGCCCCCGACCAGGGACGACGCCGGATCACCCTCGTCCCCGACCACCACATCTGCGTCGTACGCGTCCCGGACCAGGTCGTCGGATCCGTACCGCAGGCCATGCCGAGGATCGATCCCACCCGCCCGCTGACCTGGATCTCGGGGCCGTCCGCCACGAGCGACATCGAACTCGACCGGGTGGAGGGCGTGCACGGCCCCCGCGTCCTGGAGGTCATTCTGCTCGCGGAGTGAGGAGCGGCGTGCGCCCCGGGGACGGAGGCCGATCAGGCCGATCGGGCCGTCAGCCGGGGCGCCTCGGCCGCCGCGTCCACCCGCTCGCCCGCCGCCACCCGCTCCGCCAGTTCACGGGCCCACACCACGATCCCCGCCACATCGATACCGTGCGGTGTCCGGTACGCGGCGATCCCACCCGCACCACGCAGCAGCAGCCGCGCGCCGCCCGCCGTATTGCCCCGGGCGGAGTGTGTGAGCCCGACCGCCAGTTGGGCCATCCCCCGCCACAGCGCCCGCTCGTCGTCGGGCCCCGACTTCCAGGCGTCCTCGAACACCTCGTGCGCGTGGAACGGCATCCCCGCGTCCAGCAGCCGCTGCGCCTCCCGCAGCGTCTCCCCGGCCGTCCGCACCACCCCCTCCGGCTGCCGCTCCACCCCCTCGGCCCCGTACGGCAACGGCCGCCCCAGTCCGTCCCTCGGCCGCGCGTTGCGCGCCCGTCCCTCGCTGTCGCGGTCCCGCCGGTTCTCCGTCATCCCCCGATTCTCCGCCCGGCCGGGCGGACGCGGGCGCAGGACAGGGGGCGCAGGACAGGGGCGCGACGGGGTGCGACAGGGGTGCGTCCTCCCACTGCGCGGAGTGAGGTAATGTTCTCTTGCGTGGCCAGCCGGGAAACCGGAAGCCGGGCACCGGGACGTGGCGCAGCTTGGTAGCGCACTTGACTGGGGGTCAAGGGGTCGCAGGTTCAAATCCTGTCGTCCCGACTTGCTTTTCGCAGGTCGCAGGCGGTATCGGAGAAATTCGATACCGCCTTTCGGTTTCTCCGGGGACCAGCGGGGTACCGGCCGGGGGTGTCCGGGGCTTGCCGGGTGGTCAGTTCCACTCGGGGAGCGGGAACAGCCGGAAGTCGTCGTCCTCGGGGACCGGTCCCGTCGATTTCCGGACGACGAGGTCCACCGACATGTCGAGCCGTACGGGAGCCAGCGACGGGTCGTCACTGACGGCGCTCAGGACCCGGACGCTTTCGGCGGCCATGTCCTCGAACGGCTGGCGTACGGTGGTCAGCGCGGGGGACGCCGATCTCGCGGCGTCGACATCGTCGAAGCCGACCACCGAGATGTCCTCCGGGACCCGTAACCCGCGCTCGGCGCACGCCTCGATCACGCCCAGGGCCTGAAGGTCGTTTCCGGCCACGAAAGCGGTCGGGGACCGGCAGCTGTCCAGAAGGGCGTGGGCGGCGCGCCGGGCCGGCTCGGCCTGGAAACGTACGGAACGGATCAAGGCGCGGTCCGGGCGGATGTTCGCCTCCCGCAGCGCCGAAAGGTAGCCCCCGAAGCGCGCGCGGCAGCAGACCAGGTCCAGCGGTCCGGTGATGAGCGCGATCCGCCGGTGGCCGAGAGCGGTGAGGTGCTGGGCCGCCAGCGTCCCGCCGCGCCACTGGGTGGCCCCGACGGCGTTCATCCCGGCGGGCGCGTCGCCGATGGTGTCGAGAATGACCGTGGGCAGCCGGGACTCGGCCAGTCGCCGCTGGACGTCGGGCGGCACGGACAGGACACACACGGCGCCGGCCGGCCGGTGGGCGAGCAGCCGCTTCGGCCAGTCGGGGTCGCCGTCGGCGTGGCTGACGGTGAGCGGCCGGCCGGCCGCGCGGAGCACGGCGGAGAACCCGCGCAGGAGCGGTGCGTTGATGGCGCTGCCCACACTGCCGAACACCACCGCCACCGGTCCGTGGCGCGGTGTGCGGCGGTGCCACTGGTAGCCGGTCGCGGCGACGGCGGCCATGACCCGTTGCCGCAGCTCGGCGGAGACCCCCGGACGGCCGTTGAGCACCTTGGAGACGGCGCTCTGCGATACGTTGGCGAGCTGGGCCACCGTGGTCATCCGTACTGTCGTCCGTACAGTCGTCCGTCCGTTCATCGCGGTCTCCTCCAGAGGGTCATACAGGGGCCGGGGGCTTCCCCTCGACGGTCGTCGGCGGTGCGGTGCTGTCCCGGATCATGAGCGAGGTCGCCAGCTCGATCCGCCGCCCCAGCGACGAACCGGGCAGGGCCCGCTCCTGGGCGATGAGCCGTACGCCTTCCGCCGCCATCTCCGCCAGGGGCTGGCGGATCGTGGTCAGCGGCGGGGCGAGCATCGTGCAGATCGTGGTGTCGTCGAAGCCGACGACGGAGAGATCCTCGGGGATGCGCAGCCCCCGCGCGCGGGCCATCTGGTAGACCCCGGCGGCCTGCCCGTCGGAACCCGCGAAGACGGCGGTGGGCGGGTCGGGGAGGTCGAGCAGCGCGGCGCCGTGCGCGACCCCGCCGGTGAGGAGGAAGTCCCCGTAACGGGTGAGCGTGGGGTCGGGGGCGAGCGAGAACTCGCGGTGTGCGGCGAGATAGCCCTCGTGCCGCTCGCGGGTGCACTGGATCTCGGCGGGCCCGCCGATGAACCCGACGCGCCGGTGCCCGAGTTCGAGGAGATGGCGGGTGGCGGCGGCTCCGCCCGACCAGTTGGTGGCGCCCACGGTCGGAATGGTGGGTTGGCTGGCCCCTACCGGGTCGAGCAGGATGAGCGGGGCCGCCAGCTCGGCCAGCGCGGCGATCTCGTCGTGGCGGGCGCGGGAGAGCACCAGGATCACACCGTCCGTCGGACGCGCCCGGCGCACGGCGATCCATTCGCGGATGCTGAAGCGCGGATGGCTGGTGGTGGTGAGCGCGAGTGTGTACCCGAGGCCGAACGCGGTTGTCTGCACTCCGGATATGAGTTCCCCCGCCCAGGGTGTGGTGATCCTGTCGATGAGGATGTCGAGGATGCCGTCCCGTGGCTGCTGTCGTCCCTTGCGCGACACATAACCGGTCTCCTTCGCCGCCCGTGTGACACGGTCGCGGGTCTCCTCGGAGATATCCGGTCTGTCGGCGAGGACCCGTGACACCGTGGAGATCGAGACTCCCGCCGCCTTGGCCACCGCCGCCATCGTTGCCCGACCGGTCATGCCGGCTCCCTCTCGTAGAGCGCTACGACGGTACGGCTGTACCGCTCATTCCCGCAACAGTCGGTGGAATATTCCGCCAACTCCTCATGCAAACAACGTGTCATCGGCGAGTTCGCCACCGTTTCCTTGACACCTGTTTTTACCCGCACCTAG
Organism: Streptomyces sp. NPDC088554; assembly: GCF_044752945.1. Classification (NCBI taxonomy): domain Bacteria; kingdom Bacillati; phylum Actinomycetota; class Actinomycetes; order Kitasatosporales; family Streptomycetaceae; genus Streptomyces; species Streptomyces sp. NPDC088554. Next base: position 10,884 of record NZ_JBIVMF010000039.1, on the reverse strand, counting down.
CGTCCGGGCCATGAATCTCCCGCAACTCTTGCGGTCGGTTGCGGAGATCCACGTGCCGGGAATCGCGGGATGGCCCGCCGAACGCGGGAAGCGAGGGGAAGTGATTCGTGTCCGCCCTCAATGACGAAGTGGTCGGCGTCGGTCGCGGCCGGGCCGCCGCCGTCCTCGATCGGATCGCCGATCCGATCGCCGGGATGACGCCGGAGGAACGCGTCCCGGAGTGGCCGCGCCCTGTCGCGCGTCCGCCGGCTCCACCGGTCGCGTTCGCGCGGGTACCCGTGCACCACGTCGACGGGACGGAGAGCCGTACCAGTACGGCCACGGTCTCCGTCCCGTCGGCGGCCGTCGCTCCACGGAGCGGGGGGACGGCCCGTTACTCAGTCGCGCGGGACGTCGCCCACTGCATCTCCCACTGCGCAGCCCGTCACACCACCCGCCACGTTGCCCACCGCATTGCCCACCGCATCGCCCACCATGTCGCGCAGCCAGGAGAGTTGCTCGCGTACATGCACCGCGTCGCCCCCCTCGTGTCCGTTGAAGGGGTAGGCGCGTATCCGCCGGCGCGGTGTGTTCCCGGTCAGTTCGCCGTAGCGGTTGAAGGCGGAGTAGACACCGCTGGGCGGGCAGACCGTGTCGCGCAGCCCCACACCGAAGTGTGCCGGGGCGTGGGCACGACGGGCGAAGGAAGCGCCCTCCATGTACGAGAGGGTGCGCAGCGCGGCCTCCGCGGCATCGCGGCGCACCGCGAGATAGGCGGCGATCTCGTCGTACGGTCCGGCTCCCGCGAGGTCCAGCGCGCGGTGGATGCCGCACAGCAGCGGAGCGCTCACCAGCACCGCGGCGAGGTCCGGGACCAGTCCGGCGACCGCCAGCGCGAGGCCCCCGCCCTGGCTGTTGCCGACGGCGGCCACCCGGGTGCCGTCCACCCCGGGCAGCGCGCGTACGGCGGCGACCGCGCGCACCGCGTCCGTGATCAGACGGCGGTAGTGGTAATCGTGCGGTGTGTGCAGTCCGTGGGTGGCGGGGCCGGGGCCGCCGGGCGAGGAGGGGTGCGGGTCCGGGGTGTCGCCACCGCATCCGTACTGGCCGCCCTGGCCCCTGTTGTCCATGAGCAGGTGCGCGAACCCGGCGGCGGCCCAGGTGATCCGTTCGTGCGGGAGCCCGCGCCCGCGCCCGTACCCCGCGTACTCGACGACGGCGGGCAGGGGGTGCGGCACCCCGGTGGGGCGTGTGTACCAGGCGCGTACCGGTTCACCGGCGAATCCGCGGAAGGTCACGTCCCAGGTCTCGACCAGCCGGAGGCCGGTGTCCACGGGGTACGCCGACACCACGGGGTCGCTCCCCTCGGCCTCCTTCAGGGTGTTCTGCCAGAAGGCGTCGAAGTCGGTGGGCTCGGCCAGCTCGGGACGGTATCGCTGCAACGCGTCATGGGGCAGATCGAAGGCGGGCACAGCACCTCGCAAGGCGGTCGGGGACGGCGGGACAGCCGTCCGGCCGTTTTGTCGCCCGGTCGGATGTCCGGTCGAAATTTCCCGTAGGACGGTAACAGTCACGGGAGTTGACGCTCCATGGATGCCCCGCGGATGGTCCGTGGACGCCTCGCGGACGCCGTACGTCCGGGCCGATGGGCGCGCCCGGACCGTACCCCCGCACCACCATCCCCTGCCGGAGGGCCCGTCGGGCCCGGCGAGAGCCGAGGCCGAGACCGAGACCGAGGAGACCCCTGAGGAGATCCGCCATCTGTCCGTCGTACCGGTCGCCACCCACACCACGGAGGCCCGAGCATGAGCACCTCCACCGCCCTGGACCCACCGGACGGAACCCAGGACCCGCCGCACAGTCCCGGGCCGCCCACGGCCGGTTCCCCCGCCCCGCCGCGCCGTCCTCCACCGCCGTCCGCGCGCCGCACCTGGCGCCAGGCGCTGCGCCGCGACTGGCAGTTGTACTCGCTCGCGGTGCTGCCACTGCTGTTCTTCCTGGTCTTCCGCTATCTGCCGATGATCGGCAACGTGATCGCCTTCCGCCGCTTCCAGCCGGGCGGTTCGATCCTGGGCGAGGAGTGGGCGGGCCTGCGCTATGTGCGGATGTTCCTCGGCGACCCCACCTTCTGGCAGGTCTTCACCAACACACTGTGGCTGGGCACACTCACACTCGTGTTCTGCTTCCCGATCCCGGTCGTGCTGGCGCTGCTGCTCAACGAGGTGCGTACGCGCGCGCTGAAGCGGTTCGTACAGTCGGTGTCGTACCTCCCGCACTTCCTCTCCGTTGTGATCGTCGCGGGCATCACCATGCAGATCCTCGCCACGGACGGACCCGTCAACCACGCGCTGCGGACGCTCGGCCGGATACCGGTCCCGTTCCTCCAGGAGCCGGAGTGGTTCCGTACGATCTACATCGGCTCGGAGATCTGGCAGACCGCGGGCTGGGGCACCATCCTCTACCTCGCCGCGCTCACCACCATCGACGACGAGCTGTACGAGGCGGCCCGTATCGACGGGGCCAACCGCTGGCAGCAGACCTGGCACATCACCCTGCCGGGCATCCGCCCCACCATGATCACACTGCTGATCCTCAACATCGGCACGTTCATGGCGGTGGGCTTCGAGAAGATCATGCTGATCTACAACCCACTGACCTACCCCACCGCGGACGTCATCTCCACGTATCTGTACCGCGCCGGTGTGGAGTCCAACAGCTTCAGCTACGCAGCCGCGATCGGCCTGTTCGAGGCGGTCGTCGGCCTGGTGCTGATCTTCTCCGCGAACCTTCTCTCACGTCGCACAGTGGGGACGAGCCTGTGGTGACCCTGTCCAGCGGCCCTCGGCACACTCCGCGCCCGCGCGCCTCGGTGCACGAGCCCTCCCGGGGCTACCGCCTCTTCCAGGCCGTGAACGGGCTGGTACTGACCGGGGTCGTGATCGTGACCCTCTACCCCTTCGTGAACATCATCGCCCGCTCCCTCAGCGCCGAGGACCGGATCCGGGCCGGTGAGGTGAACCTGCTGCCCGAGGGCTTCAACCTGACCACGTACCGCCTCGTCATCGCGGACGGCATGTTCTGGCGGAACTACGGCAACACCGTGCTCTATACGGTGGTCGCCACTGTCATCGCGATGGTGCTCACCACCTGTTACGCGTACGTCCTGTCGAAACCGCGGCTGAAGGGGCGCGGCGCGCTGATCGGCATCGCCGTCTTCACCATGTTCTTCTCCGGCGGCCTGATTCCGAACTACGTCCTCATCACCAGCCTCGGCATGAAGAACACACTGTGGGCGCTGGTGATCCCGAACGCGATCAGTGTCTTCAACCTGCTGGTGATGAAGGCATTCTTCGAGAACCTGCCGTCCGAACTCGAAGAGGCCGCGCAGATCGACGGTCTGAGTACGTACGGAATTCTGTTCCGGATCGTCCTGCCCCTCTCCAAAGCGGTGATCGCGACGATGGTGCTCTTCTACTCGGTCTCCTTCTGGAATTCGTGGTTCGGCGCCTTTCTCTATATGGACAGGGCCGAGCTGATGCCGGTCACGGTCTATCTCCGCAACATGATCGCGGGCGCGACCGGCGGGGGAAACCTCGGCGCCGAGACGGAGCAGCTCGCCCAGGTGGGGGCGAACATCCAGTCCGTCACGATCCTGCTCACCGCCCTCCCCATCCTGGCCGTCTACCCGTTCGTCCAGCGCTATTTCGTCTCCGGTGTCACGCTCGGCGCGGTCAAGGGCTGACGCGACAAGCGGCCGGCCCGGCACATCCGACTACGGAACAAAGGAGTATCCGTGAAGAACTCCGGACAGCTTTCGCGGCGCGCGCTGCTCGCCGCCGCCGGTTTCGCCGGCCTCACCGTTCTTGTCGGCTGCGGCAGTGGCGAGGAGGAAGCCGATGCGAAGGACCTCTCCGGGAAACAGGCCGGAGCGATGAAGAAGTACGGTGTGGGCGACCAGTTCAAGGCCACCGAACCGTTCTCGATCAGCATCCTGCACAACAACATGCCGACCTATCCGCTCAAGGACGACTGGCTCTTCTGGGAGGAGCTGACCGCGCGCACGGGCGTCACACTGAAGCCGACCGCCGTACCGTACAGCGACTACGAGAAGAAGAGAGGACTGCTCATCGGGGCGGGGGACGCGCCCTTCCTCATCCCCAAGACCTATCCGGGCGCGGAGACCGCGTTCGTCTCCTCGGGGGCCATCCTCCCGGTCAGCGAGTACGTCCATCTGATGCCGAACTTCCGGGACAAGGTCAGGAAGTGGGGACTGGCGGGCGACCTGGACTCCATCCGGCAGTCCGACGGCAGGTACTACCTCCTGCCGGGCCTGCACGAGAGGCCGAGGCCCGTCTACTCGCTCGCCCTGCGCACCGACGTACTGGAGAAGGCCGGGCTCGCTCTGCCGACCACCTGGGACGAGGTCCACACGGTGCTGAAGGGCCTCAAGGAGGCCCACCCCGGCACGTATCCCTTCTCGGACCGCTGGAACCAGCCCGAGCCGGGCGGCGCGCTGCTCAACTTCCTCGCCCCGGCCTACGGCACCAAGGGCGGCTGGGGCTACCAGAACGCCACGTGGGACGCCTCGGCGCGGAAGTTCGTCTTCACCGGCGCCATGGACGAGTACCGGCAGATGCTCGCCTACCTGAACACACTGGTGTCCGAGGGCCTGGTGGATCCGGAGAGCTTCACCCAGTCGGACGACCAGGCCAAACAGAAGCTCCTCAGCGGCAAGTCCTTTGTGATCAGCGGTAATTCGCAGGTCCTGGCGGACGAGTACCGCAACAACCTGGCGAAGCAGATCAAGGGCTCGTCCATCGCGATGATCCCGGTGCCGATCGGCCCGGCCGGCGCCATGGTGGTGGGCAGCCGTCTGGAGAACGGCATGCTGATCTCCAGCAAGGCGCTGAAGAGCGACACCTTCGTCGCGATGATGCAGTTCGTGGACTGGCTGTGGTATTCGGACGCCGGGCAGGAATTCGCCAAGTGGGGTGTCAAGAACGTCACTTACACCACATCCGGAGCCGGCCGGTACACACCCGTCGACGGCGTCAAGATCCTGGGTCTGAACCCGGGGGCGAAGAAGGACCTCCAGAAGGACTACGGATTCTCCAACGGTGTCTTCTCCTACGGCGGCAACTGGTCCCTGGTCTCGTCCTCCTTCACGGCGGACGAGAAGGCGTTCCAGGACTCCATGGCCCGCCGCGAGCCGTCCCCCGTCGACCCCGCCCACCCGCTCCGGGCCATGGAGCAGGAGCAGGTCACGCTCTGGGAGACCCCGCTGAAGGACCACGTCAAGCAGAACACCCTCCGGTTCGCCCTCGGCAGGCGCCCGCTGTCCGAATGGGACGACTACGTCAGCGAGCTGAAGGCCAAGAACATGGAGCAGTTCATCGACATGACCAACAAGGCGTACGAACGCTTCGCGAAGGAGAAGGGCTGACGATGAGCGCCCCGGGAGCGGCCCGCCGCCACACCTTCGGTACGGGAACGCTCTCCCGCGCCACCGCCCTGGTCCACACACTGCTGATCGTCGAACTGCTGCTGCTCGCGGCCGCCGCGCCGGGCTTCGTCGCACTGCTGTTCCTGGCCCGCTCCCCGTCCAACCTGCCGCTCGCCGCGATCTGCCTGCTGCCGCTCGGCCCCGCCCTGTCCGCCGCGCTGTACGCGCTCCACCGCCGCAGCCGGGACCTCACGGAGCTGCGCCCGGCCCGTGCGTACGCCCACGGCTGGCGGCTGAACGCCGTACCGGCGCTCAAGCTGTGGGCGCCGCTGCTCGGCTGGTTCTCGGTCATCGGTTTCTCACTCGCCCACTTCCCCGCCGCGGGCCTTCCCCGTTGGTGGGCCTGGCTGCTGGCGCTCACCGCACTGGTGTCGGCGCTGTGGGGAACGTACGCACTCGTGCTCGCCTCGCTCTTCGCGTTCCGCACCGCAGACACCGCGCGCCTGGCCGCGTACCTCCTGCTCCGGCATGGCGGGGCCACCCTCGGCACCGCCTCCCTGCTCGCCCTCGCCGGTGGTCTCGCCGCGCTCTTCACCGAGGCCCTGCCCACGCTGCTCGCCGCCCCTCTGCTGCTCTGTCTGCTGCACACGACCCGCCCGGTGACCGCCGAGGCCCAGGAGGACTTCACCGTATGACCACCACTCCCAGGACACCGGCGAGGCGTTCACACGGGGCGGGTGCGCGTGCGGGGTCCGCGTCCTGAGGCTGGAGCAGCGCCGGACGAGACGCGCTCAGTGGATACGGCGCCCGCGCGCGTCCGGCACCCCGGACTTCCGGAAGAAGTACGTGTTGATGTGGTCGCGCCACTCGCGGGCGTCGCGCACCTGCTCCTCGTAGCGCTCCGCCACCCGCGCGTGGCGGGCCGGAGCCACCAGGCCGGTGAGTCCGGCCCACACCGCGCGGGCCTTCTCGGCCTCTTCCACACCGTCGAAGTGTGTGTCGTAGATGTGCTGGATCACCGTGTCGCCGCTGTGCAGCACATGCCCGTACGGCACATGGTGGAAGAAGAGCAGCAGCTCGTCCGGGCAGGTGTCCGCCGACTCGTACACCTCGGCCCACGGCTTCGCGTACTGCCCGGCGAACCCGGTGCCGGTCGCCCGGCTGCGGTCGACACCGACCCCGTCCCGGTCGGCGAAGTGGTACGTGCCCCACGGGCTGTACTCGTAGCCGTCCGCACTCGGCCCGTAGTGATGCCCCGGCCGCACCATGAAACCCACGCCCAGCGGCGCCGTGTACTTCTCGTACGTCCGCCAGGAGCCGCCCAGGACCGCGCGCAGCCCATCGCGCAGCCGAGCGGGATCGGCGCTCTCCCCGGGTACGAAGGTCAGCTCGGCCCACTCGTCCAGGATGGCGCGCGGGTCCGCGTCGGGCCGCCACGCCAGTCGGCCGACCGCGTACAGGTTGGCCTGCGCCAGCGGATGCCCGGTCCAGAACGGGTCGTCACCGGCGTTCGACACCGCCACCAGGCCGCCGCCGCGCACCAGTTCCCCGATGCTCGGCCGCCCCTCGCCCCCGGGCCGGAACCGCAGTGTCCCGCTCCACATCGGACCGAGCCAGCACACGTGCCGCTGTTGTCCCGTGTACTCCTGGGTGGCCTGGAACTCCACCGCGAGACGGGTGTTCGGCATCGCGCCGAGCACCGGGGAGACGGGCTCGCGCGGCTGGAAGTCCAGCGGCCCGTGCTTGACCTGGAGCACCGCGTTCGGCGCGAACTCGCCGTCCAGCGGCGCGAAATGGTCGTACGCCGCGCGCGCCCGGTCCGTCGACCGGTCCCGCCAGTCCTGCCGGTGGTCGTAGACGAAGGCCCGCCAGTGCACCGTCCCGCCGTACGGAGCGAGCGCCCCGGCCAGCATATTGGCGCCGTCCGTGTGGCTGCGGCCGTACGTGAACGGGCCGGGCCGGCCCTCCGAGTCGGCCTTCACCACGTACCCGCCGAAGTCGGGTATCGCCGCGTACACCCGGCCGGTCGTCTCCGCCCACCAGTCGGACACCGCCGTGTGGAGCGGGTCGGCGGTGGGCAGGCCGCCCAGCACGACGGGGGAGGCGAAGGAGACGGACAGATGCGTCCGGATCCCGTACGGCCGTAGTGTGTCCGCGATCGCGGCCACCTCGCCGACGCGGTCGGTCAGCAGGTGTGCCTCGGCGGTGTGTACGTTCACGTTGTTCACGGCGACCGCGTTGACACCGCACGCGGCCAGCAGTCTGCCGTACGAACGCACCCGCGCCAGCTCGTCCCGCGAGCCCCGGGCCAGACCGTCCCGCCAGAACAGCGAGCCGCCCGCGTACCCCCGCTCCACCTGGCCCATCACCGGATGCACGGCCACGTTGTCCCAGTGGTCCAGCATCCGCAGCGCCAGCGCGGGCCGGTGTGTCTCGCGCGCCCGTACGCCCCGGAAGGCCGCCTCGCCGAGCCGCACCAGCTGGAACAGCCCGTACAGCAGCCCGGCCTGCCCGGCGGCCGTCACCCGGGTGACACCGCCGGCCCGTACCAGCACGAACCCCTCGCTCCCGAGCGTGTCCCGGTCGCCGCCCTCCGCCGGCGCCAGCACCAGGTCGTACGGCCCGCCCGACACCGACGCGCCCCTGACGACCCGGCCGCCGAACCGCGCGCAGGCGTCCGCCACTTCTCCGTACACCGTGTCCACCAGCGGACCCTCGCCCAAGATCAGCGTGCGGCGGGAACCGAGGGGGCGGAAGACCTCGGGCGGCAGCCACGCCGGGTCCACACCGCCCGGCGACGCGGGACCGGATACGGGCTCGGATACGGACGCTGTCACGGGGCCCCCTGATCGGTGCGGATCGAGCCGGCCGGATCCGCTGGGCGCGGGCGGGCGGCCCAAGTATGCCGTGGGAGGGGCAGATTGGGGAGAGGGCCGGACCACCGGGCCGGCCGCGAAGCCGCGCGGGGCTGGGTACGTACGGCAGTGGGCACAGCGGTGTGGCCCCCTTCCCGGCGGGCGGGAAGGGGGCCACACGTACAGCGGGAGATTACAGCGCGGCAGCGGCGCTGTGCAGGTTCTTCGCGGCCAGGGCGAGACCCTCGGTCTGCGAGTAGGACGCGTCCTCGTGCTCGATGTTCACGGCCATGTTCGGGTCGATCTCGGCGAGGGCGCGCAGGAACTCGGTCCAGTAGGGGACGTCGTTGCCGATGCCCACGGCGACGAACTTCCACGCCGGGTTCTCGGGCCAGGAGTTGCACCAGAAGCCGTAGCCGGTGGGCACCTTGCCGGTGGCGTCGGCGGGCACGCGGGTGAACGACGTGTCCAGTACGCCACGGATGTCGGCGCCGGGGCAGAGCGTCGCGTCCTTCGCGGCGGCGTGGAACACCAGCGGGCCCAGCCACTTGATGGAGGCCACGATGTCCATGCCCTGCCACATCAGGTGGGACGGGTCCATCTCGGCGCCGATGTTGGTCGTGCCGGCCTCGTCGACGAGACGCTTCAGTGTGACCGGCGAGAACACCACGTTGTGCGGGTGCATCTCGATGGCGACCCGGACGTCGTTCTCCCGGGCCAGCGCGTCGATCTCCTTCCAGAACTCGACGGCCACACCCCACTGGTAGTCCAGGACGTCCATGTAGACGCCGTCCCACGGATTGACCACCCAGGAGGGGTACTTGGCGTCGGGGTCGGAGCCCGGGGTGCCGGACATGGTGACCACGTGCTTCACACCGAGCAGGCCCGCGAGCCGGATGGTGCGGCGCAGGTCGTCGGCGTGCTTCGGGCCGACACCCGGGAGCGGGTTGAGCGGGTTGCCGTTGCAGTTGAGCCCGGTCAGCTCCATGCCGCGGTCGGCGAAGGTCGCCAGGTACTCGTCGCGCGCGGTCGCGGAGGACAGCAGCAGGTCGACCGGGCAGTGCGGCGAGGGGATGAAACCACCGGTGTTGACCTCGACGGAGGTCAGGTTGTTGGCCTTGAGGATGTCGAGGGCCTCGGTGAGCGGACGGTCGTGCAGACAGGCGGTGTAGGCGCCGAGCTTGAGGGCCATGGCGTGTGCTCCTTCGGTACGAAGTGGGGGGTCAGACGGCGGGCGGAACGTCGACGAGGTCGCCGCCGTTGCGGGAGGACTCGACGATGGCCTGGATGATCTCCATGGTCCGCAGCGCGTCCGCGAAGGTGGCGCAGGCCGGCAGCGGGTCGGCGTGCCCCGCGACCTGGTCGAGGAAGGCACGGGCCTGGTAGGTGAAGTTGTCGGCGTTGCTGGCACCCACGCCCGGCGCCTCCATCGGGACCCCGCCCGCGAAGTACGGCATCTGCGGGCCGGCGATGATCTGGCGCGCACCCTGCGTACGGGCCTCGGGCTGGGCGTCGTCGAAGAGGTACTCGGCGGGCCGGTGCTGGTCGAACGCGGCCCGGCCGCCAAGGCCCAGGACGTCGAAGGCGAGCCCGTTGGGCAGGCCGAAGGCGGTGCGCGACACCGAGAAGGTGCCCACGAGACCGGACTCGAAGCGGGCGGTGAAGGTCGCGGTGTCCTCGTTCTCGACCTCGCCGAACTCGTCGGAGACGGGCGCGGCGTTGTGACCGACGACCGCGCCCAGCGGCAGCGGCCGCTTGGGGATCTGCGTCGACAGCGAGGCGCCGGAGACCGAGACGATGGAACCGGCGACGTACTCGGCGGCGTCGATGACGTGCGAGCCGATGTCACCGAGCGCGCCGGAACCGAGGCCGCCCTTGAAGCGCCAGCTCAGCGGGCCCTTCGGGTCGGTCGCGTAGTCGCACCAGTACCGGCCGCTGAACAGCGAGAGGTCGCCCAGCTCACCGCGCTGGACATGCTGGCGGATCGCGGAGATTCCGGGGGCGCGGCGGAAGGTGTATCCGACGGCGGTCACCACATCGGCGGTACGCTCCAGCTCGGCCATCGCGCGGGCGTCTTCCATCGAGCCGGCCAGCGGCTTCTCGCACAGCACGTGCTTGCCCGCGGCGACCAGCGCCTCCGCGATCGGGCGGTGCAGCGAGTTGCCGACGACGATGCTGACGGCGTCGATGGTCGGGTCCTCGGCGACGGCCTCCCAGCTCGGGAGCGCCTTCTCGTACCCGTAGCGGCGGGCCGCGTCCTCACCGAGTTCGATGTTGGCGTCGGCAATCGCGGCCAGGCGGACCGGCGGCAGGCCGGCGCCGAAGACCGTGTTGACGTTGCGGTAACCGGCCGCGTGGCTGCGGCCGGCCATGCCGGCTCCGATCACTGCGACGGAGAGGGGCTTGCCGGACGTGGTCATGGGGGTGCCTTTCGGAATGGAGGGGGGAAGTCGGCTGGGGGAGGGGCTCAGCTGGAGGTGGGGAACGAGAATCCGGCGTCCACCCGCTGTGTGCGGTGGGGCCAGCGGGTGGTGACGACTTTGGTGCGGGTGTAGAAGCGGATGCCTTCGGGGCCGTGGACGGGGCTGTCGCCGATGAGGGAGTCTT
>NZ_JBIVMF010000038.1:0-49329 GCF_044752945.1 Streptomyces sp. NPDC088554 | reverse complement strand
CCGTCGCCGGCGAGAAGGCCATCGCGCAGATGGTGCTCACCCTCGCGAAGGAGGTGATGGCCCTCAACGAAAAGATCGCCGAGATCGACAAGCTCTTGCCCTTGCCGGGCAGGCCGCCGACGACCATGCCGGGCACTTCGGCCATGTGCAGCTTGGCGGGCATCGCGTACTCGTCCAGGCCGAGGTTCCACACCGTCAGGTCGGTCGGCACCGAGCCGTCGGGTACCAGGGTGGTCTTCTTGGCGAGCGGCTCGTTGCGCACGGCGCGGAGGAGCAGGCGGCCGGGCTTGTCCACGGCCACCGACACCCGGGTGCAGCCCCAGGACACGGCCGGCAAAGGGGCGGGGACTACGCCAGGGGCGTGTTCAGAGTTTCCTTACTGGATTTACTGGATCAAGGGGCGCGCCGCCGCGTTGCCGCCCGCCGCTCCTGTCTTCGCCCCGCTATGGCGGCCCCTCTGGCGGCGCAAGAACGAGTCGGAAGGACGACACCGAGCCGGTAGGGCTCCAGACGAACACCGAGGCGTAGACCGTACAGGTCACGGCCGATGGCTGATCGCCGTTCGTCCGGGCTCCCCGCTGCTCGATGATCCGGGGCGAACAGAACCCGTCAAGCCCGCGCCGATCACCACCGTCACCAGGTGCAGGCCCGTACGCACGGCCTTGACCGAACCCGCCCGCCCCTAATCTCGGCAGCTATCGGGGCGCCCAGCCGGAGTGGTCACCGCTTGCCGAAAGCCCGTGCCACGAGAGCGAATCGGATGCGGCGCTACCAAGCGAAGTGCCTCCAACTTGGCCAGGAATCGCTACCGTTGACCCATGACAGATCTGCGTCGGGTGCCGGTTGACGAGGTGCTGGAACGGGTCGAGACCGCGTTAGGGACCCAGCTCGATCGTGCGACGGTTGTCCGCAAGCGTCGATCCGTAGGCGCTCGCACCGGGCGCGGCACGTGGGTGCGGATCGAGCGGCGCGGGTTGGACCGGATCGGCGTGCAGGGCGGGGACGGCACGCCGACGGCCGAGGCACTGGACGGCATCGCGAAACCCGCGTGGCTGGCCGGCCTCGCATGGCGGGATGAGGCCGAGCCGGTGATGTGGCGAGCCGACGAAACCAAGCTCCTACCAGCCGAGCCCGTGGGGTCCGCAGTCGTGGCGGACGACCCCGAGCTACCTCCCGGGTGGTGGGCACAGCTGAACGCGTCTCTCGACGCGCTCGCTCAGCAGCGGACGAACCGGATCGCCACCCCCGACACGGAGACCATCACGCAGGAGCTGGTGATCCGGACGATCCATCACGTGTTCCCAGTTGTCGATGCGACGGTGAGCGAGTGGTGTCCGGCGCATGCGGATCTGAACTGGGCGAACGTGACAGCGCCGGAGTTCTGCGTCTTCGACTGGGAGGACTGGGGGATGGCCCCGCGCGGCCTGGACGCGGCCACGCTGTGGGGGGCGTCGCTTGCCGTACCGGCGCTGGCCGATCGGGTCCGCGTCGAGCGGAGCGCCGACTTCGCGAGCCGGGACGGCAAGCTGATGACGTTGTTCGTCGCGGCGAAGATCCTCGGGCCGTACGGGCATTCCGAGGACCCGCGCCGCGATGGTGCTCGCGCGCTGGCGGAGCAGGCGGTGAAGGAGCTTCAGCTGGACTGACGCAGAAGCTGCCGGTAGGCCTGGACGACCTCGGCATCGATCTCGTGCCCCAGGCCGCCAAGCAGTTCCCGCAGGTGCTCGGCGTTGTCGGTGCTGACGGCCACTGCGTCCACTGCGGGCAGCGCGAAGGCGACCCGGAAAGCCGCCTGCACCGGTGTGGCAGCAGCTGGAGACCGCAGGAACATCCTCGGGTCCACCTTCGCCCACACGGGGGCGGTGGTGCTGCCGCCGAAGGGGCTCATGCCCCACACCGTGGTCGGCCGCCACGCGGTCACCAGGGCCTCAGCGGCGTTGAGGACGCTGCTGCTGACCAGGAGGCCGGAGCGGACCATCAGCGTGTCGGGCCGGGGCAGGTCGATGCCGACCAGCGAGCGCGGGTCCCAGGTGGAGATCCCCCAGGAACCGCACAGTCCTCTCTCCGCCGCGTCGACCAGGACCGCACACGCCTGCGACAGCGTCTCGGCATCCGGAGCGGAGTGCTCGGGGTTGTGCAGGAGCACCGTGGCCGGCTCGCGGCCGAGGTCCACCACAGCCTGCTCGGCAGCGCCCCGGAGTCGAGCAGGGTCAAGGCTGTGTCCGTCCTCGAAGTACCCGACCTTGGTGGAGATCGACAACTTCGGGAGCAGGTCGGCGGCGCCCGCCGCGAGGGTGCTGTGGGATCGGTGTCCGAGGTAGTTCGAGGCGGTGTCGAGTGCGGTGACGCCGAGGTCCAGGGCGCTGGTCAGGAGGTCGCGTCGGTGACGAGACCGGTGTAGCCCGAGGACAACTCGTCGGTCAGCGGTGCGCACAGCTCCTCCTTGATCAGGATCTCGGCAACCTCGTGGATCTCGGTCCCGGCGACGGCCGCGGCCTGGTCGAGCTGGACCGGGCGGCCGCTGAGCAGCAGCCGCAAGGCGGGCAGGGCCTTGGCGGCGAAGGTCAGCTTCTTCCCGGCCGCCCACACGTCCACGATGTCCCCGTGCTCCGCGATCCGGGGCGGGAAGTGGGCCGTGCACACCGCGCCGTGGAGCGGACCGAAGATGCCGAGGTAGGGCACGTGGCGCCCGGGAGTGGTCTGCTGACTGTGGGCGGCGAGGAAGTCCGCCGGTCCGCGCTGGCCGACGAGGCGGGTGGCGGCTTCCACGAGCGCGCCACTACCGGAACCGGAACGGTCGAGGTCGAGGCGGAAGACCTCCTGTTCACGGCACCAGTCGCCCAGCCAGGCCACCCAGGAGGCACCAGTGCGCTTGGTGATGCCGAAGGTGACGTGGAGGCTGTGACCGGCCCCGCTCCCGGTACGGGTGGCCTGGTGCCAGTGGCCGCGCGGGATGTGCATGACGTCGCCGGCCTGGAGCGTGCCGTTGAAGATCACGGTGTCGCTCGGGGTGTTGTTGGGGTCGGCATCCCGGTACATGGGCGCCGTGCGCGAGGTGCCTCGCACCTCCCAGTCCTTCTCCCCGGAGAGCTGGACGACGATCACGTCATGGTCGTCCCAGTGCAGCGGGAAGCCGGCGGCGTCGTTGGTGGTGAGGTACGCGTTCACCTGCACCCGCTCGTGCGCCCACCACTGCAAGGCGCGGCAGGTGACCTCCATGGTGGGGTCGAAGACGTTGACCTGGTCCATGATCAGCGTCGCGCCCTGCCGGAGCAGGTCGCCGAGGCGGTGCATGTTGGCCATCGGGATGGACTGTCCGCGCGGGCTGACGGTGTCGGTGAAGTACACGGCCGGGTGGACTTCCTCGCCCTTCTGGAAGGCCCGGAACTGAGGCCGGTTGAGGCTGCGTCGCATCGCGACGTCGAGCAACTTGTTGGGAGTGAGGATGCGCGACAGCAGCGCGTCGTCCTCGATCCGGCCGAGGGCGAAGCTGTTGCCGATCGGCTCGCAGCTGTCCCAGCCCAGGGCTGTCTCGATGGCGGTGACCAGACGGTGTTCCACTACGTACCTCCATGGGAGCGTGCGGGAAACGGGGCGGGAGCTGTGAAGCCCCGCCCCTGGGATGACCGGGTCCTACGCGACGTCGGTCAGGTTGCCGTCACCGCCGGGCCACGGCGAGTCGCCGGACGATCCGGCGTTGTCGGAGCGGAGGCTGTCGTACCGGTCCTGGACGGCGGTCAACTCCTCGACCGCGACCAGCAGCCCGCTCGTCTCCGGCGCCGGCTTCTTCGTGGTGTTCTCCACGTGGTGCTCCTTCCTTCATGGCTTCCGCCCACCTCTGGGCGGAAGGTCTGAGGTGAATCGCCCTGTGCTTCGGGCACTTGGGTGTGGAGCTGTGACGGCGCCGACCGTGGGGGTTGAAGCGGTCGGCGCCGCCGATCCGCCCGGCCGCGATTCCCTAGCCTGGCCAGGCGGAGCTTGAGGGGTCAGACGATCTGCGCGACGGGATCCGGCCGGGCCTGTGCGGCATGGACGAGCACGGCGAGTCGCGCGTCTCCCGTCAGCAATTGGTCGGCCGCGATCTCGAACCAGACGACCTTCCCGGCCCCTGCGGGATGCCACCCCCACGAGTGCGACAGCCCCGCGACCAGGATCAGACCCCGGCCGCCGGTCACGGTGTCCTGCGCCGAGTCCGGATTCGGGAGCCGGAGGCTGGTGTCCACGACCTCCACCCGCAAATGGATGCCTGTCCAACGCAGCGTCACCTTGCAGCGAGCCTTCGTGTGCTCCATGGCGTTCGCCAACAGCTCGCTCGTGCACAACTCGACATCGCGCAATGCGTCGTCCGACAGCGGCACGCGCCAGAACCGCGCGATCTCGACCACCAGCCGACGGGCCGACGGAACAGCCAACGGGTCCGGCTCAACGTCCCACTCCTGCGGGACCGGAAATGACGCAGCGTCAGGCATGGGAGAGCCCCCTTTCGAGCGCGTTGGCATGATCGGTGATCCCGAAGAGCTGAAGCCCTGTCACGATCTGATGCTCTCGCCGCATGCCAGGGCGTTCCTACCGCGTTTGCGGGACGTTTGGGACGCTTCATCGATACGGTTCGTCCCGTCCCCTACGGGCCAAAGAGGTGAACTATGAATCACGCTCTCCGCCGTGCGATGGCGAATGCCAAGATGACCGAAGCGCAGCTCGCAGAGGCATGCGACGTCGATGGCAAGACCGTCAGCCGATGGATCGCCAACCCCACCCGTATCCCCCACGCCCGACATCGATGGGCGGCCTGCGAGGCGCTGGGAGAGGAGGAAGCCACCTTGTGGCCAACCGCCGTCCGTTCGGCACTCAAGACGGGACCAGACCGCGAGGTCATCCAGGTGTTCCCGTATCGATCAGCCGCACCCTCCGCGCTCTGGCGGTCGCTCATCACCAAGGCGCAGCGTGAGCTGACGTTCGCCGGATACACCAACTACTTCCTGTGGTTGGAACAGGCGAACCTGGCCGGCGCGCTCCGCCGGAAGGCCCGGACCGGTTGCCGGATCCGGTTCCTCATCGGCGATCCGGACAGTCCTGTCACCCGGGCTCGCGAGGCCGAGGAAGGCGTCCCGCTCACCCTGTCCACCCGTATCGCCGTAACGCTGAGCGAGCTGCAACGGCTGCGGGACGTCGGGGACATCGAGGGGCGGTTCGAGACCGGGCACGTCAACCTGTCCGTCTTCCGGTTCGATGACGAGATGATCGTGACGCCGATCCTCGCCCGCAGGGTCGGCCATGACTCGCCGATGATGCACCTGAGGCGAGCGCAGGACGACGGCATGTTCGATCAGTTCGCCGATCACGTCGAAGAACTCTGGAGTCGCGGGCGCAACATCTGGGAGGGAGCGCAACATGGCCAGGCGTGACTACGAGGACGACCCGAACGCACCGAAGCCCAACAGCCTCGTTCCAGCCGCCTCAGTGGTCGTCGTGGACGAGTCAGGCCACATCCTGCTCCAGCGGCGTACGGACAACGGGATGTGGGCGCTGCCCGGCGGAAAGATGGAGCTGGGCGAATCACTCGCGGGGTGCGGCATCCGGGAGACCTTCGAAGAGACCGGCATCCACGTGGAGATCACGGGCATTGTGGGGACCTACACCAACCCCGGCCACGTCTTCGCCTACGACGACGGCGAAGTGCGCCAGGAGTTCTCCATCTGCCTGCTCGCTCGGCCGACGAGCGGAGAACTGCGAGTGTCCGACGAGTCGTTCGAGGTGGCCTGGTTCAAGCCGGATGACGTGGACGGCCTGGCCATGGTCCCGAGCATCCGCAAGCGGATCGACGACTGGCGGTCCGGACGGGGCCCGGCCATCCGGTAGTCGGATGCCGGGCCCTGCCAAGCCCAGTGAGCCGTGTGTGGCTGAGCCCTCCCCCGAGGACCGAGGAAGGGCTCAGCCACGCGCAGGCGTCAGTCCGCCATCGGCAGGTAGACCTTGTTGCCCTGGGCCTTGAACTCCTCGGACATCGCCTTCATGCCCTGCACAGCGGCCTCGTCGTACTCCGGCGAAGCCTCGCCGCCGCCGAACTTCTCATTGATGGATTTACTGATCTTCATCGAGCAGAACTTCGGACCGCACATCGAGCAGAAGTGCGCCGTCTTGGCCGGCTCCGCCGGGAGCGTCTCGTCATGGAACTCCCGGGCCGTGTCCGGGTCGAGCGCCAGATTGAACTGGTCCTCCCAGCGGAACTCGAACCGGGCGTCGGACATCGCGTCGTCCCACTCCTGCGCCCCCGGATGTCCCTTGGCGAGATCCGCCGCATGAGCCGCGATCTTGTACGTGATGACCCCCGTCTTCACGTCATCCCGGTTCGGCAGCCCCAGGTGCTCCTTCGGCGTCACGTAACAGAGCATCGCCGTCCCCCACCACGCGATCATCGCCGCGCCGATACCGGAGGTGATGTGGTCGTACGCCGGAGCCACATCGGTCGTCAGCGGGCCGAGCGTGTAGAACGGGGCTTCCTCGCAGATCTCCTGCTGAAGGTCGATGTTCTCCTTGATCTTGTGCATCGGGACATGGCCAGGGCCCTCGATCATCGTCTGCACCCCCAGCCGCTTGGCCGTCGAGTTCAGCTCGCCCAGCGTGCGCAACTCCGCGAACTGCGCCTCGTCGTTGGCGTCCGCGATGGAACCCGGCCGCAGACCGTCGCCCAGGGAGTACGTCACGTCGTAGGCCGCGAGGATCTCGCACAGCTCCTCGAAGTTCTCGTACAGGAACGACTCCTTGTGGTGCGCGAGACACCAGGCGGCCATGATCGATCCGCCGCGCGAGACGATGCCCGTCTTGCGACGGGCCGTCAGCGACACGTACCGCAGCAGTACGCCCGCGTGCACCGTCATGTAGTCGACGCCCTGCTCGGCCTGTTCGATCACCGTGTCCCGATAAATTTCCCAGGTCAGCTCCTCGGCCTTGCCGTCGACCTTTTCGAGCGCCTGATAGAGCGGCACAGTACCGATGGGCACGGGGGAGTTGCGCAGCACCCACTCCCGGGTGGTGTGGATATTGCGGCCGGTGGAGAGGTCCATGACCGTGTCCGCGCCCCAGCGGGTCGCCCAGGTCATCTTCTCCACCTCCGCCTCGATGGAGGAGGTGACCGCGGAGTTGCCGATGTTGGCGTTGACCTTCACCAGGAACCGCTTCCCGATGATCATCGGTTCGGTCTCCGGGTGATTGACGTTCGCCGGCAGTACGGCACGCCCGGCCGCGATCTCCTCGCGTACGACCTCCGGGGGCACGTTCTCGCGGATCGCGACGTACTCCATCTCCGGGGTGATCTCCCCTCGGCGGGCATACGCGAGCTGTGTCACCGGCTGCCCGCCCCTGGACCGCCGCGGCCTGCGCGGACGGCCGGGGAACACCGCGTCGAGGCCCCGCAGATCAGTCGCTCCGCTCCGGAGCAGCCCCCCGCGCGGCGAGGTGTGCTTGAGCCCGTCGTCCTCGGGGCGGACGGGCCTGCCCTCGTACTCCTCGGTGTCGCCGCGCGTGATGATCCAGCTCTCCCGCAGGGGCGCGAGGCCCCGGCGTACCTCGGTGTCGACAGCGGGGTCGGTGTACGGCCCCGACGTGTCGTACAGCGTCACATCCGCGCCCGTGGTGAGGTGCACCCTGCGGACCGGCACCTGGAGATCCGGACGGGAACCCCGGACATATCCCTTGTGCCAGCCGATGGACCTTACGGTCCCGTCCGGATTCCCCGAATCCGAGGCAGGCGTGCGTGTGTCCTGAACGGTCATGAGACCTACTCCCTACGCCGGCATTACCCGGTAACAGGTTCAGCGGTCGGCGCAGCTCAGGCGTCCGGGGAAAAGTCCCGGGACCCCTCGTTCAGCGCCCTCTCAGCCCGGTGCTCCGAGCTCCCGCGTGTGCAAAGGTGCCCCCACGCTAGCGTCATTTCCGGCGTGCTGAACAGAGGGCCCCACCCTTCTTGCGATGATCGGTCGGTGACCTCATCCCAGCAGACTCACGAACCGCACGGCCACTCGCACAGCCACGGCCCCGCCGCACCCGTCTCCCGACACCTCCGCAAGGTGATCGCGGCGGTTCTGATCCCGTTCGCGACCGCGGTGGTCATCGGGCTCGCCGTGCTCTGGCCGGGCGGCGCTCCGGCGCACGAACGCACGGGGGTCGGCTTCGACCGGCAGACCGAGCAGGGCCGGGTGGTGCAGATCGAGCGGGTCGACTGCAAGGACGTGAACGCCTCGCAGATCCCGTCCTCCGGCACCTCGACGCCCCAGGGACGCGAGGCGGCGCGGGGGGAGACCGGGGAGTGCAAGAAGGCGACGGTCGAGGTGACTTCCGGCAAGGAGAAGGGCCGGACCTTCGTCGAGGTCGTCCAGCCGGACGCACCACGGCAGTTTCACGTGAAACAGGGCGTCGTGGTGGCATACGCACCCGACGCGCCCCGTGATCTCCAATACTCGGTGACCGATGTGGACCGCAAGTTCCCCATGGCGCTGCTGGCCGGCATCTTCGCGCTCGCGGTGATCGCGGTGGGACGGATGCGTGGTGTCATGGCGCTGGTCGCGCTCGTCGTCTCGTTCGCCATTCTGACGCTGTTCATCCTGCCCGCGATCCTTCAGGGCTCGAACCCGCTGATCGTGGCGGTGGTCGGGGCCAGCGCGATCATGTTGATCGCCCTCTACGCCTGCCACGGTCTGACGGCCCGCACCTCGGTCGCGGTCCTCGGCACGCTGATCTCCCTGCTGCTGATCGGCCTGCTGGGATCGCTCTTCATCGGCTGGGCGAGCCTGACGGGCAACACGGACGACAACACCGGGCTGATCCACGGCCTCTACCCCGAGATCGATATGAGCGGTCTGCTGCTGGCGGGCGTCATCATCGGATCGCTCGGTGTCCTCGACGATGTGACGGTCACACAGACCTCGGCGGTCTGGGAGCTGCGCCAGGCGGATCCGACGATGGGGCCCCGCGCGCTCTACCGGGCGGGCATCCGAATCGGTCGGGACCACATCGCCTCGGTCGTCAACACGCTCGTGCTCGCCTACGCGGGTGCGGCGCTGCCGCTGCTGCTGCTCTTCTCGATCGCGCAGTCGAGCGTGGGCTCGGTCGCCAACAGCGAGCTGGTGGCGGAGGAGATCGTACGGACCCTGGTGGGTTCGATCGGTCTGGTCGCGTCGGTCCCGGTGACCACCGCGCTGGCGGCCCTGGTGGTCTCGGCCGACCGGCAGACCCCTGGGAACACGGCTCAGCCGACCCCCACGGGCTCCGGACCGGACACAGACGGTCCGGCACCCGCGGGGCGGGAGGAGACCCTCTCCACACCGGTGCCGAGCATCTCGGCACGCACGCTCGGCGGCCGGGGCCGCCGCCGCAAGAAGTAGCCGTACGGTCCCGGAGGGGGCCGGGAGGCCCGAGGCCGTACCACCCGCTGTCGGTACGGCCTCGAAACCACCCGGACGGCCCCGTTCAGCCTGCGTTCTCCTCGGCAAGGATGCGTCCGAGCGCATCCTCCAGATTGCCCTCGAAATCGCTGAGCGTCCGCTCCTGACCGAGCGGCACCAGTCGGTCCGTACGGTCGAGGAAGGCGACCAGCGGTGCGGCGCTGACCCTGAACAGCGCGTGGTCTTCGCCCACTTGAAGCCTCATATGAACATCGGAGAGATCCTCCGGTGTGGTCGGGGAGATATGCACATCACCGTCTCCACTGGGTGTATTGATGCCGTCGAGCAGTAGCTCGCGGCCGAAAGTCCAGGTGACAGGGGCGTCTCCGGGCAGATGAAAAGTCATCCGCACCGCGTAGGGATCCCTCATCTCGTAGTGGAGTTCCACCGGGATACGGAACGAGAGCTCCTCGGAGACGAGGAAGCTCATCAGGACCTCGGCCTGGACCGACTCGCGCATCGTGTACTCCGGAGTAGATGAAGCAGTGGCTGGGAATGATCCCCGTTGACCCTCTTGACGCAATCGTCCTGTAAGCGCTAGCAGATCACAAGGAGTAATTTTTCAGATACTGATAGAGAAGTCGAGTGCACTCAGCAACGATCTACTCTCTCTGCGTAACCGTTCGATTGCCGGAAGCAGCCGCCCTTGGCGCTGAAGAGGTACAGAAATAGCCAAAGCGGCCACCGCGGATCCAGCGGTGACCGGGACGGCGGCACAGACGGTGCCGAGCACATACCCCTGCCGCTCCACCACCGGATCCGCCCGCCCCCGAGCGGCGAGACGCTCCATCAGCGCCGGGCGGTCGGGCACGGAGTACGGGGTGAGCGGACGGACGGGATAGCGGTCCAGATGGTCCCGGAGCGACGCCTCGTCGAGCTGTCCGAGCAGACACTGCCCGATCGCATGGGCGTGCGCCGTCTCGCGGAAGTCCGCCCACTCGTCCACCGCGGGCGCCTCGGGGCTGTCCGCCACGGCGACGACTTCGATCTCGCCCTCGTGATAGACCGCGAAGTACACCGGGACACCGAGGGTGTCGTGCCAGCGCCCGAGCGAATCGGCGATCCTGCCCCGCCAGTCCTGCGGAGCCTCGCCCCGGGCCAGCCGCTGCACGGCGCCGCCGAGCACGAAGACACCTCGCTCGCGGCGGAGATAGCCCTCATGGGTCAGCGTGCGCAGCAGGTGGTAGGCGGTGGCGAGTGGCAGTCCGGTCTCGCGCGCCAGCTGTTTGGCCGGGGCTCCGTCCGGATGGGAACCCGCCGATTCCAGCAGTCGCAGCGCTCGCTGCACCGAACCGATCAGGGTAGGGGCCGCGGTAGTCGTAGCTGTGGCCAAAGGTCACCCCCAGGCGTGGTGACGGGCGGGGGCCCGCCCGCGGGGGCCGCCCCCGCGCGCCCGCCGCACCCCTGGGGACCGGGAATCCGGGGACCGAAGGAACCTGACGCGGACCCGAGAAACCCTGAGGCCCCACCCGGAAAGATCGCACAAACCCATGGTCAGGGCGATCGTCAATGATGTTTTCCCAGGGTGCGGCAGAGATTTGCCACTCTAGGGGCAGGTCAGGGTCAGGGATGGTTTCCCCTTCACCTTTCCCTCTCGCGGGCTAACCGTCATACGGGCCGACAGCCCTACCAGTCGCCCCGGGAGGACGACGAGGACGACATGAACTTGCGTACGACATAGATCAGACCGCCGACCAGCGCCACGAAGATCAGCACCTTGAAGAGCACCCCGATCACGAACGCCAACACACTCATGATCAGCCCGCCGAACACCACGATGACGATCGCCGGCACCGCGATCCACTTCACCCACCACGGCATTCCCGTGAGTATCTCCCGCACCGCCATCGCCCTTACCTCGCTTCACCGAGTGACTCAAGAATCCGCCGTACACCCTCGATGCTAGAGCCGGGACGGCGCCCGCGGGGGGCCCGTACCCCCCGCTCTCCCCTGATCCGCCCCTGAGGCGCGCCTGAGGGTCGGAGTAAGGGCCGGGGCGGGGCCGGAGCGAGAACAGGGGCGGCCGGGAACGGGGACGGACAGGCGCAGGCGCCGGGGCAGACGGGCGCCGGGGCGGTCAGCCCTCGGGTGGCGAGAACACCACCATCACCCGGAGATCCTCCGTGATGTGGTGGAACTTGTGCGCGGTACCCGCCGGCACATAGACGACACTGCCCCGGCCGACCTGCGTCGTCTCCATCCCGACCGTGATCGACGCCCGCCCGCTGACCACGAAATACACCTCGTCCTGCCGGTGCGGCTGCTGCGGGTCGGTCGTACCCGCGTCCAGCGCGTACAGCCCCACGGACATGTTGCGCTCACGCACGAACTGCAGATACGCGCCGTCGTTGGCGGCACGCTCCGCCTCCAGCTCATCAAGTCGGAATGCCTTCATGCCACGATCAGACCATGAAGAATTTCGTAGTCAAGACGATCGCCAACGCGGCAGCCCTGGCAGTGGCGATCTGGCTGATCCAGGACATCACCCTGACCGGCGAGAGCACCGGCAAGAAGGCCCTGACGCTCATCCTCGTCGCGCTGCTCTTCGGCGTGGTCAACTTCATCGTCAAGCCCGTGGTGAAGCTCCTCACCCTGCCCCTGTTCATCCTCACCCTCGGGCTGATCACCCTGGTGATCAACGCCCTGATGCTGCTGCTGACCTCCTGGCTCGCGGACAAGCTCGACCTGAGCTTCCATGTCGACGGCTTCTGGACAGCCGTACTCGGCGCTCTGATCATCTCGATCGTGTCCTGGGCGCTCAACATCGTGCTCCCCGACGACAATGACTGACCGCCCCCTCGGCGACGGCACCCGAGCCGTCCGAGCCGGACTCCCCGACCCCGTCAAATACGAACCGACCCTGCCGGGCCCCGTCTTCGCCGCCCACTTCCACCTGCCGGGCGAGCCGACCGGACCGTACACCTACGGCCGGGACGAGAACCCGACCTGGACGCATCTCGAACGCGCCATCGGCGAACTGGAAGCGCCCGGGGAGACCGTCGAAACGGTCGCCTTCGCCTCCGGAATGGCCGCGATCTCCGCTGTCCTCTTCTCCCAGCTGCGCGCCGGCGACGCCGTCGTCCTGCCGGACGACGGCTACCAGGCCCTGCCCCTGCTCCGCGAGCGCCTGGAGGCGTACGGGGTGGAGGTACGCACCGCGCCCACCGCGGGCGACGCCCAGCTGCGGGTCCTCGACGGCGCGCGGCTGCTCTGGATCGAGAGCCCGTCCAACCCCGGCCTCGATGTCTGCGACATACGCCGGCTGGTCGGCGAGGCACACGCCGCCGGAGTCCTCGTCGCCGTCGACAACACCCTCGCCACCCCGCTCGGCCAACGCCCGCTCGAACTCGGCGCGGACTTCTCGGTGGCCAGCGACACCAAGGGCATGACAGGCCACGGCGATATCCTCCTCGGCCATGTGACCAGCCGCGATCCACGACTGGCAGCGGACGTACGGCGCTGGCGCAAGGTCGTCGGAGCGATCCCCGGGCCGATGGAGGCCTGGCTCGCCCACCGCTCCCTGGCCACCCTCCAGCTGCGCGTCGACCGGCAGTGCGCCAACGCCCTGCTGCTCGCCCGCGCCCTGGAACAGCGCCCCGAGATCAGCGGGCTGCGCTATCCCGGACTGCCCGGCGACCCCTCGTACCCCGTCGCCTCACAGCAGATGCGCCGCTTCGGCTCCGTGGTCTCCTTCGTCCTGCCTGACCGGGACCGGGCCGAACGTTTCCTCGGCAGCCTCCGGCTCGTGGACGACGCCACCAGCTTCGGCGGCGTACGGTCCACCGCCGAGCGGCGCGGACGGTGGGGCGGCGACGCCGTACCGGAAGGCTTCATCCGCTTCTCCGCCGGGGCCGAGGACCCCGAGGACCTGACCGCCGACGTACTGCGCGCCCTGGACGAGACCGCGCGCTGACGCCGCACACCGGAGATAGCAACATACGGAACCGGGAAACCGGGATCCGGACAGCAGCCATGACAGACGGTCCGAGCCTCCCCCCTCATGGCTCGGACCGTCCCAGGTTCCACGCGCCGCACGCTTCACGCGCGGAGAACCATTTTCCCAAGGCTAGTTGACTCTGCGTCAGTGTCCAATCACAGTAGCGACAGCGACCTATCGACTTATTTATAGTTAACGGTCCGAAGCGGCCACGGGGGCGAGGCACGGAACAGGAGAGACAGCACATGGACCTGGCCCTGCTGCGCACCTTCGTCACCGTGCACCGCGCCGGCTCCTTCACCCGGGCCGCCGCACTCCTCGGCCTCTCCCAGCCAGCGGTCACCGGCCAGATCCGCACCCTCGAAAGACAGCTCGGCCGCCCGCTCTTCCTCCGCCAAGCCCGCGGCGTCACCCCCACCACCATCGGCGACGAACTCGCCCACCGCGCCGCACCCCACCTCGACGCACTCGTCGAGATCGCCGAGACCGGACTCGACGAGGACTCCGGCGTACGCACCCTCCACCTCGCCGGACCACCCGAATTCACCTCCCTGCGCGCGCTCCCCGCGCTCACCCCCCTCACCACCCAGGGCCTCGCCCTGCGCACCTCGTTCTTCAGCGGCCCCGTGGAAACCCTCGAAGGCCTCGCCGCCGGACACCACGACCTCGCCATCACCACAGCCCGCCCCCGCGGCGGACTGCTCACCGCGACCCCCCTCTGCGACGAGGAACACGTCCTGGTCGCGGCCCCCCGCTGGGCCGCCCGCCTCGGCCACGACGTACTGCGCGAGGGCCATGTCGTACTGGAACAGCTCCCGGTCGTCGAAGTACACGAATCCCTCCCCCTCGTCTCCCGCTACTGGGCCACCGTCTTCGAATCCCGCCCCGCCGCCGCGGCCACCGTCATCGCCCCCGACCTGCGCGCCGTCCTGGAATGCACCGCGGCCGGCGCCGGACTGGCCGTCCTGCCCCGCTACCTCTGCGCCAGAGCACTCGAACGCGGAGAAGTCATCGCCCTCCTCGACCCGCCCGTCCCCCCGCTGCGCACCTACTTCCTCGTCGTACGCACCGGCACCCTCGCCCTTCCGCCGATCGCTCGGGCGCACGAATGGCTGCTGCGCGCGGCGGTGGACTGGTGACAGCACCCCCCGCGGGCGTTTCAGACGGGCCCCCACGGGCCAACCTCTTCCCATGACCGAACGGCCCGTGGTCAAGCGCACCGCACGCGCCATCCTGCTGGACGGCGACGATCTGATCCTGATCAAACGCACCAAACCCGGCGTCGACCCCTACTGGCTCACCCCCGGCGGCGGGGTCGAGCCGGACGACGCCACCGTCGTCGACGCGCTCCACCGCGAAGTCGACGAAGAGCTCGGCGCCAAGATCACCGACGTGGTGCCCTGCTTCGTCGACACCGTGGAACACATCGCCGACGGCGGTGTCACCGGCGTGAAAGTGCAGCACTTCTTCGTCTGCCACCTCGCGTCCATGGACACCTCCCTGCGTCACGGCCCGGAGATCGAGGAACCGACCGGGGAGTACGAGATCGTCCGGGTGCCGTTCAGCCGCGTCGGAATCGCCGCCGTCCACCTCGTCCCGCTGTCCCTGCGGCACTACCTGGACGGCAACATCGAAGGCGTACGCGCGATGCACGCCCCCGACCTGAGCTGACCGCTCCCGCCCCCGGCCGCGCCTAGTCGGCGGCCGCCACCAGCTCCTCCAAGGAGTCGTGCCGGATCCGCTCCGACGGGATCCCGGCCCCCTTCAACGCGTCGAGACCACTGCGGATCATCCCGGGCGGACCGGACAGATACGCGTCGTACTCATGCCAGGGACCGTAGTCGCGCACCGCCTCGGGAAGCTGACCCGTAAGCCCCTGTGTGGGCCCCTCCGCGACCACCGGACGCACCGCGAGCCAGGGATGCTCGCTCTCCAGCCGCAGCATCGTCTCGATGTCGTACAGATCCTGATCACTGCGCGCGCCGTAGAACACCTCGACCCGGCGCCGGTGCCCGTGCTCGGCCACATCCTCGATGAGCGCCTTGATCGGCGCGATGCCGGTGCCGCCGCCCAGACAGAGCAGACCGTTGTCCGTACTGTGATCGACCGTCATCGAACCAGCCGGCGGACCGAGGCGCAGCACATCACCGGGGACCGCGTGATGCACCAGGGCGTTGGAGACCCACCCCGCCGGCACCGCCTTCACATGGAACGACAGCAGACCGTCCGGCCGGGGCGCCGACGCGAAGGAATAGTGCCGCCACACCCTCGGCCACCAGGGCGTCTCCAGACTCGTGTACTGCCCCGCACGGAACGGATACGGCTGATCCGGACGGATCGTGATCACCGCGATCTCGGAGGTACGCAACTCGTGCGAGACCACCTCCGCCTGCCACCAGGCAGGAGCATGCCGCTCGTTCTCCGCCGCCGCGTCGATCATGATCTGCGAGATGGTCGTGTACGTCCTGACCCACGCGTCCTCGGTCTCGTCGTCCCAACTGGTGACGGCGTAACGGGACAACGCCCCCATCAACGCCTCGCCCACAGCCGGGTAATGCGCGGCCTGCGTACCGTACTTACGGTGCCCGCGACCCAGCTGACGCAGATAACCGGTCAGCACGGCCGGAGAATCCATATGCTCGGCGGCCGTCAGCAGCGCCTTGAGCAACCGGTCTCGCTGAGCGTCCATCGCCACGGGGAACAGACCGCGCAGATCCGGATGACGGACGAAGAGCAACGAGTAGAAGTACGACGTCACCTGATCGGCGACCGGCGCGATCTCGGCCATGGTCCGGCGCACGAGAACCGCGTCGGGCGAGGCATGAGGATCGACAGGAGCCACCTCGATACGCGGAACCCCGGCCGCCCCGACCTCGGCCCTCGCACCGGCCTCGATGGCGTCCCGTACCTCGGCCCTCGCACCGGCCCCGGCCTCCGGAGGCAGCTCCGTCGGCACAGGCGCCTCCAACGGCAAGGACTCGGCGACACCCGACCCGGCAGCCACGGGCCCCCCCTCGGGCAGCCCGTCGGGCACCGAAAACGCGGACTCCGGCCGTGAAAACTCGGGCCGCGCAGCCTCGGGCCCCGGGGAATCCACCTGGACAGGATGAGACCGTACGGAATCGGGCCACAGCTCCGGCCGCGCCGCGGCGGACCGTACAGCCTCCTCCGCCGCGGCGGAGGACGGCACACCATCACCGACCTGTGTTACGGGGCCTTCGGGGACCTGAGGATGAGCGGCAGGCCCCTCTTCACCACGCGGCCCCTTGTCGCGTGGCCGGAAGGCATCGGGAACGTAATCCGCCGGAGCCGCCTGCCGGGGAACGGTATCCGCGCGGACATCCTGCCCGTCACCGCCCTCACGCCGGGGCGGCGCGGGACGAGTCCCACCGGAACCCACCGGGCGTATCGAGGCGAGAGAACGGCTCGGAACCGGTATTCGGTCCCGACCCTCCACATCCCCCTCACCGCCCGCACCGGAATCCGGCCGGCCGCCACCGCCGCCCGGAGCCCTGCGGGGAGCGAACCAGCCGCTCCCACCGGCGCTCCCGGAGGTGCCACCGTCCCCGGAAGTGCCGTTGTCGGCCGACGTAGCGGTCGGAGCGTCCATGGTGTGCCTCGCCTCGAACATCTTTCAGTCGGTCTGCGCACTTCCGCTGGCCCGGAATACGCACATAATCCCCGCTCTGACCAGAACTACCGGCAACGCCGCCCGCAGTTCCTCTCGCCGCAGCATGACAGGCCGTACCACCACAGGGGACAAAGACCTCGAAGTCCGGTCATCAGCACCGGATCTGCCGTTAGGCTGCCATCACCCTCGCGCCCATCCGCCGGATCCCCACCACGTTGTGCGCAGCACCTCCGGGTCAGAGTATTACTGCTGCGAGCACACCAGTTCATAGGCCTCCCGCGGATCGCCCCCCACATACGTATGGGTGGCAAGCCCCACCAGATGGTGGTCCGCGTTCACCGCCACCGCCCTGGGAACCGCCGCGAAGATCTCCGCGTCCGACATCGAATCACCATAGGCAACACAGTCGTCCATCCTCACCCCGAACTCCGCACACAGTCGGCCCGCGATCTCCACCTTGGACGCCGGCGTAAGAATGCCCGCCCGGTCGACCGGCTCGGTGAACGGCAGAACCGGCCAGCGTGAACCATGCGCCGCGTGTACACCCCAGCCCAACAGCCGAGAGACAAAAAAGTCGGGTGAGAGGGAGACAACGGCACAATAATCGCCCCGCTCCCGGATGTCCGCCCACACCTCACGGATACCGGCCAGCCAAGGCGCTCCCTCGAACGCCGCCGACACCTGCGCCACCGTCAGCCCGGCCCACAACTCCCTGGCCCGAACCGCGAACTCATCCGTAGCCAACCCCAAGGACAGGAACTCACTCTCCAGCTCCGCGATTTCGGCATCCAGCCCCAACTGCCGGGAGATCTCCACCGCAGCGGCCGAACCACGGATGAGCGTTCCATCGAGGTCAAAGAGATGAAGTCTGCGCACACTCGCCATGTACGCCGAGATTAGTACGTACAGCTGCTTCCGTCAGCAGATGCCCGCCCACAGAGACGCCGGGCACCGTGTTTCACGTGAAACATCTCAAGCGCCCCACCCACCGGGGTACTCCTCATCGCCCATCCCGCCGCCTCCGCAAGCTGGCCGGGAATCACCCTCGGTCTGCCGACACACAGCGCCACCGCCTCCACCACCGACGCCCCACCACCCCACAGTCCACCTACCGGGCAGTGAAGATCCCTCACCAACCGGCCGACCATCCCCATCCCTCCGCTCGCCCTCCTCACCGAAGCGTTGTTCCCATTTCGGCACCCCCGGGGGCCTCGCCCTACGCCACTGAATCTGGACCACGTACCCCTGGAACCCCACCCACCGCAGTCGACCCTTTCGACTACTCGCCACTTCCCGTAAAACGGTGGACGCACAATCACCGGCTCCGACAGCCTGACCCCATGCCGACACCGCTCATCGCCCTACCGATCCGCCCCCTGACCACCGACGACCTCGCACACTGCGCGGACCTCTCCGAAGACCGAGGCTGGGCACGCGACGAACACCGGTGGAACTTCCTGCTGACCGCAAGCACCGGATACGGCATCAACGACCCGGAAGACCCCCGGGGCAAACGCCTGGCAGCCGCCTGCGTACTGACCTCCTACGGCCCCCGACTCGCCGCCGTCGGCATGATGCTCGTCGCCGAACGCCACGCCGGACAGGGCCTCGGCCGACACCTGATGACCCACGTACTGAACGAGGCGGGCACCACCCCCCTCACCCTCTACGCCACACCGCACGGCCGCCCCCTCTACCAACAGCTCGGCTTCACCGACACCGGCGAGGCCGAGACCGTACAAGGGCACTTCCACCCCCCACGGGATACCCCCGAGAACACCACCCGCGCGATCACCACCCGCGCCGCCACCGCCGCAGACCTGCCGGCCATCATCCGACTCGACACCGAGGCCTTCGGAGTCGACCGCACCCCCACCCTCATGCGGCTTCCCGCTTACGCCGACCGGCTCCACGTCACGGAAGAAGGATCCGCCCTCACCGGATACGCGGCCGCCTCACCCAGCCCCACAGCCGATGTCATCGGCCCCCTGATCGCCCACGACACACCGACAGCGAAAGCGCTGCTCTCCTCACTGGCCACACAACCGGGCCACCCTGTACGCACAAACATCGACACTCGCCACCGGGAACTGCTGACCTGGGGCAAGGAGCATGGCCTGGAGCCGATCGCCCGGACCACCGTGATGACCCACAGGATCCCCGCCCCTCCGGGCGACTGGACCCGCCGATTCGCACCGCTGAACCTGGCGACGAGCTGACTGGCCCACCGTCTCCGGCCCCAGCCCCGGCGTACCCTGCCGATCATGAGCGACCCGGAGATACGACCCGCCGCACCCCACGACATCCCCGCCATCGTGACGATGCTCGCGGACGACCCGCTCGGCGCACAGCGCGAATCCCCCGACGACCTCACCCCGTACACCACGGCCTACGAACGCCTGGCCCGCGATCCGAACCAGCACCTCATGGTCGCCGTACGCGACGGCCGAGTGATCGGCACACTCCAGCTCACGATCGTCCCCGGCCTCTCCCGCCGCGGTTCCACCCGCTCGATCATCGAAGCCGTACGCGTCCACGCCGATGAACGCGGCAGTGGACTCGGCACCCGCTTCATCCAGTGGGCCATCGACGAATCCCGCCGCCAGGGCTGCCGACTCGTCCAGCTGACCTCCGACGCCGACCGCACCGATGCCCACCGTTTCTACGAACGGCTGGGCTTCGCTCCCTCCCATATCGGATTCAAGCTGAGTATCTGAAACCGCATCCCTTGCCAAAGTCACTCGTCGCCTCCAGCAAGGGGGCAGGGCATATGTCTGGGTCCCGTCACCCGGGAGGAACTCGAATCCAACGGATACCGCATTCTGAGCGGCGACCAACTGAGTTGCTTCAAGCAACTCAGTGGAATTAAGTCCCACAGCCGCTCCCTGGCTGTCTTCTCCCGACGCGCCGTCCTGAATACCCCGATGCTCCTCCGGGACAGCATCGTCGCACGTCAGGCACGTATCCACCTGCTCGACGTGGAAGAGAAGCACCAGCCCGAGCAGCGCTCCGATCCTGTGGACAACTTGATCCACAGGCTCGCGGACTGGGTTGACGCACGGATCACCGAAGCCGTCGACCAGCACATGGCCACCCACGACGGCACCTACACCGTACGGATCACCGAGGACATGGTCCGCACCACGATCGGCCGGGCCGTCGTCCCGGTTCTCAACATCGCCATCCAGAACGACAGCGAACAACGCGCCCGGATCGGGATGCTCGACGCCGAAGCGACCCGGCTGAAGCGCGTCCTCCGCGAGCGCGAGGCAGCAGGGTCGATGGGCGCACTCGACGCGATGGACCCGCGTCAGTTCGAACAGCACATCGCATGGCTGTGCCGACGCGACGGCTGCGACCCCGTCATGGTCACCGGCGGCCACGGCGATACCGGAGCCGACATCGTGGCCTGCACGCCCGACGGGCGACGCGTCATCGTGCAGTGCAAGGCGCGTACCCCTGCGGCGACCATCACCAGCGGCGACGTACAGCAGTTCATCGGCATGGCCAAGCTCGACTACAAAGCCGATATCGCACTGCTCGTCGCGACATGCCCTTCACCCGTGACGCCCTGCTGCTGGCCGCGCGGCACGAGATGACAGCGGTCCACCGTGGCCTGCTGGAAGCATGGAACAACGGAGCGAAGCTCCACGCGCTTCAGCACTGATACGTGAGGCTTCAGCACTGATACGCGAGGAGAGACGGGCAGACGGGCCCACAGCCGTGATGCGTGCGCGTGCGTACAGCGCGGGACTCGTGCCCCGCGCTACCGTGAAACGACCGGCAGGCCCGGTTTCACGTGAAACATCACCGGCGCCTACTCCCCGAGGCCACGCCAGCCCTCCTTGTCCACACCACCGGGAATCGCATCGACCGGCCCGTACGGCTCACGGGTGAAGACAAACGACCCGAGGTCGAGATGGCTCACCGAACCATCCGGTCGGCGGACCACCCGCAGAACCTCTCCCGCGTAATAGCCGTCGAGCCCCGTCCACTCACCATCCGCCCGTACGACGAAACGCGAACCGCGCCCACCACCCCGCAACGGATGCAGCTCCAGGCCCCGCTCCGCCGTCAGCTTCACCGCCACAGCCTGCGTACCCCAGTACCACGGTCCAGTAAGGGCCAGCAGCGTCCGGTCGACCTCGGGCAACGGCCGCCATGACTCGGGAATCCGCGGCTCGGCCTCGGCCACGATAGCGACGAGATCCGCGGCAACCGCCCCGATCCCCGGAAAGGAAGTGGCGTTGGCCAGCACAACGGCCGCCACATCGTCCTCCACACTCATCCACAGACACGCGACGAATCCAGGCAGCGAACCCGTGTGCCCGGCCAGATCCCGGCCCTTCTGACGAGCCAGCTGCACCCCGAGGCCATACCCGGCGTCCCCCTGCCCCGGCTCGGGCGCCACCGCGGGCGTCCGCAGCTCCTCCACGGACGCCGCGCTCAGAACCCGCTCGTCCCCCTCGGCGAGAAAAACGGCGAACCGGCAAAGATCCGCAGCGGTCGACCAAAGCTGACCTGCCGGGGCCATCAGCCCCAGATCCTCCATCGGCTCGGGCATCATCACATCGGCCCACGGATGCACGGCCCAGCCCTCCGCGTACGGAGCGACCGGCCGGGCACTCGTACGCGTCATGGACAGCGGCTCAAGAACCTCACGCCGCAACGCCTCCTCCCAGGAAACCCCACGCACCGCCTCGACAAGCGAACCGAGCAGCGTGTAACCGGGGTTGGAGTAGTGATGCCGTCTGCCCGCCGGATGCAGTACGGGCCCCTCCCCGAGAACGTCCGCGAGCCCGGGACGGACTGCCCCCGGAGTCCGCTCCCACCACGGGGCCGGGGACTCCGCCGCCAGCCCCGCGCTGTGGTTGAGAAGCTGAGCGACAGTCACCCCACCCACTCCGGTCCCCGGAAGATGCTTCTCCAGCGGGTCATCGAGAGCGAACAACCCCTCATCACGCAGCCGAAGCACCAGAACGGCCGTAAAGGTCTTGGTGATCGACCCAATACGGTACTGCGTATCCGTATCCGGGACATGCCCGTCCCCACAACTCCGCGAGCCCGTCCACACCATCCGCCCCTCCCGCGCCACCGCCGCAACCAGCGAGGGCGCACGCCCCTCTGCCTGCGCGAGAGCGACACGACGCGACAAAGCCCGTTGCGTACCGGGCAGCAGCTCTTCCAAAGAAGTCATGAACCACATCTACCGGTGGCACCGCCCGCTGTCACCCTCGCCCCGGACACCCGCTGCGCCGACGCGGTGAGCGAGCCGGCCAAACCCGTGAACGCGGACCGGCCGAGACGGTCACCGTTCGTTCAGCGCCATCATCCCGGCGCTGCGCGGACATGCGCGCGCTCGCCTTGCTTCCCCATGAGACTCAAGTACTCGACGGGACCAGCACCGGTGGCCCCGAACCAGTGCGGGGGGCGCGTGTCGAACTCCGCGGCCTCCCCGGGCTTGAGGATGAGGTCGTGCTCCCCGAGTACGAGGCGGAGCGTTCCGTTGAGGGCATAGACCCAGTCGTAGCCCTCGTGGGTGCGCAGATCGGGTTCGGCGGCGTCGCTTCCGGCCGGGAGGACGAACTTGTAGGCCTGGATTCCTCCGGGCCCTACGCCGACCGGGTCCGGATCGAACAGCCAAACGCGGCAGTAGTCGGCAAGGAACCTGATGTTCTCCAGCACGGCTGGGGCCGGCTCGCTCCACACCTCGTACCTCCAACCCCGCGAGGTGACCGCCTCTCGTGTCCAGGAGAACGTGAAGACCACCTCCGGCTTCTTCAACCGGTGGCGAGGCTTGACGTCCATGACCAGTGGACCTGGCATCGGTCAGCAGAAGATAGTCCGGGATGTGTTTGCGGACCTTGCCATCGATGTCGGTCTTGAGCAGGAACGGCTGGGCGACAATGTGCCGCACCTCCGGGGCGAAGTCGGCGAACAACAGCCAGCCCAGCTCCAGCCGGGACTCGTAGATCACATGGTCCCGCACGGGTCGCCGACCATTACGTACCCGAGGAGTGCTGCTGCCCCTTGTACCAGCGAAACGTCCGCCACCGCAGAACCCCCGAGCGGCACCGACTGCCACTCCAGGTTCTCCACCACGGCCTCGTCACCACGCCGAACACTCAGCCGTACCGGCGTGGCCACCGCTGTACCCATCGGACCGACCCCATGCCTTCCGAAGCACCCCCGCCGACCGCCAAACGCTGGGGTCCTGCCCTCGTCACGCACACAGAAGACGACCAGGGACAGTCCTGCAGACGAAGAGGGGAATCACTCGATCAAGAGGCATGATTCTCACCTTCGTGTCCTATTGGACACGCGGTGGACATCCCGGATGAGAAAGGACACGGCATCTGAGACCCCACAACTCCACGGCTCAGGTCTGCGCCATGTCCACGAAGCGCGAGTAGTGGCCCTGGAACGCCACCGTGATCGTCGCGGTGGGTCCGTTACGGTGCTTGGCCACGATGAGGTCGGCCTCGCCCGCACGGGGAGACTCCTTTTCGTACGCGTCCTCGCGGTGCAGCAGGATCACCATGTCGGCGTCCTGCTCGATGGAGCCCGACTCTCGCAGGTCGGAGACCATCGGCTTCTTGTCGGTGCGCTGTTCGGGGCCACGGTTCAGCTGTGACAGTGCGATGACCGGCAGTTCCAGCTCCTTGGCGAGCAGTTTGAGGTTTCGCGACATGTCCGAGACCTCCTGCTGGCGGTTCTCGGCGCGTTTCGCACCGCCGGACTGCATCAGCTGCAAGTAGTCGATGACCACCAGCTTGATGTCGTTGCGCTGTTTCAGACGACGGCACTTCGCCCGGATCTCCATCATCGAGAGGTTCGGCGAGTCGTCGATGTAGAGCGGCGCCTGTGACACATCGGGCATACGACGGGCGAGCCGGGTCCAGTCCTCGTCCGTCATCGTGCCGGAGCGCATGTGGTGCAGCGCGACGCGTGCCTCGGCCGAGAGGAGACGCATCGCGATCTCGTTGCGCCCCATTTCGAGGGAGAAGATCACGCTGGGCAGATTGTTCTTGATCGACGCGGCACGGGCGAAGTCCAGCGCGAGCGTGGACTTTCCCATGGCGGGACGGGCAGCGATGACGATCATCTGACCGGGGTGCAAGCCGTTCGTCAGGGCATCGAAGTCGGTGAAGCCGGTCGGTACGCCGGTCATCTCCCCGTTGCGCGAGCCGATCGCCTCGATCTCGTCGAGCGCCCCCTCCATGATGTCGCCGAGCGGCAGATAGTCCTCGCTGGTCCGCTGCTCGGTGACCGCGTAGATCTCGGCCTGCGCCGAGTTGACGATCTCGTCGACATCCCCGTCGGCCGCGTATCCCATCTGCGTGATCTTGGTACCGGCCTCGACGAGCCTCCGCAGCACCGCCCGCTCATGGACGATCTCGGCGTAGTACGACGCGTTGGCCGCGGTGGGCACCGACTGGACGAGCGTGTGCAGGTACGAGGGTCCGCCGACCCTGGTGATCTCGCCGCGCTTGGTCAGCTCGGCGGCCACCGTGATCGGGTCGGCCGGCTCCCCCTTGGCGTAGAGGTCGAGGATGGCCTGGAAGACGGTCTCGTGTGCGGGTCGGTAGAAGTCGTGGCCCTTGATGATCTCCACGACGTCGGCGATCGCGTCCTTCGACAGCAGCATGCCGCCGAGAACCGACTGCTCGGCGTCGAGGTCCTGCGGGGGAACCCGCTCGAAGCCCTGGGAGCCGCCGCCCCAGGAGCCGCTGTCGTCGCCGCGCTCCTGCTGGTCCCCCCGGCCCCGGCCCTCCCCACGGCGCTGCCGGGAGACAGGCAGACGGTCACTGGGACCGGCATCGGTCCAGGGGTCGTCCAATGGCTCGGGAATGCTCACCGGCCACCTCCTCACGTCCGCTCAACGGACCTCGCCGTGCCTATCTTTCTACGGCACGACACTGACAAAACGAGAGGCCTGACTCCGGTTCCGGCGCGTCGGACGCCGGTCCACGGTAGGCCCGTCAGCGACGTCAGCCAATCTTGTTATCCACAGGCCATGTGGACGACGCGCCAGATGCTGTGGAGAACTCGGACGATCCTGTGCACGGACCGGGGGACAGCACTGTGGACAAAGTCATATCGCCTTCGGCACAACCATTCTGACCTGGCATTTTTCCGTCCACCGCCTGTGGGGGAGAAAAACTTTCCCGACTGGACCAGGATCAGAACAAGCAGCGCGCCAACCGGGCCCGATCATCGGGCTTCGTAAGGGCCACTAGTATCTTGCATCACTTACCTGTGGAAGATTAGATTGAGTGCATGACACAGGCTCCCGCTCCGCCCGGGACAGGGCGCCGGCGACACGATCGAGAGATCGTCGCACTCGCCGTTCCCGCCTTCGGCGCCCTCGTCGCCGAGCCTCTCTTCGTGATGGTCGACAGCGCGATCGTCGGCCATCTCGGCACCCCGCAACTTGCCGGGCTGGCCATCGCGGCCGCCCTGCTGACCACCGCGGTGAGCATCTTCGTCTTTCTCGCCTACGCCACCACGGCCGCCGTCGCCCGGCGAGTCGGCGCGGGCGATCTCTCCGCCGCCATCCGCCAGGGCATGGACGGCATCTGGCTGGCCCTTCTGCTCGGCGCCGCCGTCATCGCCGTCACACTGCCCACCGCGCCGTGGCTGATCGGGCTGTTCGGCGCTTCGGACACCGCGGCCCCGTACGCCATCACCTATCTACGGATCTCCAGCCTCGGCATCCCCGCCATGCTGGTCGTACTCGCCGCCACGGGTGTGCTGCGCGGGCTCCAGGACACCCGTACGCCGCTGTATGTCGCCATCGGCGGGTTCGCCGCCAATGCCGTGCTCAATGTCGCCCTGGTCTACGGTGCCGGCCTCGGCATCGCCGGCTCGGCCTGGGGCACGGTGATCGCCCAGTGCGCCATGGCCGCCGTCTACCTGATGGTGGTGGTACGAGGAGCGCGCCGGCACGGCGCGTCGCTGCGGCCCGACGCGGCGGGGATACGGGCGAGCGCCCAGGCGGGCGTACCACTGCTGGTCCGTACGCTCTCACTGCGCGCGGTCCTGATGATCGCCACCGCGGTCGCCGCCCGCCTCGGGGACACGGATATCGCGGCCCACCAGATCGTTCTGTCGCTGTGGAGCCTGATGGCCTTCGCTCTCGACGCCATCGCCATCGCGGGCCAGGCGATCATCGGCCGTTATCTCGGAGCCGGTGACACCAAGAGCGCCCAGGAAGTCTGCCGCCGCATGGTGTGGTGGGGGATCGTGTCCGGGGTTCTGCTCGGCGCGCTGATCGTGCTCGCGCGGCCGCTGTTCATCCCGCTGTTCACCGGTGACCAAGCGGTGCGGGACACACTGCTCCCGGCCCTGCTGGTCGTAGCCGTCTCCCAGCCGATCGCGGGAGTCGTCTTCGTCCTGGACGGGGTGTTGATGGGCGCGGGGGACGGCCCGTATCTCGCTCGGGCCATGGTGGTGACCCTGGCCGTCTTCGCACCCGTCGCCCTGCTCGTCCCGGCCCTCGGGGGCGGGCTGACAGCCCTCTGGTGGGCGATGGGGCTGATGATGACGGTCCGCCTGCTGACGCTCTGGCTGCGTACTCGCTCCGGCCGCTGGCTCATCACCGGCGCCGTTCGCTGACGCGGGCGGGTGCCCGATCAGCCTGTGCGCCCCGTTTCACGTGAAACATCGAGGAGCCCCGAGCCGGAACCCCGCCGGCCCGAAGGCCCGGCGCCCGAACCCCGGCAGAGCGAGAGGGCCGTACCCCTGACGGGATACGGCCCTCTCCATGCTCAATCGAGCTTCGCGCTTACGCGGCGATGACCTCGATGCCGAGCTTCGCGGCAACCTCGGGGTGCAGACGCACGGACAC
Organism: Streptomyces sp. NPDC088554; assembly: GCF_044752945.1. Classification (NCBI taxonomy): domain Bacteria; kingdom Bacillati; phylum Actinomycetota; class Actinomycetes; order Kitasatosporales; family Streptomycetaceae; genus Streptomyces; species Streptomyces sp. NPDC088554. The sequence continues at coordinate 22,471 of NZ_JBIVMF010000038.1, read as the reverse complement.
CTGGTGCGAGCCCAGGGTCTTGATCGGCGAACCGAGCTCGATGCGACGCTTGTCGACATCCGGGCCACCGGCGGACTTGATCGCCGAAGCGAGGTCGGCCGGGGTGACGGAGCCGAAGAGGCGGCCGGCATCGCCGGAGCGAACGGCCAGACGCACCTTCACGCCTTCGAGGCGGGCCTTGATCTCGTTGGCCTGCTCGATGGTGGCGATCTCGTGGATCTTGCGGGCGCGGCGGATCTGCGCCACGTCCTTCTCGCCGCCCTTGGTCCAGCGGATCGCGAAACCGCGCGGGACCAGGTAGTTGCGGGCGTAGCCGTCCTTGACGTCGACGACATCGCCGGCGGCACCGAGGCCAGAGACCTCGTGGGTGAGGATGATCTTCATTATTCGGTCACCCTTCCCTTATCGCGCGGTAGACGTGTAGGGCAGCAGCGCCATCTCACGGCTGTTCTTGACGGCCGTGGCGACGTCACGCTGGTGCTGCGTGCAGTTGCCGGTGACGCGGCGGGCACGGATCTTGCCGCGGTCGGAAATGAACTTCCGCAGCATGTTCGTGTCCTTGTAGTCCACGTACTGGGTCTTGTCCTTGCAGAATGCGCAGACCTTTTTCTTAGGCTTGCGCACAGGCGGCTTCGCCATGGTGTCTCTCCTGTGTGATCAAGAAGTGGGGTGCGAGCCCGCCCTTAGAAGGGAGGCTCGTCCGAGTAGCCGCCGCCGGAGCTTCCGCCCCAGCCGCCTCCATTGCCCCCGCCGCCCTGCGGCTGCTGGCCGCCGCCGGCCGGTGCGCCGGTCGCCCACGGGTCGTCGGCGGGTGCACCGCCGCCGCCCTGCTGGCCACCACCGGAGCCGCCGCCCCAGTTGCCGCCACCGCCGCCCTGCTGGCCGCCGCCGTAGCCGCCCTGGCCGCCGCTACGGCCGGTGGTCTTGGTGACCTTAGCCGTGGCGCTCTTGAGACTGGGGCCGACTTCCTCGACGTCCAGCTCGTAGACCGTGCGCTTGACACCCTCACGGTCCTCGTAGGACCGCTGCTTCAGCCGGCCCTGCACGACGACGCGCATGCCCCGCTGGAGCGACTCCGCGACGTTCTCCGCCGCCTGACGCCAGACCGAGCAGGTGAGGAACAGGCCTTCGCCGTCCTTCCACTCATTGGTCTGCTTGTCGAAGATGCGGGGTGTGGACGCGACACGGAACTTCGCGACCGCCGCACCGGACGGGGTGAAGCGCAGCTCGGGGTCGTCGACGAGATTGCCGACGACCGTGATGACGGTCTCGCCTGCCATTGGGTGAACCTCTCGGCGGGGATTGCTTCTGGCTGCTTGCTGCTACTCGAATGCTCGAACCCGACGCCCTCTGAGCTGGAAGCTCAGTGGGTCTCGGGACGAAGGACCTTGGTCCGGAGGACCGACTCGTTCAGGTTCATCTGTCGGTCGAGCTCCTTGACGACCGCAGGCTCGGCCTGGAGGTCGATGACCGAGTAGATGCCCTCGGGCTTCTTCTTGATCTCGTAAGAGAGACGACGACGGCCCCAGGTGTCGACCTTCTCGACCTTTCCGTTGCCCTCACGGACGACGGAAAGGAAGTTCTCGATCAGCGGGGAGACTGCTCGCTCCTCGAGATCGGGGTCGAGGATGACCATCACCTCGTAGTGACGCATGTGGAACCCACCTCCTTTGGACTCAGCGGCCACGGTCGATCCGTGGCAGGAGGGTCGTGATGCGTAAGCAACGGTATCCGCAGCCACTGACAATCCGGCTCGGTGAGCGGGGGATCGTCTTCTGGCCTGGGCAGACACCGGTGCAGACCGTACAGACTACCCGCACACCGGCTTCCGGTTGAAATCGTGCCGCCCTTGGACGCAATCTGTACTCATCGGATGTGCGCGGCACTACGATGTGCCGCCTTCCGGCAAGGCCAGGAGGTGCCAGATGGCACAGGCAATGCGACCGAGCTCCGCGACCTCTCTCCTCGCGACGGACGGGAAACCTCATCCGCTCCAGGACACCCTGATGGCGGTGACACTGACGCTGGGCGTGCTCGCCTTCGTCTCGGCGTTCTTCCACCACCTGCATCTGCTCAGCTCATGGGTGGGACTGATCGGAATCCTCACCGGCGGTTACGGACAGTTCATCTCCGTGACAACTCGTGAACGGTTCCTCACCATCATCGGGCTGGGTGCCTCGGCGGTCGGCTTCTTCCTCGGTATGGCGCACGGCGGACTGTTCGGCGGAGTCATCGGCTAGCGGCTCTGCGGCCCACAGCCAGACGGGACGCTCCATCGGCGCAGTAGGCTTCGGCGCGAGAGCCGGAGCCCCTGTATCCATGGGGACACACCTGCCGAGGAGCGCCCCGTATGACCCTGACCCTGAGGACCATCAGCCGTGAGCAGCATCTGGCCTACATCCAGAGCCTGCCCGCGGCGAGTCACTGCCAGGTCCCGGCATGGGCTGATGTCAAGACGGAGTGGCGTTCCGAGAATCTGGGCTGGTTCGACGCGAACGATCAGCTCGTCGGTGCGGGACTGGTTCTCTACCGTCAGTTGCCGAAGATCAAGCGGTACTTGGCGTATCTGCCCGAGGGCCCGGTGCTGAACTGGTACGCGCCGAATCTGGACGAGTGGATGCAGCCGATGCTGGCGCATCTCAAGCATCAGGGTGCCTTCTCGGTGAAGATGGGACCGCCGGTCGTGATCCGGCGCTGGAACGCGGGCGCGATCAAGTCCGGTATCCAGGACCCGGATGTGAAGCGTCTGCGCGATGTCGAGGCGACGCATATCGAGCCGCGTGCCTTCGAAGTGTCCGACCGGCTGCGCAAGATGGGCTGGCAGCAGGCCGAGGACGGCGGTGCCGGTTTCGGTGATGTGCAGCCGCGTTACGTTTTCCAGGTGCCGCTGGCGAACCGTTCGCTGGACGATGTCCTCAAGGGCTTCAACCAGTTGTGGCGGCGCAACATCAAGAAGGCCGAGAAGGCCGGTGTCGATGTGGTGCAGGGCGGTTACGAGGATCTGGCCGAGTGGCAGCGGCTGTACGAGATCACCGCGGAGCGGGATCACTTCAGGCCGCGCCCGTTGTCGTACTTCCAGCGCATGTGGTCGGTCCTGAACACCGAGGACCCCAATCGCATGCGTCTTTATTTCGCCCGTCACGAGGGTGAGAACGTCGCGGCGGCGACGATGCTGATCGTCGGTGGTCATGTCTGGTACTCGTACGGTGCCTCCGCCAATCACAAGCGTGAGGTCCGGCCGTCGAACGCGATGCAGTGGCGGATGCTGCGTGACGCCTATGCGATGGGTGCCACGGTCTACGACCTGCGGGGTATCTCGGATTCTCTTGATGAGACCGATCATCTTTTCGGTCTGATCCAGTTCAAGGTGGGTACTGGCGGTGAGGCCGTCGAGTACATCGGTGAGTGGGACTTCCCGCTCAACAAGCTGCTTCACAAGGCGCTCGACATGTATATGTCGCGTCGTTAGATCGTTGCCTCCTTCTTGTTCCCACGCTTCTCCTACCGCAGCCAAGAGAAAGGTCCCGGACCGGCATGGCGCTCTCCCTCTACGTCGACACCGCGCGCTGGCGGGCGCACCAGAAGTCGGTCATCGAGCAGTTCCCCGGGCTCGTCCCGGTCTGCAAGGGCAATGGCTACGGCTTCAGCCATGAGCGTCTCGCCGATGAGACCAATCGCTTCGGCTCCGACACGCTGGCGGTCGGCACCATCTACGAGGCCGCTCGGATAAAGGACTGGTTCAGCGGTGATCTGCTCGTTCTGACGCCGTTCCGGCGGGGCGAGGAGCCGGTGCCGCTGCCCGACCGGGTGATCCGTTCGGTGTCGTCCGTCGATGGTGTGTACGCCCTGGTGGGTGCCCGGGTGGTCATCGAGTGCATGAGTTCGATGAAGCGCCACGGAGTGAAGGAGGAGGAGCTGGCCCAGTTGCACGCGGCCATTGAGGACGTGCGTCTGGAGGGCTTCGCCCTGCACCTTCCGCTCGACCGTACGGATGGTTCCGACGCGGTCGAGGAGGTCATCGCCTGGATGGACCGGCTGCGGGCGGCACGGCTTCCGCTGCACACCATGTTCGTGAGTCATCTGCACTCCGCGGAGCTGGGCCGGTTGCAGCAGCAGTTCCCGCAGACCCGTTTCCGCGCCCGTATCGGTACGCGGTTGTGGCTCGGGGACCATGACGCGACGGAGTACCGCGGTTCCGTGCTGGATGTCACCCGGGTCGCCAAGGGCGACCGGTTCGGTTACCGCCAGCAGAAGGCCGCTTCCGACGGCTGGCTGGTGGTGGTTGCCGGGGGTACGTCGCACGGTGTGGGTCTGGAGGCGCCGAAGGCGCTGCACGGTGTGATGCCGCGGGCCAAGGGGGTGGCGCGGGCGGGTCTGGCGACGGTCAATCGCAATCTGTCGCCGTTCGTCTGGGACGGCAAGCAGCGCTGGTTCGCGGAGCCGCCGCACATGCAGGTGTCAATTCTGTTCGTGCCTTCGGATGCCCAGGAGCCGCAGGTCGGTGATGAGCTGGTGGCTCATCTGCGGCATACGACGACGCAGTTCGACCGGATCGTCGACCGCTGACAGCCCCGGGAGGGCTCCTGAGGGGCCGCTGACGGCTTTTCAGCCCTCGGTGGCCCCTTTTTGCTGTCCCTGAGCCCGAAAGGGCTGTCGAGCCACTCAGGCGGCCCCTGGTGGGCGTACTCCCCATTCGACTCGCGGTCCTTCGGTCATCTGTGCGTCGGAGTGTCCGGGGTGGGGTGCCTGGCCGAGTACGAATCTGTCCTCCGCGCCGTCGAGTACGCCGCCGGAGGGGTCGTCCGAGCCGTCGGTCCGTACGCTGTCCCGCTCGGGCATCAGGACGTCGCGTACGACCAGCGCGCACAAGTACAGCGTGCCCAGCAGGTGCAGGGCGATGGCGAGCTGGTAGCCCTCCGTCGGAAGTCCTTTGTGGGCGTCGCCGCTGGTCGTGTAGGCGAGGTACAGCCAGATGCCCAGGTAGTAGAGGACTTCGCAGCCCTGCCAGATCAGGAAGTCGCGCCAGCGCGGCCGGGCGAGGGCCGCCAGCGGGACGAGCCACAGTACGTACTGTGGCGAGTAGACCTTGTTGGTGAGGATGAAGGCGGCGACGACGAGGAAGGCGAGCTGCGCGAAGCGGGGCCGGCGCGGTGAGGTGAGGGCGAGGGCGGCGATGCCCGCGCAGGCGAGCAGCATCAGCAGCATCGCGTAGGTGTTGACGCTGCCGACGTCCATGGACTTGCCGGTGCGCTGGGTGATGATCAGCCAGAAGGAGCCGAAGTCGACCTGGCGCTCCCGGCTGAAGGTGTAGAACTTCTTCCACCCCTCGGGCGCGAGCAGCATGACCGGCAGGTTCACGGCCAGCCAGGCGGCGGCGGTGGCCAGCACGGCGGTCCCGTACGCGCGGAATTTCCCGGCGCGCCAGCACAGCAGGAACAGCGGTCCCAGCAGGAGTACGGGGTAGAGCTTGGCGGCGGTCGCGAGCCCGATGAGGATGCCGAAGGCCAGGGCCCGGCCGCGTGACCACATCAGCATCGCGGCGGCGGTGAGCGCCACCGCGAGGAGGTCCCAGTTGATGGTGGCGGTGAGGGCGAAGGCGGGCGCGAGGGCGACCAGGAGGGCGTCCCAGGGGCGGCGGCGGTGGGTGCGGGCGACGCAGACGGCGATCACCGCGGCGCAGATCATCAGCATTCCCGCGTTGACCATCCAGTACATCTGTTCGCGGTACTGGATGGATCCGCCGGGCGTGAGCCAGGAGGCGATCTCCATGAAGAGGCCCGTCAGTACGGGGTACTCCAGGTACTGCATGTCGCCGGTGAGCCGGTCGAAATAGGGCACCAGGTTGTCGGCGAAGCCGCGCCCGAGGTAGAGGTGTGGAATGTCCGAATAGCAGGCGTGGGTGTACTGCGAGCTGACGCCCCGGAACCATGCCCAGTTGTAACAGGGCATCTTCTGCACCATGCCGAGCGCAAACATCCCGATCGCCACCAGCGCGACGACCTGTACGGGGGTGAGCCGGCCGCTGCCGGAGAGTGCCCGGCGTCCGATCGGTCCGCCGATCAGTTCGCTGCCGGCCGCTGCGACCTTGTCGCGCCGCGTGGGCGGTACGTCCGGCCGGTCCTGGTGCACGGTTCTCTCTTCTGCGCTCGGCATGGCGCCCATCCTGCCGTACGCCGCTGTGGGCACGGCGAGGGCCGCCGCACCGTACGTACAGAAGTCTGTACGTGGTCGGTGCGACGGCCCTCGTGGTGGGCGCCGCGGGTCCGTGGCGCCCAGGCCCGGACCGGGTTCTGGGGTCAGTCCTGGGTGGCCCCGAAGCCTCGGGGGCCGCCGAAGATTCCGCCGCCCTCGTCGGTGCTCTCCTCGGCGGTCGGGGTGGGCGAGGTGCTGGCTCCGCCCGGGTCCGTGCCGCCGCCCGCGTCAGTGCCTCCCTGGTCGCTGCCGCCGCTGGTGTTGCTGCCGCCGCTGGTGCTGGTGTCCTCGCATCCGAACAGCCTGGTGCAGGACGGGGAGGCGGACGGAGTGGCGGGGAGCGTCTCCGTGGACGGGGACTCGGAGGGCTCCTCGGACGGGGACTCGCTCGGGGACTCGGAGGGCTCCTCGGACGGGGACTCGCTCGGGGACTCGGAGGGCTCGGCGCCGCCGCCGAAGACGGCCTCGCCGATGGGCTCGGGCTTGGGGAACTTCAGGATGTCCTCGCCCTTGAGCGCCTTCTCCATGTAGTCGTGCCAGATGTCGGCGGGGAAGGACGCGCCGTGGATCTTCTCCTGGCCGCCGGTGCCGAACATCTCCTCGAACTTACGGTTCTCGTTGTTGGCGTCGTCGTCCATCCGGTACATGTCGATGGCGGTCGACAGCTGCGGGGTGTAGCCCACGAACCAGGCCGACTTGTTGCCGTCGGTGGTGCCGGTCTTGCCCGCGACCTCGCGGCCGGAGAGCTGGGCGCTGGTGCCGGTGCCCTTCTCGACGACGGTCTTCAGTACGTCGGTGACGTTGTCGGCGACCGGCGCGGAGAACGCCTGCTTCGGCTTGCCCACGTGCTGGTAGATGGTCTTGCCCTCCTTGACCACCTTGGTCACGGAGTACGGGTCGCGCTGCTGGCCGCTGTCCGCGAAGGTGGCGTAGGCGCCCGCCATCCGGATGGCGCTGGGGGAGGAGATACCGATCGAGAAGGACGGCACGCTGGACTTGGAGAGGGTGTCGTCGTCGCGGAGACCTGCGTCGACGGCGGCCTGGCGGACCTGGGGGATGCCGACGTCCATGCCGAGCTGGACGAAGGGGGAGTTGGCGGACTCCCGCATGGCCTCACGCAGGTTGATGGGACCGTACGACTTGTCGCCGTCGTTCCTCTGGAGCCACTCCTTGCCCTCTTCGTTGGTCCAGACCGACCCGTCGTATTTCTTGATCTTGAGCTTGTTGTCACCGTCGTAGATGGCCTTGTCCGGCGAGACCACGGTGCGCTCGTCATCGGACTGGTCCGGGCCGAGCTCGGGGTCGCGCTTGCCGTCCTTCATCGCCGCGGCGAGCACGAACGGCTTGAAGGTCGATCCGACCTGGGCGCCTGTCTGGTCGGCGTTGTTGGTGAAGTGCTTGGTGGCGTCCTGACCGCCGTAGATGGCGACGATCTTTCCGGTCTTGACATCGACGGAGGCACCGCCGAACTGGACATGGGTGTCGGTTTCCGGGCGCTTCTCGGGGTCGATATTGGCGTCGTAGATCTTGGTGACAGCCTTTTCGAGCTCCTCGACCTTCTTCTTGTCGAAGGTCGTGTGGATCTCATAACCACCGGTGGCGAGGATTTCCGACGTAATACCTTCCTTGTTGTTGTTGATGAAGTTCGCCTTGGCGAGGTCGACCAGATATCCGATCTGCCCGCTCAGATTCCCACTCGTCTTCGGCGGCAGAGGCTTCGGGAACTCCTTGTAATCGGCACGCTCACTGGCGTCGAGACGCCCGTCCTTCACCATCTCGTCGAGGATCCAGCTCCAGCGGTCCTTCGCCCTTTTCGTGTTCTCCTCGGCCGTGGCGTTCGCGATCCCGGTGGTACCCGCCGGGTCGTAGTAGGTCGGCCCCTTGAGCAGGGTGGCGAGGAAGGCGCACTGACTCGCGTTGAGTTCCTTCGCGTCCTTGTTGTAGTACGTACGGGCTGCGGCCTGGATCCCGGAGGCGCCACGTCCGTAGTACGAGGTGTTGAGATAGCCCTGCATGATCTCGGGCTTGCCCATCGTGTTGCCGACCTTCATGGCGATGAACATCTCTTTGAACTTACGGTCCAGAGTCTGGCTCTGGTCACCTAGCAGGGCGTTCTTGACGAACTGCTGGGTAATGGTGGAACCACCCTGAACATTTCCACCCCTGGCCATATTGAAAAGCGCCCGGCCAATGCCCTTGTAGTCAATTCCGTCGTCATCCTTGAACGACTTGTTCTCGGCGGAGATCACCGCGTTCTGCATCGCCTCGGGAATATTGTCGATCGTGATGATCTGCCGGTTGGGACCGGCTCCCGCGGAGGCCATCTGCTTGCCGTCGGCCCAGTAATAGACATTGTTCTGGGCCTCCGCCGCTTCCTTGACATCGGGCACCCCGACCGTGGCGTACGCGATGCTTCCGGCAATCAGCACCGATCCGGCGAAGCCGATACCGAGAGCCGCCGTCTGCTTCCACGACGGCATCCAGCGAAGCACGCCGGTCTTGTTGTGCCGCGGATAGTCGATCAGCCGCTTCTTGCCGGGCTCGCCGCCGCCACCGCGCCTGCCACCCCGTTGGGCAGCCCGTCTGGCCTCGGCCCTGCTGGTGGGGCGCTCCTCCTCGTACGACTCGGAGGGCGACTCGGTGGTCTCTCGGGCAGGGGCGGCGCGGCGGCCTGACGACTGCTGCGCCGCGCGCCTGGCCGCGGCGCGACCGCCCCCCTCACCTTGTGGCTGGGGCGGCTTGCGACGGTGCTCGCTCATCGAACGACTACTCCTCGGGCAGGCACGTGGGCCTGGAAGCGGCGGTTGAGTTCCGGTCCCCCGAAATCAATACGGACCGGCCCGGAGACGGGCTCATCCAACATGCATCCGGTGAGCCGACAGACTTGACACGTACCGGCATCACTCGGTTCCCGGTGGTCTGCATGCCGCACAGACTACGCACGGTCAAAACCCTCCGAGAGATGAAGTTCACCCTAAAACAGGCAAGTTGCTCCCTGAGAATTCTGGATGTGACGCCGTTCACCATGGCCCCTTGTCCCCACCGTCGCTCCGTTCTATCGTCGTGATGTATCGAGTCGATACATCGGCTCGGCATAAAAGCCCAGGACGGCGGAGGAGGCAGGGATGAGCAGACGCTCGGGCATCCTTGAGTTCGCTGTCCTCGGCCTGCTCCGCGAGTCCCCCATGCACGGCTATGAGCTGCGGAAACGGCTCAATGCGTCGCTGGGGGTCTTCCGGGCCTTCAGTTACGGGACGCTCTACCCCTGCCTCAAGACGCTGGTCGCCAACGGCTGGTTGATCGAGGAGCCGGGCAGTGCCCCGGAGGACGCGCTCGCCGCCTCGCTGGCGGGGCGCCGCGCCAAGATCGTCTATCGGCTGACACCGGAAGGTAAGGAGCACTTCGAGGAGCTTCTGTCGCACGCCGGCCCCGACTCCTGGGAGGACGAGCACTTCGCTGCTCGGTTCGCCTTCTTCGGGCAGACAGAACGCGAGGTACGGATGCGGGTGCTCGAGGGCCGCCGCAGCCGGCTGGAGGAGCGCCTGGAGAAGATGCGCGCCTCCCTGGTCCGTACGCGCGAGCGACTCGACGACTACACCCTTGAGCTTCAGCGTCACGGTATGGAGTCCGTGGAGCGCGAAGTGCGCTGGCTGAACGAGCTCATCGAGAGCGAGCGGGCGGGACAGGACCAGAGACGGTCCGCCCCGGAGGACCCCGCTGTACCGCGAGGCGCATCCGAAGAAACGGACGGCCTGCCCCGGCACCGGGATGTCGCGTCTTCCGGGGGTACGCCCCCGGGACATCCAGGACCGCCGGATCCGTCCGCGGACGACGCCACGTGAGGCCCTGCATCGCCGTAGGGCCTCATCACGAACACTGAGAACACATAGGGAGCAACCGGAATGGGTTCTGTTCGCGTAGCCATTGTCGGCGTGGGCAACTGCGCCGCCTCACTGGTGCAGGGTGTCGAGTACTACAAGGACGCCGATCCGGCGGCCAAGGTCCCGGGGCTGATGCATGTCGCATTCGGCGAGTACCACGTACGGGACATCGAGTTCGTGGCGGCTTTCGATGTCGACGCGAAGAAGGTCGGCCTCGACCTGGCGGACGCCATCGGCGCCAGCGAGAACAACACCATCAAGATCTGCGACGTGCCGTCCTCCGGCGTCACCGTCCAGCGCGGCCACACCCTCGACGGTCTGGGCAAGTACTACCGCCAGACGATCGAGGAGTCTCCCGAGGCGCCCGCAGACATCGTCCAGGCCCTCAAGGACAAGCAGGTCGATGTCCTGGTCTGCTACCTACCCGTGGGTTCGGACGCCGCCGCCAAGTACTACGCGCAGTGCGCCATCGACGCCAAGGTCGCCTTCGTCAACGCGCTCCCGGTCTTCATCGCCGGCACCAAGGAGTGGGCGGACAAGTTCACCGAGGCCGGCGTCCCGATCGTCGGTGACGACATCAAGTCGCAGGTCGGTGCCACGATCACGCACCGCGTCATGGCGAAGCTCTTCGAGGACCGGGGTGTTGTCCTGGACCGCACGATGCAGCTGAACGTCGGCGGCAACATGGACTTCAAGAACATGCTGGAGCGTGAGCGTCTGGAGTCCAAGAAGATCTCCAAGACACAGGCCGTCACCTCGCAGATCCCCGACCGCGATCTGGGCGCCGACAACGTGCACATCGGCCCGTCCGACTACGTCGCCTGGCTCGACGACCGCAAGTGGGCCTATGTCCGCCTCGAAGGCCGCGCCTTCGGCGATGTCCCGCTCAACCTGGAGTACAAGCTGGAGGTCTGGGACTCCCCGAACTCCGCGGGTGTCATCATCGATGCCGTACGCGCCGCGAAGATCGCCAAGGACCGTGGCATCGGCGGCCCGATTCTCTCCGCGTCCTCGTACTTCATGAAGTCCCCGCCGGTCCAGTACTTCGACGACGAGGCACGCGAGAACGTCGAGAAGTTCATCGCCGGTGAGGTCGAGCGTTAGACGCTCGGCTCTCCGCTGTGAGAGGGGCCCCCGGCCATGCGGTCCGGGGACCCTTCTCGTATATACCGTCGCCGCGTATGTGACTCTGGCCCACATGTCTGTCGTACGTGATCTGCGCGTACTCCTGCGCTTCAGGGACTTCCGTCGGCTGCTGTCGGTCCGTCTGCTCTCCCAGGGGGCCGACGGCGTCTTCCAGGTCGCGCTCGCCACGTATGTCGTCTTCTCCCCCGAGAAGCAAACCTCTCCTGCCTCTATCGCCTCCGCCATGGCCGTACTGCTGCTGCCCTATTCCCTGGTCGGCCCGTTCGCCGGTGTACTGCTGGACCGCTGGCAGCGCCGTCAGGTGTTCCTGTACGGGAATCTGCTGCGGGCCCTGCTGGCGAGCTGTACGGCGCTGCTGATCGTGGCCTCCGTACCGGACTGGCTCTTCTATGTCTCGGCTCTCTCCGTGACCGCCGTCAACCGGTTCGTGCTCGCCGGTCTCTCGGCCGCTCTGCCGCGTGTGGTGGACGACGAGCGTCTCGTTCTCGCGAATTCGCTCTCCCCCACCGCCGGGACGCTCGCCGCGACCTCGGGCGGCGGGCTCGCCTTCGCCGTCCGGCTGACGGCCGGGGACTCCGATGCCGCGGTGATGTTGCTGGGCGCCACGCTCTATCTCTGCGCCGCGCTCGCCTCGCTCCTGATGGGACGCGAACTGCTCGGCCCCGAGCGGTCGTCGCTCCAGCCCCGGCTGGGCGCCGCGCTAGCCTCCACCGCGCAGGGGCTCAAGGACGGGCTGGCCCATCTCGCGGAGCGACGGGCCGCGACTCGCGCGCTGGCCGCCATGACGGTGATGCGCTTCTGCTACGGGGCACTGACGGTGATGGTGCTGATGCTCTGCCGATACGCCTGGACGGAGCGGGGATCCGATGGGCTGGCGCTGCTCGGAGTCGCCCTCGGTATCTCCGGAGCGGGGTTCTTCACCGCCGCGGTCCTCACGCCGTGGGCGGTGGGGCGGTTCGGGCCGTACGGGTGGATGGCCTTGTGCGCGGGGGCGGCAGCGGTCCTCGAACCGGCCCTGGGGCTGCCTTTCGCCCCGGCTCCCCTGCTCGCGGCCGCGTTCGTCCTCGGCCTGATCACACAGGGCGCGAAGATCGCCACGGATACCGTGGTGCAGACGACGGTGGACGACGCCTTCCGGGGCCGGGTCTTCTCCCTCTACGACGTTCTGTTCAATGTCGCCTTCGTCGGGGCGGCCGCGGTGGCCGCACTGATGCTGCCGCAGGACGGCCGGTCGGCGCCGCTGGTGATCACAGTTGCCGTGCTCTACACGACCGCCACCGTCGCCCTGCTACGCGGAAGGCGGTGTTTCACGTGAAACACCGCCTCGGAAAACACCGCCTCGCATCCACCGGGAACCACGCGGGGGCCCATGTTTCACGTGAAACATGGGCCCCCGCGTGGTTCAGTTCTGTGCGGCCCACCACTCCTTGAGAGCTGCGACGGCCACGTCGTACTCCATCGGCCCGTTCTCCAGCCGCAGCTCCAGCAGGAAGCCGTACGCCTTGCCGATCACCGGTCCAGGTCCGGTGCCCAGGATCTCCATGATCTGGTTGCCGTCCAGATCGGGCCTGATGGAGTCCAGCTCCTCCTGCTCCTGGAGCTGCGCCACGCGCTCCTCCAGTCCGTCGTACGCCCGGGAGAGCGCGTTCGCCTTGCGCTTGTTGCGTGTGGTGCAGTCCGAGCGGGTGAGCTTGTGGAGCCGCTCCAGCAGCGGCCCCGCATCGCGCACATAGCGCCGTACCGCCGAATCGGTCCACTCACCCGTCCCGTAGCCGTGGAAGCGCAGATGCAGCTCCACCAGCCGGGAGACGTCCTTCACCATGTCGTTGGAGTACTTGAGCGCGGTCATCCGCTTCTTGGTCATCTTCGCGCCGACCACTTCGTGGTGGTGGAAGGAGACCCGGCCGTCCTTCTCGAAGCGCCGTGTCCGGGGCTTGCCGATGTCATGGAGCAGGGCGGCCAGCCGCAGCACCAGATCCGGCCCGTTCTCCTCCAGGTCGATGGCCTGTTCCAGAACGATCAGCGAGTGTTCGTACACATCCTTGTGCCGGTGGTGCTCATCGCTCTCCAGCCGCAGCGCCGGAAGCTCGGGCAGCACCTGGTCGGCGAGCCCGGTGTCGACGAGCAGCGCCAGCCCCTTGCGGGGGTGGGTGGCGAGGATGAGCTTGTTCAGCTCGTCCCGGACCCGCTCGGCGGAGACGATCTCGATACGGCCGGACATGTCCTTCATCGCCGCGACCACCTCGGCGGCCACCTCGAAGTCCAGCTGCGCGGCGAATCGCGCGGCCCGGAGCATACGCAGCGGGTCGTCGGAGAAGGACTCCTCCGGAGTGCCGGGGGTGCGCAGCACCCGGGCCGCGAGGTCCTCCAGCCCGCCGTGGGGGTCGATGAACTCCTTTTGCGGCAGTGCGACGGCCATCGCGTTCACCGTGAAGTCCCGGCGGACGAGGTCTTCCTCGATGGAGTCGCCGTAGGACACCTCCGGCTTGCGCGAGGTCCGGTCGTAGGCCTCCGAGCGGTACGTCGTCACCTCGATCAGAAAACGCTGATCGGTGTCGCCGACCCGGGCGTCCTTCTGAAGGCCGACCGTCCCGAAGGCGATCCCGACCTCCCACACCGCGTCCGCCCAGGGCCTGACGATCTTCAGGACATCCTCGGGGCGGGCATCGGTCGTGAAGTCCAGGTCATTGCCGAGCCGGCCGAGAAGGGCATCCCTGACCGAACCGCCGACCAGGGCGAGACCGAATCCGGCCTCCTGGAACCGGCGCGCGAGTTCGTCGGCGACGGGGGACACCCGCAGCAGTTCACTGACCGCGCGGCGTTGCACCTGGCTGAGTGCGCTGGGATTTTCTTCATTGGCGTTCGGCACAACAGAAAAGATTACGTGCCGCGGATCGTGCGGGCGTCCTGATTTCGAGCTCCCCGGGCTCCGATGCGGGGGATCGCCGCAACGCATGAGATTCTTCCGATCATGTGGAGCAGTCCCCAGCACTTCGCCACAGCGCACATCGTTACCATGCGTGGACGCATCAATCGACAACCACCAACGGCAACAGACGATGACGAGGGACGGGCGAGCGCGTGGCCGAGGCGGCAGACTTCCAGGGGATGGGCCCTTCTCCTGCCCGCCGATGGCTGCGGCGCACAGCCTCTCTGATCGCGGGCGCACCACTGCTCGCGAGCCTGCTCGCCGGTGCGACGGCCCCGACCGCCCAGGCTGCGACGGAGGCCACCGGTTCTCGTACCGTCCGTGTGGCACTGAACACACTGGCTCCGAGCGCTCCGGTCGAGGGCGACACCCTCACCATCTCGGGCACGGTGACCAACCAGGGCAGGAACGCCGTCACCGGTGCCCAGGTGGATCTGCGGGTGGGGCCCCGGCTGTCCGGCAGGACCGCCATCGACGATGTCGCCGCGCGTTCCGGCAACACCTCGGGTGATGTGGCCCCGATCGGTGGAAAGTACAAGGTCACCTTTCCGAAGCTCGCCTCCGGCATCCCCCAGGACTTCGCTCTCTCCGTACCGGTCGACAAGCTCGGGCTCGGCGAGGACGGTGTCTACCAGCTGGGTGTCTCGCTGACCGGGCGGACCGCCGGCACCTCGTACGACCGGGTGCTGGGCATTCAGCGCACCTTCCTTCCCTGGCAACCCACGGCGACAGAGGAGAAGACACAGCTCACCACCCTCTGGCCGCTGATCTCCTCGTCCCATCTCTCCGCGGAGACCGGCTCGGACGAGCAGCAGACGGCGGTCTTCGAGAACGACGATCTGGCCGAGGAGCTGGCCCCCGGCGGACGGCTGGAGCAGATGGTCGCGCTCGGCAGCCAGCTGCCCGTCACCTGGGTCATCGATCCCGACCTGATCGCCACCGCCGACGCGATGACCAGGAGCTACCGGGTCAGGAGCGGGAACACCACCGTCCCGGGCAGAAACCAGGCCGTGGCCACCAAATGGCTCAACGCCCTGGAGAAGGCCGTACAGGACGGCAAGGTCATCGCTCTGCCGTTCGGCGACCCGGACCTGGCGTCGCTGGCTCACCGCGGCAAGGACGTCTCGGGCGCGCTCAGCCATCTCCAGCCCGCCACGGACGTGGCCGCCAAGACCGTGGAGACCATCCTCCACGTACAGCCGTCCGTCGACTTCGCCTGGCCCGTGGACGGCGCGATCGATCCCGCGATCGTCGATGTCGCGACCTCGGCGGGTGCCCACAAGGTCATCACCCGCAGTGACAGCCTCCAGGACAACCTGTCGTACACGCCGAACGCCGCGCGGCCGATCGGCGGCGGAACGACGGCGGTCGTCGCCGACTACCGGCTCTCCACCGCCTTCCAGGGCGATATGACGGAGGCGAGCAGCTCCACTCTCGCCATCCAGAAGTTCCTCGCCCAGACGCTGGCCGTGACGCTCCAGGAGCCCGGCAACCAGCGCAGCATCGTCGTCGCCCCGCAGCGGATGCCGACGGCCGCTCAGGCCCAGTCGATGGCGGGCGCGCTGCGCGCACTGGACCCGGAGCGCTGGACCGAGCCGAGCGACCTGGTCGCGGCGGCCGCCGCCAAGCCCGACGCCGACGCCACCACGAAGGTGCCGAGCGCCTCGCGGTACCCGAAGAAGCTGCGCGGCCAGGAGCTGCCGATCACGGCGTTCGTGGACATCAGGACGACGCAGGAACGGCTGGACAACTTCAAGGCCATCCTCAGCTCGCCGGACCGGGTGGCCGCTCCCTTCGGCAACGCGATCAGCCGGTCGATGTCGACGTCCTGGCGCGGCAATCCGAACGGGGCCCAGCAGTACCGCAGCTCCGTGGGCGACTATCTGCTGGGCCTCACCACCGAAGTACAGCTCATCCAGAAGTCCGTCCTCACCCTGTCCGGGCGGAGCGCGACGATCCCCGTCACGGTTCAGAACAAACTGCTCCAGGGCGTTCAGGAGCTGGTGCTGCGGCTGAAGTCGGACAACCCGACCCGGCTCAAGCTGGACGGCGACCGGGCCGTCGCCGAACGGCCGATCAAGATCGACGGTGGGCACAGCCAGTCGGTGAAGTTCACCGGCGCGGGCAATGCCAACGGTCCGGTCCAGGTCACCGCGCAGCTGTACACGGTGGACGGCAAGCCGTACGGCAGCCCGATGACCTTCCAGGTCAAGGTCTCCGAGATCACCCCCACCGTGATGCTCGTCATCGCGGGCGGTGTGCTGCTGCTGGTCCTCGCCGGGGTCAAGATGTACAGCCAGCGCAAGCGGGCGGTGGCGCGCAAGGCGGCCGCGGACGGCACGGAGGATTCCGGCACGGACGAGGGTGGCGACGGCTCCGGGAACCCGCACGACGCCGAGGGCACCGCCGGCGCGAAGGACCCGAAGAGCACGGATCCCGGGCAGCCGAGTGACCCGACACCGGACACCGGACCGGAAAGCGCGGACGCGTCGGGCACGGGTGAGAAAGTGGACCGTTGAGCGATGTCGTGGCCGGTCGGCCGGGGACGATGAGGTGGGGTAACCATGAACGCGCCGTACGACGGTGACCGTGGGCAGGGCGCGGGCGGCGATCCGGCGGGACAGGGTCCGCCCGCCCCGCCGCCTGCCCCCGATCCCTATGTCCAGGATGCCTACAACCGGGATCCCTACTGGTCGCAGGACCTCTCCGCGCAGGACCCGGTGACGGAGGCGCTCTACGACCGCGCCTCCCACCCACCGCCGCCTCCCGGCACCTACCAGGAGACGCAGGAGCTGTATCAGCAGCCTCCGGCTCAGCAGTACGCCCCGGATCCCCGGCTCTGGGCCCAGACCCCACCGCCCGAGCCCGCCGCCGGACCGTCCCGGCGTCTTCCCTATGGGGACGACCCGAGGACGACGCAGTTCACGGGCGTCGACGAGCTGGTTTCGCGCGCCAGTGACGAGAGCCCCCAGCCGGACGCGTTCGCTCATCTCTACCGCGACCAGCAGGGCACCGGGCAGGCGCCGGCCGTGCCGGAGCCCGAAGCGGCCCCCGCACCGCCGCCCGCCAAGAAGTCGGGCGGCAAGGCCTCGGGGCTGCTCAAGTCGAGCGCCGTGATGGCCGCAGGCACCCTGGTCTCCCGGCTCACCGGATTCGTACGGAGCCTGGTGATCACCGCCGCTCTCGGCGCGGCACTGCTCGGTGACTCCTACACCGTGGCCTACACCCTGCCGACGATGATCTACATTCTCACCGTCGGGGGCGGCCTCAACTCCGTGTTCGTACCGCAGCTCGTGCGGGCGATGAAGAACGACGACGACGGTGGCGTGGCCTATGCCAACCGGCTGCTGACGCTTGTCATGGTCGCGCTCGGCGCGATCGTGGCGCTGGCCGTGTACGGGGCACCCCTGCTGATCCAGGCGATGTCGGACCCGATCGCCAGCGATCCCGCCGCCAATAACGTCGCCGTCACCTTCGCCCGCTACTGCCTGCCCACGATCTTCTTCATGGGTGTGCATGTGGTCATGGGCCAGATCCTCAACGCGCGCGGCAAGTTCGGCGCGATGATGTGGACGCCGGTCCTCAACAACATCGTCATGATCGCCACGTTCGGCCTGTTCATCTGGGTGTACGGCACGGCCGCCGACTCCGGAATGACCGTACGGACGATCCCGCCGGACGGTATTCGGCTGCTGGGCATCGGAACCCTGCTCGGGCTGGTCGTCCAGGCACTCGCGATGATCCCGTACCTCAGCGAGACCGGGTTCCAGTTCCGCCCCCGGTTCGACTGGAAGGGCCACGGTCTGGGCAAGACGGTCAAGCTGGCCAAGTGGACCGTCCTGTTCGTCCTCGCCAACCAGGCGGGTGTCGTGGTCGTCACCCAGCTCGCCACCGCCGCGGGCAAGGCCTCCGGCCGGGACGGCGCCGGCATCCTCGCCTACAGCAACGCCCAGCTCATCTGGGGCATGCCGCAGGCCATCATCACGGTCTCGGTCATGGCGGCCCTGCTGCCCCGGATCTCCCGCGCCGCCAGCGACGGCGACCCGGGCGCGGTCCGCGACGACATCTCCCAGGGGTTGCGCAACTCGGCGGTCGCGATCGTTCCGATCTCTTTCGCGTTCCTCGCGCTCGGTGTCCCGCTGTCGATCCTGATGTTCTCGTCGAGCGGCCTGGAATCGGCGAGGTCCATGGGCTTCATCCTGATGGCGTTCGCGCTCGGGCTCATCCCCTACTCCGTGCAGTACGTCGTGCTGCGCGGTTTCTACGCGTACGAGGACACCAGGACCCCCTTCTACAACACGGTGATCGTCGCCGCGGTGAACGCGGCGGCCTCCGCCGTCGCCTACGTGGTGCTGCCCGCTCGCTGGGCCGTGGTCGGTATGGCCGCCGCGTACGGGCTCGCCTACGCGGTCGGTGTCGGGGTGGCCTGGCGCAGGCTGCGGAACCGGCTGGGCGGCGATCTGGACGGCGGCCGAGTGTTGCGGACGTACGCCAGGCTCTGTCTGGCATCCGTTCCGGGGGCCCTGGCGTCCGGCGCGGTCGCCTACGGTGTGCTGCACTTCCTCGGAAGCGGCGCGCTGTCGGCGGTGGTGGCGCTGGCCGGTGGCGGAATCGTCCTGCTGGGGGTCTTCTTCGTCGCGGCGAAGAAGATGCGGATCGAAGAGCTCAACGCCATGGTCGGGATGGTGCGCGGACGTCTGGGACGCTGACCGGGCACCGCCTGGCACAACCATCGGCAGCCGCCGCGTGTCGTGCATAGCGCCCGACTGTGGGCACAATTGGCTTGGCTGTTGGACAGGGCGCAATGGATGGGGAGGCAGGAGCGACGGTGGCGGAACGTAGCACGGCTGCCGTCGACGTGGCCGACAACAGCGGTGATGAGCCGCTGACCGCCAAGGCGGACAAGGCCACGACCGACGGGTTGGCGAAAGCCCAGGACACGGCGGAGAAGTCCGCCCCGGACACGGGCAGTGACCGGCAGAGCACCGAGTCGGGGATCGCGACGCCCGAACTGCACAGCGGCCACAAACTCGCCAGACGCTACCGCCTGGAGGAGTGCGTCACCCGCCTGGACGGTTTCAGCAGCTGGCGCGCGGTCGACGAGAAGCTGCGCCGTGCTGTCGGGGTGCACCTCCTGCCCGCCGATCATCCGCGGGCCCGTTCCGTGCTGGCCGCGGCCAGGTCCGCCGCGCTGCTGGGCGATCCGCGCTTCGTACAGGTTCTGGACGCCGTCGAGGAGAACGACCTCGTCTATGTCGTCCACGAGTGGCTGCCGGACGCGGCCGAGCTGACCGCGCTGCTCGCCTCGGGGCCGATGGCCGCCCACGACGCCTATCAGCTGGTCAGCCAGGTGTCGCAGGCCATGGCTGCGGCCCATCGCGAAGGGCTGGCCCATCTGCGGCTGACGCCGGGAGCCGTGCTGCGGACCTCCACCGGGCAGTACCGGATCCGCGGCCTCGCGGTGAACGCCGCGCTGCGCGGGATCCGCGCCGACCGGCCGCAGCGTACCGACACCGAGGCCATCGGCGCGCTCCTCTACGCCGCGCTGACCCAGCGCTGGCCCTACGAGACGGATTCCTACGGTCTCTCCGGCCTGCCCAAGGGCGTCGGGCTGATCGCCCCTGACCAGGTCCGCGCGGGGGTCCACCGCGGTCTCTCCGAGCTGGCCATGAGGGCGCTGGTCAATGACGGTGCCACCGCCTCCCGCCAGGATCCGCCGTGCACCACCCCGGACGAACTGTGCGCGGCCATCGCGGAGATGCCCCGTATCCGGCAGCCGGAGCCCACCTTCGTGGCCCCGCCGGAGTATCAGCGCACGACCTACCAGCAGGGCAGCTACGGCCGCTCGCAGCAGGGCCTCGGGCAGGCTCCCGCCCCGCCCGTGGTGGCTCCGCCGCCCCCGCTCCAGAGCCGTACCGGCAAGCTCCTGAAGTGGACGGTCGCCGCGCTCCTCATCGCCGCTCTGGGGCTCGGCAGCTGGCAGGTCGCCGACCAGCTCCTCGACCCGCGCAACGGGAACAGCGACACCTCCCCCACCGACACGGCCACCGGGGACGGCGACAAGACACCCAAGCCGCTCAAACCCCTCAAGATCGAGGGCGCGGCCGAGTTCATGCCCAGCGGATCCGGGATAAAGCCCGAACTCGCACCACTCACCGTGGACGGCAAGAACGACACCGCCTGGATCACAGCGGAGTACCAGAATTTCGCCAACTTCGGCAATCGCCCGGACCGCCAGCAGGGCAGCGGAATAGTCGTTGACCTCGGCAGCGTACAGAGCGTGTCCGCCCTCGACATCGCCATGTACCGCAGCGGCCAGAAGGTCGAAGTTCTCGCCGCCGACAAGGACGCCTCGAACCCGACCTCCCTCTCGGACTTCCCCCAGCGTCTGACCAAGCTGGAGACAGCGGCCGGGACGCTGAAGAGCACCCTCGACAAGCCCGTGCGAACCCGGTACGTATTGATCCACATCACCGAACTGCCGACGACCGGAGTCGCCAACCGCTTCCGTGGCGGCATCTCGGAGATCCAGATCAGCGGCTGACCGGAACGGGGGGAGGGGAACCGTTGGACGACGCCACGCTTGTCGACACAAGCGACCAGAACCTTCTGAGCGCTCATGTAGCGGGTCATCCCCATGCCTTCGGCGAACTGGTCCGACGCCATCGCGACCGCCTCTGGGCGGTCGCCCTACGGACGCTGGGCGACCGCGAGGAGGCCGCCGACGCCGTACAGGATGCCCTGGTCTCCGCCTTCCGGGCGGCGCACACCTTCCGTGGCCAGTCCGCCGTGACGACCTGGCTGCACCGCATCACCGTCAACGCCTGTCTCGACCGGGCCCGTAAGGCTGCCTCGCGCAAGACCTCCCCTGTGGACGACACCGAGCGGCTGGAACAGCTCCTCGAACCGCACGAGTCCGCGGAGGCCCCCGCCGAGCGCCAGGACCTGCACCGCGAGCTGCTGGCGGCGCTGGCCAAGCTCCCCGCCGATCAGCGGGCCGCCCTGATCCTCGTCGATATGCAGGGATACCCCGTGGCGGAGGCCGCCGCCATCCTCGGAGTGCCGACCGGCACGGTGAAGAGCCGCTGCGCGCGGGGCCGGGCCAGACTTCTCCCAATGCTCACCCATCTGCGGGGGGACATCGGGGATAACAGCGGTCCGGTCAGGGGAAGGAACCGGACGCCGAGGGGATCCGTCCCACTGACATCGGTGCCAAAGGATTCAGGATCGGGCGATCCTGCTGGAGCGAAGGGCGGAGGTGGGCGCGCGTGACCTCTACGACCGACACCGCTCAGCACCCGGATGTCGAGGAGATCTCCGATCTGACGGAGGGCCTGCTCTCACCGGCCCGCACCACCGCTGTACGGCACCACCTCGACGGCTGCGCACTCTGTTCCGATGTCCACGGCTCCCTCGAAGAAATCAGAGGGCTGCTCGGTACCCTGCCGGGGCCGTCCCGGATGCCGAGCGATGTCGCCGAGCGTATCGACGCCGCTCTGGCGGCGGAGGCCCTTCTGAACGCGACAGCGCCGGACGAGGCGGCACATGTTTCACGTGAAACAACGGTTCCGGCGCCCACGACCGCCGAGCCGTTCACTCCGCCACTCGCCCCCCATCCGGCGGAATCCGCCAGGACGGACGCGATGGTACGGGCCGACCGCCCCGCCGGGCGGCCCAAGGCCGCCACCGGGCCGGGCCGTGGTGGCCGCACGCGTCGCCGCCGTATCGCTGTCCTGGGCGCCGTCTTCGGAACAGCCGCCATGGGTGTCAGTGTGTTTTTCCTCCTCCAGACGCTTCGGGGAACGGAGGACACCGCCACCAGCAGCAGGGCGGTCAGCTCTGCGGGAAGCGACAGCGACGAAGAGTTCTCGGGAAGCCCGCTCAAGGGCCGCGTGGATGTACTGCTGGCCTCCGGCTCGTCCGCCCAGGCCGACAAGGAGAGCAAGACCGACCTTCGCAGCGGTACGGCCCGGACCGAGGCCCCCGTCAATTCGCCCATGCTCCGGTCCACCCCCGAGATCCCGGACTGCATCCGGCAGGGTCTCGGCCGCACCGAACCCGCCCTCGCGGCCGAGAAGGGCGTCTACAAGGGCAGCGCGGCCTATCTCGTCGTCCTGCCGCACTCCGGGGACCGCACTCTGGTCCAGGCGTATGTGATCGACGCGACCTGTGTGGAAAACGCCTCCTCGGCCAGGGGAAAAGTCCTGCTGACGCACTCCTACCCCCGCTGACGGCGGTCTCCGTAAGCTCCCCGTGTGCGGCCAAATACCGCGCAATTTATGGCCACGGGTTTCCCCGCGTACGGCCAGATCTTCTCCCCGCT
>NZ_JBIVMF010000037.1:0-50900 GCF_044752945.1 Streptomyces sp. NPDC088554 | reverse complement strand
GCGACTCCTCCAACAAACGAGCCCCCATCCCCACCCACTGCGACCCCTGCCCCGGAAAAACGAACACCGTCTTCCCCCCGACATCCGCCACACCCTCGGCAAGACCGCTCCAGGGGCCTCCAGCTCCCAAAGTGCTTGTTCCTGCGAGGAGTTCGTCGCGGTCCCTGCCGATGACGACGGCCCGGTGCTCGAAGAGGGAGCGGGTCGATACCAGAGAGTGGGCCACATCGACCGCGCGCTTCTCCGGGGAGGTTTCCAGCGCCGTGACCAGCGCCCGCGCCTGGCCCCGTACGGCTTCCCGACCGTGGCCGGACAGGACCCACGGAATGCCGTTCGCCGCGACCGTGTTCCCGGTGCCCGGGTCCGGCTGTTCCGTGTCCGACGGCGTCTCGGGGGTCGGCGCCTGCTCCAGCAGTGCGTGTGCGTTGGTACCGCTGATACCGAACGACGACACCGCGCATCGGCGCGGCCTGCCCGTCTCCGGCCACTCCACGGCCTCCGACAGCAGCCGGACCGCGCCCGCGTCCCAGTCGACGTGCGAGGACGGGGTCCCGGCATGCAGTGTCCTGGGCAGTACGCCGTGGCGCATGGCCTGCACCATCTTGATGACACCCGCGACACCGGCCGCCGCCTGCGTGTGCCCGATGTTCGACTTCAGAGAACCCAGCCACAACGGCCGCCCCGGCTCCCGGTCCTGCCCATACGTCGCCAGCAACGCCTGCGCCTCGATCGGATCACCCAACCTCGTACCCGTACCATGCGCCTCCACCACGTCCACATCCGACGCGGACAACCCCGCATTGGCAAGCGCCTGACGAACAACACGTTCCTGGGAAGGGCCGTTGGGCGCGGTCAGGCCATTGGACGCACCGTCCTGGTTGACGGCGGAAGCGCGCAGCACGGCGAGGACCTGGTGACCGTTGCGCCGGGCGTCGGAGAGCCGCTCCGCGACGAGCACACCGACGCCCTCGCCCCAGCCCGTACCGTCGGCTTCGTCGGAGAACGCCTTGCAGCGACCGTCGGCGGCCAGCCCGCCCTGTTTGCTGAACTCCACGAAGACCGAGGGCTCGGTCAGTACGGTGACCCCGCCGATGAGCGCGAGCGAGGACTCGCCGTTACGCAGGGACTGTGCCGCCACATGCAGGGCGACCAGCGAGGAGGAGCAGGCGGTGTCGACGGTGAGGGCGGGGCCTTCGAGCCCGAGGGTGTAGGCGAGGCGTCCCGACAGCACGCTGGCCGCCGTACCGGTCAGCGCGTGGCCCTGGAGCTCTCCCGCGCTCTCCGCCGACGGCTGTCCCCAGTGGTAGGCGCCGACGAACACACCGACATCGGTGCCCCTCAGTGTGCCGGGGGCGATCCCGGAGCGTTCGAGCGCCTCCCACGACACTTCCAGCAACAGCCGCTGCTGGGGATCCATGGCGAGGGCCTCGCGCGGCGAGATCCCGAAGAATCCGGCGTCGAACTCCGCCGCCTCGTAGAGGAATCCGCCCTCGTGAGTAGTGCTGCTCCCTTCGCCGTTCCCGGTGAGCCGGTCCAGGTTCCAGCCCCGGTCCGTGGGGAATCCGGCGATGGCGTCGCCGCCGGAGGCGACCAGGTCCCAGAGTTCCTCGGGGGACCGGACGCCTCCGGGGAGGCGGCAGCCCATTCCGACGATGGCGATGGGTTCGTTGCTCTTGAGTTCGAGTTCGCCGATGCGCTGGCGCGCGCGGCGGAGATCGGAGGTGACTCGCCTCAAGTAGTCGACGACTTTTTCCTGCTGCTCTTCTGGCACCGGCCTGTCCTTATTATCATCGTGTCGCGAACGAAAACAGCAATTCTCTACATGGTTTCGAACTCTTCATCGATGATGTCGAGCAATCTGTCGACCGAAACCGTCTCGATGTCCTCGTCGGAGCATTCCATGGCGTTCCGCTTGGACGGTCTGAGTTCGGAAATGATGCGTTCCATTCGATCGACGATCGTCTGCCGTTCGGAACCGTCCGCCGACATCGCGCGCAAAGCCGTCTCGAACTTCGTGAGTTCGTCGTCCGCCGACCCGGTCGCGGTGCGGGCCCGTCCGCCGAGAACCTTCGCGAGATGCCCGGCGACCAGAGCCGGCGTCGGGAAGCTGAAGACGAGGGTGCTGGGGAACCGGCGCCCGGCGAGAGCACCCAGCCGGTCCCGGAGTTCGACCCCGGCCAGCGAGTCGAACCCCAGCTCCTTGAAGACCTCGTGCGCCCCGACCGCCTCCGGGCCGTCGTGTCCCAGGACGGCCGCGGTCTCGGACCGTACGAGATCCAGCAGATACCCGCACTGTTCGGCCTCGGGCAGCTCCGCCAGCCGGGCGGCGAGCGCGGGCCGCGCCCCGCCGCCCCGCGCCACCGGCCGCGAAACAGAAGATGACCCCGCGGAAGAGGACCGCACGGAGGACGACAGCGCGGAAGAAGGCAGCGAAGAGATACGGGAGCCCCCCGGCGAGGACCCGGTCGCCGAGTCGCCCGCGTCCAGCGGCCGTACGCGCAGCGCCTCGGCCGAGAAGACCGGCGCTCCGGAGCCATCGGCGGCCAGCAGCGCCATGGTCCCGTCGCTGTCGGGGGACATCCTGACCCGCAGCGCGGTCGCCCCCGAGGCGTGCAGGGACACCCCGCGCCAGGTGGCCGGGAGACCACCCGCGCCGTCCGTCATGGCCGGGTGGCGGGCCGCGTCGAGCAGGGCGGGGTGAATGCCGTACGGCTGCGCTTCGGCGCCCAGAGCGCCCACATCGTCCAGAGCAACCTCGCCGAAGAGGTCGTCGTCGCGTCGCCACAGCGCCCGCAGCCCCCGGAAGGCCGGGCCGTAGTCGAAGCCCCGGTCGGCCAGCCGCTCGTAGTGGTCGTCGATGTCCACCGGTTCCGCGCCCGGCGGCGGCCACGCTTCCGTACCGAGGCCCGTACCGGAGGAGGTCTCCGTGGCCGGGGCCAGGACGCCGGTCGCGTGCCGGGTCCAGGGCTCCTCGGGCGCGCTCCCCTCGGGCCGGGAGTGGATGGTGAGGGTGCGGCGGCCGATGCCGTCGGCCACGCCGACGCGTACGAGCAGCCGTACGGCGCCGTGTCCCGTCAGGACGAGCGGCTCGGTCAGGTCGAGGGTTTCGACCCGGTCGCAGCCGGTGCCGTCGCCCGCGTGGACCGCCAGTTCCACGAGGGCCGAGGCGGGCAGCACGGTGCGGCCCGCGATCGTGTGCTGGAGCGTCCAGGGGTGTGTGTGCGGGGAGATCCTGCCGGTGAACACCGTGCCCTCGTCGTCGGCGAGTTCCAGCCCGGCGCCCAGCAGCGGGTGTCCGGGGGTGTCGGTGTTCTCCGGCGGCGGTGCGGGCCAGAAGCGTTCGTGCTGGAAGGCGTAGGTGGGCAGGTCGACGCGGTGGGCGCCCGTACCGGCGAAGTAGGCGTGCCAGTCGACGGAGACCCCGGCGGTGTGCAGCCGTCCCAGCGCGGTGGCGAAGGCGCCCTCCTCGCCGCGCCCCTTGCGCAGGGCGGGTACGGCGGTCGGCCGCCGGGCGGGCGCGCTGCCACCCGGGGCAGGGCTGTCGTACCGCTCGAAGCTGTCCTCGGCCATCGCGCACAGGACGCTGCCGGGGCCCAGCTCCAGCAGGATGTCCACGCGCGCGTCCTGGAGCGCCGCGATGCCGTCGGCGAAGCGCACGGCCTCCCGGGCGTGCCGTACCCAGTGGTCGGGTGTGGTCAGTGAGCCGGTCGTCGACCGGCCCGCGAGGTGGGAGATCACGGGCAGGGTGGGCGGGTGGAAGGCCAGGGACTCCGCGACGGTCCGGAAGTCGTCGAGCATCGGGTCCATCAGAGGGGAGTGGAAGGCGTGCGAGACGGGCAGCCGCTTCGTGGCGCGTCCCCGGCCGGCGAAGTGCGCGGCGATCTCCTCGACGGCGCGCTCCTCGCCCGCGACGACCACCGCCGCGGGGCCGTTGACGGCGGCGACCGACACCGTGTCCTCCCGCCCGGCGAGCAGCGGCGCGACCTCGTCCTCCGTCGCCTGTACGGCCACCATCGCGCCGCCCGCGGGCAGCGCCTGCATCAGCTTCGCGCGGGCCGCGACCAGGGTGCACGCGTCGGCCAGCGACAGCACCCCCGCCACATGCGCCGCGGTGATCTCGCCGATGGAGTGGCCGCCGACGACGGCCGGGCGGATGCCGAGCGATGCGGCCAGCCGGAAGAGCGCGGTCCCGACCGCGAACAGGGCGGGCTGGGTACGGTCGGTGCGGTTCAGCGGCTCCGGGTCGTCGCCCCACATGATCTCGCGCAGGGGGCGGTCGAGGAGCGGATCGAGTACGGCGAGTACGGCGTCCAGCGCCTCGGCGAACACCGGGAAGCGCTCGTACAGTTCGCGTCCCATGCCGAGCCGCTGGCTGCCCTGGCCGGGGAAGAGTACGGCGACGGCGGGGTCGCCCGCGCGGCCTCTGGCGGCCTCGGTGACGCTCCGCCCGTCCGCGAGGAGGACCGCCCGGTGGCGCAGCGCCGCCCGGCCGGTGGCGAGCGAGAAGCCGATGTCCACCGGGGCGGCGTCGGGACGGGCGGCCACGAAGGAGGCGAGCCGGTCGAGTTGGGCGTCGAGCGCGACTTCGGTGGCGGCCGATACGGGCCAGGGGACGGCCGTGGGGGTCGGCGCCGGTGCCATGGCGGGGGGCGCGGGGGCTTCGGGTGCCTGTTCGATGATCATGTGCGCGTTGGTGCCGCTGATGCCGAAGGAGGACACTCCGGCACGGCGCGGGCGCCCGTTCTCCGGCCAGGCGAGGGTGTCGGTCAGCGGTTCGACGGTGCCGGCCGACCAGTCCACGTGCGAGGTGCGCCGGGTCAGGTGCAGGATGCGGGGCATCGTCGCGTGCCGCAGGGCCAGCACGGTCTTGATGACGCCCGCGACCCCGGCCGCCGCCTGGGCGTGTCCGATGCTGGACTTCACCGAGCCGATCCGCAGCGGCCGCCCGGGGTCGCGGCCCTGGCCGTACGTGGCGAGCAGGGCCCGTGCCTCGATCGGGTCGCCCAGTTTCGTACCCGTACCGTGTGCTTCGACGAGGTCGATGTCGGCGGCGGAGAGTCCCGCGTCGGCCAGGGCTTGGCGGATCACCTGTTCCTGTGCGTGGCCGCTGGGTGAGGTGAGTCCGTCGGAGGCGCCGTCCTGGTTGACGGCGCTGCCGCGCAGCACGGCCAGGACGGTGCGCCCGGCGTCCCGGGCGGTGGAGAGGCGTTCCAGGACGAGGATGCCGGCACCCTCGGCCCAGGCGGTGCCGTCCGCGTCGGCGGAGAAGGGTTTGCAGCGCCCGTCGGGGGCGAGGCCGCCCTGCCGGGAGTAGCCGACGAAGCCGATGGGGGTGGACATCACCGTGACTCCGCCGGCCAGGGCCATCCCGCACTCCCCGGCGCGCAGCGAGCGCGCGGCCCAGTGCAGGGCGACGAGGGAGGAGGAGGACGCGGTGTCGACGGTGACGGCGGGGCCTTCGAGGCCGAGGGTGTAGGCGACCCGGCCCGAGGCGACGCTCGGCGAGAGGCCGGTCATGGCGTGGCCCGCGAGGTCCTCGGCGGAGCGCCGGGTGACGTCGGCGTAGTCCTGGCCGTTGGTGCCGACGAACACGCCGGTACGGGTGGAGCGCAGCGCGTGCGGGTCGAGGCCGGCGCGTTCCAGCGCCTCCCAGGAGGTTTCCAGGACGAGGCGCTGCTGGGGGTCGGTGGAGCGGGCCTCGCGGGGGGACATGCCGAAGAACGCGGCGTCGAAGCCGGCGGCTCCGTGCAGGAATCCGCCGTGCCGGGTGACGCTGGAGCCGGGGCCGTCCCCGGCGAGTGCGGCGAGGTCCCAGTCACGGTCCACCGGGAAGCCGCTGATCGCGTCGCGGCCGGACAGGACCAGTTCCCAGAGATCCTCGGGGGACCGGACTCCGCCCGGATAGCGGCAGGCCATCCCGACGACCACGATCGGGTCTTCGTCGGCTCCGCTCGTCATGACGTGCACACCCCTCGGGAATTACTCGGGACCACCGGATCAGGCCGTGGACCGGTATACGGATCCGGCCCTGGGTCAAGCCTCGGACAACTTTTCATCAGCTCTCCGTGCCGGATCGTACGGGCGTCAACGCTGTACTTTTCCCTAGGGAATTCGGCGGGACCGCCCCGGCCTGTGGGATTCCCGGCGGAAGTTCACCGAAGACTAGGGATTCTCCGGAACGTGGCGTGAGATCAAGTTACGTGTTCCGCTTCATCGCACGGCGCACCGAGCCATCGGGCCGCCGCTTCCGGAGGGTGTAGTTCATGAGCTCGAATCGGCGGCCGATCCTGTTCGTCAGTTATGCCGAGAGCGGTCTTCTCAATCCGCTGCTCGTGCTGGCGGAGGAGTTGTCCCGGCGCGGTGTGGAGGACGTGTGGTTCGCGGCCGACGAGAAGGCGCGTCCGGCCGTCGAGGCGGCCTCGGTGGGAACGCCCGTCTCGTTCGCGTCGCTCGGTGATGTCGTCTCCACGATGTCGGCCGTCACCTGGGACGACGCGACCTATCGGGAGGTCACGCAGCGTTCGCGGTTCCGGGCACACCGCGCGGTGGTCAGGAAGTCGTTCGTGCCGCGGGCGCGGGTGGACAAGTACCGGCGGCTGGAGGCGGTCGTCGACGAGGTCGGGCCGGCGCTGATGGTGGTCGAGAGCATGTGCCAGTTCGGCTACGAGCTGGCGATCACGCGGAAGATCCCGTACGTGCTGGGGGTGCCGTTCGTACCGAGCAATGTGCTCACCTCGCATGTGCCGTTCGCCAGGTCGTACACCCCTAAGGGGTTTCCGGTGCCGCACTCCGGGCTGCCGGGGGCGATGAACTTCACGCAGCGGGTGGCCAATCAGGTGTTCCGGCTGCGGACGCTGGGGCTGTTCATGACCTCGTCGATGCGGAAGGTGGCGCAGGAGGACAACCAGGTCCGTGCGGAGCTGGGGATCTCTTCGGAGGCACGTCAGATGATGGCCAGGATCGACCATGCCGAACAGGTGTTGTGTTATTCGGTGCCCGAGCTGGATTATCCGTTCACCGTGCCGGAGAAGATGCGGCTGGTCGGGGCGATGGTGCCGCCGCTGCCGCAGGCGCCGGACGACGACGGTCTCTCGCGGTGGCTGGACTCCCACGAGTCGGTGGTCTACATGGGATTCGGCACGGTCACCCGGCTGACGCGGGAGCAGGTCGGGAAGCTGCTGGAGGTGGTGGGGCGGCTCTCGGACCGGCACACGGTGCTCTGGAAACTCCCCAAGGATCAGCAGGAGTTGCTGCCGCCGAAGGAGGCGCTTCCGGGGAATCTGCGGATCGAGAGCTGGGTTCCCTCGCAGCTCGATGTGCTGGCGCATCCGCATGTGCGGGTCTTCTTCACCCACGCGGGCGGCAATGGTTTCCACGAGGGGCTGTACTTCGGCAAGCCCCTGGTGGTGCGGCCGTTGTGGGTGGACTGTGACGATCAGGCCGTCCGGGGGCGGGATTTCGGGGTGAGCCTGACGGTGGGGCGTTCGGAGACGATCGATCCGGACGATGTGTTCGACAAGTTGACCCGGGTGCTCGACGACGGCGCGTTCCGTGAACGCGCCGAGTACTTCGGTGCGTTGCTGCGGGCCGCCGGTGGTCGTGACGCCGCGGCTGATGTTCTCCTCGGCCTTCCGGCCCTGAACTGATCGAGGCATTCCATGTCATTCACTCATCCTGTCGCCATGCCCTGGCTCGCCGGGCGGGAGCTGGAATATGTGACGGAGGCGGTAAGCGACGGCTGGATCTCGTCACAGGGGCCGTATGTCCGGCGGTTCGAGGGCGCGTTCGCCGAGTATCACGGGGTCGCGCACGGGGTCGCCTGTTCCTCCGGTACGACGGCGCTCACCCTGGCGCTGCGGGCGCTCGGGATCGGTCCGGGGGACGAGGTGATCGTCCCCGAGTTCACGATGATCGCGAGCGCGTGGGCGGTGACGTACACGGGTGCGACGCCGGTGTTCGTGGACTGCGGGGACGATCTCAATATCGATGTGTCGCTGATCGAGGCGCGCATCACCCCCCGGACCAGGGCGATCATGCCGGTGCATATCTACGGGCGGCGCTGCGACATGGGTCCGATCATGGATCTCGCCCATGAGTACAACCTGCGGGTGGTGGAGGATTCCGCCGAGGCGCACGGGGTGGAGCCGGTCGGGGACATCGCCTGTTTCTCGCTGTTCACCAACAAGATCATCACGGCTGGTGAGGGCGGCATCTGCCTGACGGACGACCGTCGGCTCGCGGAGCAGATGGCGCATCTGCGGGGGATGGCGTTCACCAAGGACCACAGTTTCCTGCACAAGAAACTGGCCTACAACTTCCGGATGACGAGCATGCAGGCGGCCGTCGCGCTCGCGCAGACCGAGCGGTTCGCGACGATCCTGGAGCGGCGCCGGGAGATCGAGCGGCGTTACGACGAGGGGCTGCGCGGTATCGAGGGGATCACCCTGATGCCGCCGCGCGATGTGCTGTGGATGTACGACCTGCGCGTCGAACGCCGGGAGGAGTTGCGGGACTTCCTCGCCACGCAGTCGATCGAGACCCGGGTCTTCTTCAAGCCGATGAGCCGGCAGCCGGGGTACTACGACGCGAACTGGCCGGCGCTGAAGGCCAGCCGGTTCAGCGAGGACGGCCTCTATCTGCCGACACACACCGGGCTGTCGGCGGAGGACCAGGAGTTCATCACGGGAAGGATCCGCAAGTTCTACAGCGTGCGGTGAGTGTGCCGCCGGGACGTTTTGACCCCTCAGGGAAATCGAGAGATGACAACTACCGACAGATGCCCGGTCGCCTTCCCGCTGCGGCGGCCCGGCAAGCCCTTCCCGCCGCGGGAGTACGTGGACTACCGGAAGCTCGACGGTCTGGTCGAGTCGGTGCTGCCCACGGGTGCCCGGGTCTGGCTGGTGACCCGGCACGAGGATGTGCGGACGGTGCTCACCGATCCGAGGATCAGCTCCAACCCCTCGCATCCGGGTTTTCCCCGGCCGGGGAAGACCGTCGGGGTGCCGTCCCAGGACGAGGTGCCCGGCTGGTTCGTGGCGCTGGATCCGCCGGAGCACGGCAGGTTCCGCAGGACGCTGATCCCGGAGTTCACGGTCCGTCAGGTCAGGGAGATGCGGCCGGCGATCCAGCAGATCGTGGACGCGCGGATCGACGCCCTGCTCGCCGCGGGGAACACCGCCGATCTCATCGCGGACTTCGCGCTGCCCGTGCCGTCCCTGGTGATCTCGAATCTGCTCGGGGTGCCCAGGGCGGACCGTGATTTCTTCGAGGCGAAGACGCGGGTCATGGTGACGCTCACCTCGACGGACGAGGAGCGGCAGGCGGCGTCCCAGGCGCTGCTGCGCTATCTCAACCGGCTGATCGCCGTCAAGCAGAAGCGGCCGGGGGACGATCTGCTCAGCAGGCTGCTGGCCGACGCGACGCTGTCGAAGCAGGAGTTGTCCGGTGTGTCGATGCTGCTGCTCATCGCCGGGCACGAGACGACGGCGAACAACATCGGGCTCGGGGTGGTGACCCTGCTGTCCCATCCGGAGTGGATCGGCGACGAGCGGGCGGTGGAGGAGCTGCTGCGCTACTACTCGGTGGCGGATCTGGTGGCGTTCCGGGTGGCCGTCGAGGATGTGGAGATCGGCGGGCAGCTCATCAGGGCGGGCGAGGGCATCGTGCCGCTGGTCGCCGCCGCCAACCACGACGGCACCGTCTTCGACCATCCCGCCGAGTTCGACCCCGGCCGGTCGGCCCGCTCCCATGTGGCGTTCGGGTACGGGGTGCACCAGTGCCTGGGACAGAACCTGGTCCGGGTCGAGATGGACATCGCGTACCGGACGCTGTTCGAGCGGATCCCCTCGCTGGAGCTGGCCGTGCCGGTCGAGGAGCTGCCGCTCAAGTACGACGGAGTGCTGTACGGGCTGCACGAGCTGCCCGTCCGCTGGCAGGCCGGCCAGTGCCCCTCCCGGCAAGGTTGACCTGTCCGACTCAGTGACCGACGGAGGAATGATGGTTCGTATCGGTGTGGACACCGAGCGCTGTGTCGGAGCCGGGCAGTGTGTGCTGACGGCTCCGGACGTCTTCGACCAGGGCGACAACGGGATCGTGCTGCTCCTGGGGGAGCCCGGGGACGAGCCCACACGCGACGCGGTACGGCAGGCGGTGACCGCCTGCCCGTCCCAGGCGATCACCGTACGGGAGGAGTGAGCCGGGGCGTACCGCGGCACATGCGACGGGCGCTGTCCCCCACTGGCCGGTGGGGGACAGCGCCCGTCCCGCTGCTCGGGCGGCCGTTACCAGACGACCGGGAGTTCGCTGAGGCCGCCGGACAACTGACCGCCGGGCACCCGCAGTTCCTCGACCGGGCGGGCGAGCCGCAGCCCGGGGAGGCGGGTGAACAGCAGGGTGTACGCCGTCCTGAGCTGCATCCGGGCCAGCGGGGCACCGATGCAGTGCCACATCCCGTGGCCGAAGGTCAGATGCGGGTTGGGCGAGCGGCGGATGTCGAACAGCTCGGGGGCGTCGAAGACCTGCCGGTCGAAGTTGGAGAGGGTGAAGTCCAGCAGGACGAGTTCGCCGGTACGGATGGTGACTCCGCCGATCTCGACGTCGTCGGTGGCGTAGCGCGGCAGTACCGAGCCGCCGGCCTTGGCCGAGCGCAGGATCTCCTCCACGGCGCCCGCCATCAGCCCGGGGTCCCCCATCGCCGCGGCGCGCTGTTCCGGGTGGAGGCTGAAGAGCGCCACGCCCAGGTCGATATGGCCGGCGACGCTCTCCAGTCCGGCGAAGAGCAGTCCGGCGGAGATCGGGCCGATGCGTTCGTCGGAGGGCTCGCTCTCGCAGAGCCGTGAGATCACGTCGTCGGCCGGTTCGGTCCTCTTACGGCCCGCCAGTTCGCCCAGATAGCCGAAGAGGTCCCGCTGTCCCTCCTGGACGCCCGCGAGGTCGCCGAGGTCGCCCATCCGGGCCAGCGCCGAGACGAGCCTGCCCCGGTCCTCGGCGGGCACCCCGAGGAGTTCACTGAGCACACCCAGGGACATCGGGGTCGAGAACCCGCTGTGCAGGTCGGCGGGTGGCCCCTGGGCGAGGAAGTTCTCCAGCACCGCTTCGGCGACGGCCTCGACCTTGGGCATCAGATTGAGGACACGGCGGGCCGAGAAGTTCGGTGTGAGCAGCGCGCGGGCCTCGGCGTGCACCTTGCGGGCGAGGTCCGCGTCGTCGACGACGAGCATGTCCAGGAACGGGTTGCGGACATACCGTGGGGCGTTCGCGAGGTCCGCGTGTGCCCGGCCCAGCCGTTCGTCGTGGAGCAGCTGCTTGAGTTCGGCGTGGCGTGTCACCAGCCAGCCCTCGTCGCCGGCCGGTGTGCGTACCTTGCACAGCGGTGCGCGGGTCTGGAGGTCGCGCAGCAGCGGGCTCAGCCGCAGCACGGACGGTGACTCACCCCGGTACGCGGGCAGTTCCTGTGATGTGACCATGGAATTCTCCGTAGGTTGTCGGACGGTCCGCTCGTGCCCCTCCCGGCAAGCTTTGCCCCGGGGCAAACATCGCCGGTCACGGCACTAGTGCCGGGGAAGGCCGGCGAGCCACTGCTCGATCGTCCGTGCCGTCAGCGCCGAGTGCTCCTTGGCGAGCGACAGATGGTCGGCCTCGATGTCGCGGATGTCGTCCGCGGGGACCGAGGAGGTGTCGAAGAGGAAGCCGTCCAGCGCGCGGGCGCATCGCACCAGGAGGGTCGGCGCGGTGGTCGGCGGTGCCTCGATGTCGGTCATCGCCATGAACCAGTGGGCCATCGCGGACATCCTGGCGCTGTTCAGTGTGACCGAGGGGGAGTCGATGTCCGCCAGGTAGAAGCGGGTGGTCCGGTCGAGGTCGTTGTTCTCGCCGCTGCTGTAGCGGATGCTCGCGGTGTCCAGCAGGATGACCGCCTCGGGGGTGACGCCCCAGGTCTCCTCCAGTACGCCCGCGGCCAGATAGGCGAGTGAGCCGCCCGTGGAGTGTCCCGCCATGACGAAGGGTTCGCCGTCGCTGGCGTGCAGCGCGCTCTCGGCGACGACCCGGGCCGCGGCCGCGCTGGTGGCGGGCAGTGGCTCGCCGGGGGCGAAGCCCATGAGCGGGAGCGCGGACACCTGCCGCTTGCCCCGGAAGTGTGCCGCGATCCGCGCGTACTGGTGTACGCCACCGGTCGCGCCCGGGGCGCTGACGAAGACCAGCCTGGGGGTGCTCGGGCCCTCGGCCAGGACGACGGGCGCCGACAGCTCCTCCAGGTCGGCGGGGGTCTCGAAGGTCGGCCGGGTGTTGGCGACCGCCTTCAGCATGCGCATGGCCTCGACGAGTCTCCCGGACTGTACGGCGCTGTGGAACAGGCCGACGAGTGTCTCGTCGGCGTTCCTGGGCGAACTCACCCCAGTTGTACGCCCGTTGGGTGATCCCGCGTCGAGATGTCCGGCCAGTTCGCCGCGGAGCCAACGGGCGAGCTTCAGCGGGGTCTCGTTGTCGAAGACCATCGAGGTGGGCAGCCGCAGTCCGAGCGCCTCGGCGAGCTGGTTGCGCAGGCCCACGGAGACCAGTGAGTCGAATCCCAGCTCCAGGAAGCCACGTTCGGGGTCGACGGCGCCCGGGTCGCGGTGGCCGAGCAGCGCGGCGGCGTGGCCGACGACCAGGTCGATGAGCAGGCTCTCCTGTTCGGCGGCGGCGAGACCGCGCAGCCGCTCCCGCAGGGTGACCGGGGAGCGGCCACCTGAGGCGGCCGCGCGGCGGGGGCGGGGCACCAGCTCCTGCCAGAGCGCCGGCAGGCCCTGCTGCTCCCGGAGCCCGGCGATGTTGAGCCGCGTCGGGACGATCACCGCCCCGGGCCGGGCGACGGCGGCGTCGAAGAGTTCCAGCCCCCGCTCGGCGGACAGGGGCGGCATGCCGGTACGGGACATCCGCTCCAGATCGGCCTCGCCGATATGGCCGGCCATGCCGCTGTCGCCGCCCCAGGGGCCCCAGGCGAGGGACAGCGCGGGCAGTCCCCGGCTCGTCCGGTGCCGGGCGAGCGCGTCGAGATACGCGTTGGCCGCGGCGTAGTTGCCCTGTCCCGGGCTGCCCAGGACTCCGGAGACCGAGGAGTACAGGATGAACGCCGCCAGGTCGAGGCCACGGGTCGCCTCGTGCAGATACCAGGCTCCGTCGGCCTTGGACCGTCGTACGCTCTCCAGCTTCGCGGGCGTCAGCGAGCCGGTCAGCGCATCGTCCAGCACCCCGGCGGCGTGCACCACGGCAGTCAGCGGATGTCCGTCCGCCACGCCGGCCAGCAGCGCGGTGACCGCGTCGCGGTCGCCGATGTCGCAGGCGACCGCCGAGGCCCGCGCGCCCCGCCGTTCCAGGTCGGCGATCAGCTCCGGCGCGCCGGGCGCGTCCGGGCCGCGCCGACCGGCCAGCAGGAGGTGCCGTACCCCGTGCGTGGTCACCAGGTGGCGGGCCAGGGCGGCGCCGAGTCCGCCCGTACCTCCGGTGATCAGTACGGTGCCCTCGGGGTCCCAGGGCGTCCGGGGCGCCGTGCCGTGCTCGGGCAGCCGGGTCAGCCGTGCGGCCCTGACGGCGTTGGCCCGGACGACCACCTGCTCTTCGTCGAGGGTGAGCAGCCACGGCAGCACCCCGGCCGACAGGAACGTGTCGTCCATGTCGACGAGGAGAAAGCTGCCCGGGGTCTCCGTCTGCGCCGACCGTACGAGGCCCCGGGCCGCGGCGGCGGGCAGGTCCCGTACGTCCTCGTCGTCCACGGCGACGGCGCCCCGGGTGACGAAGACCAGCCGGGTGTCCGCGAGCCGGGGCTCGCTCTGCCACTCCTGGAGCAGCGCGAGCACCCAGGAGGTGAGGGCGTGCACCGCCTCGGGCTGGTCCTGGCCGGGGCCCGCGACGACGGGGACGAGGACGGCGTCGGGCGCCACCCCGCTGTCGCCGATCACTCCGGCCAGGGAGGCGGCGTACGCGCTGACGGTCTCGTCGGCGCGGTGCATCGCGTATCCCAGGTCGAGTTCGTCGACACCGACGACCGCCCAGCGGGTGCCCACGACCGGTGCCCGCTCCGCGACCTCCACCCAGTCCAGGGCGAGGAGCGAGCCCCGCTCGGCGGCGGATCCGCTCTCCTGCCGTACGGAGGGCGCGCCGAGGACCACCGATTCCGCCGAGAGGACCGGGGCGCCCGTCGCGTCGACGGCCCGCAGTGTGATCCCGTCGGGCCCCGCCGCGGTGATCCGTACCCGCAGTGTGGCGGATCCGGTGGCGTACAGGGTCAGCCCGTGCCACTCCACCGGCAGTGGGGTGGCCCGCCCGTCCTCGGGGTCCAGCGCGACCGCGGCCCGCAACGCGGCGTCCAGCAGCGCCGGGTGGACGCCGTAGGCGCCGCTGTCGCCCGCCCCGGCTGCCTGCGCGACCTCGGCGAACACCTCTCCCTCGCGCCGCCATACGCCCAACAGGCCCCGGAACGCGGGCCCGTAGGCCATCCCGGCCGCGGTGAGCCGTTCGTACAGTCCGTCCAGCGCGACCGGCCGCGCGTCGCGCGGCGGCCAGAGCGTGGTGTCGAACGTGTCCTCGCCGGCGTCGCCCGGGGCCAGCACACCACGGGCGTGCAGCGTCCAGGGTTCCTCGTCCCGGCCCGCCGGGCGGGAGTGGACGGTCAGCTCCCGGTGGCCCGTACCTGCCTCCTCGGGACCCACCCGTACCTGCGTGATGACCGCCTCCCGCTCCGGCAGCACGAGCGGTTCCAGCAGGGTCAGTTCGGCCAGCCGGTCCGCCCCCGCCCGGTCCCCGGCGTGCAGCGCCAGCTCGGCGAAGGCCGTCGCGGGCAGGACGGTCCGGCCCTCGACCCGGTGGTCGGCGAGCCACGGATGCGCCCGCGCCGACAGCCGTCCGGTCAGTACGGTCTCGTCCGAGCCCGCCATCATGACGGCCGCCCCGAGCAGCGGATGCCCCGCCGCCGCCAGGCCGAGGCCCGAGGCGTCGCCCGCGACCGCCCGTACCGTGGGCCAGAACCGCTCGCGCTGGAACGCGTACGTCGGCAGCTCCACCCGCCGGGCGCCGGTGCCCGCGAACAGCGCGGCCCAGTCGACCGCCACCCCCCGCGCGTACAGCCCGGCGAGCGCGGTGACGGCCGTGGCCTCCTCGGGCCGGTCCTTGCGCAGCAGCGGCAGCGCGGCGACGGCCGGGTCCTGGACGGATTCCGGTACGAGCGCGGAGAGCACCCCGTCCGGGCCCAGCTCCAGGAAGGTGGTCACCCCGTGGTCGGCCAGCTCGGTCACGGCGTCACCGAACCGTACGGTGTCACGGACATGACGGACCCAGTACGCGGCGGAGCACAGCTCGTCGGCGGTGGCGAGCGCGCCGGTCACATTCGAGACGACCGGCACACTCGGTGCCCGGTAGGTCAACTCGGCAGCCACGGACCGGAATTCTTCGAGCATCGGCTCCATGAGCGGCGAGTGGAACGCGTGACTGACCGCGAGCCGCCTGGTCGTGCGCCCCTCCGCCGCCAGCCGCTCGGTGAGCGCCAGCACACTGTCCTCACCACCGGAAATCACCACGGACGAAGGCCCGTTGACCGCCGCGACCGACACCCCGTCGGTCAGCAGCTCCGTGACCTCGGCCTCGGTGGCCCGTACGGCCGCCATCGTGCCGCCCGCGGGCAGTGCGCGCATCAGCCGCGCCCGCGCGGCCACCAGTCGGCCCGCGTCCTGGAGCGAGAGCACCCCGGCGGCATGCGCGGCCGCGATCTCGCCGATCGAGTGACCGGCCAGGAAGTCCGGGGCGACCCCCCAGGAGCGGACCAGCCGGAACAGCGCCACCTCCACGGCGAACAGCGCGGGCTGGGCGAGTCCGGTGTCGTCGAGCGGCCCGGAGCCCTCGGTCGTGTCCCCGGCGTCCTCCCGCTGGATGGCCTCGCGGAGCGAACATCCGAGGAGCGGGTCGAGTACGGCGCACACCTCGTCCAGCGCCTCGGCGAAGACGGGGAACCGCCCGTACAACTCGCTTCCCATACCGGCTCGTTGGGATCCCTGGCCGGTGAAGAGCAGCGCCAGCCGGCCCCGGCCGGTGACACCGCGCGCCACCTCGGTGAGTTCGCCGCCCGAGGCGATCAGGACCGCCCGGTGTTCGAAGGCGGAGCGGGTCGTGGCGAGGGAGAGGCCGATGTCGAGCGGAGTGTGGCCGGGGGCCGGGGCCGTGGCGAAGGCCCTGATCCGGTCCAGCTGCGCGTCAAGTGCGGCGGCGCCACGGCCCGACACCGGCCAGGGCACCACACCGGGCACGGTCCGCGCGACGGCCGGTGGCTCCTCGGCCGGTGTCTCCTCGGCCGTGGGCAGCGGCGCCTGCTCGATGAGTACGTGTGCGTTGGTGCCGCTGATCCCGAAGGACGACACGCCCGCGCGCCGCACCCGGTCACCCTCGGGCCACTCCACCGGCTTCGTCAGCAGGCTGACGCCACCGGCCTTCCAGTCCACGTGCGACGACGGCGCGTCCACGTGCAGGGTCTGGGGCAGTACGCCGTGGCGCAGCGCCAGCACCATTTTCATGACGCCCGCGACGCCCGCGGCCGCCTGGGTGTGGCCGATGTTCGACTTGACCGAGCCGAGCCACAGCGGGCGCCTCGGTTCGCGGTCCTGCCCATAGGCGGCCAGCAGGGCTCCCGCCTCGATCGGGTCGCCCAGGGTGGTCCCCGTACCGTGTGCCTCCACCGCGTCCACATCCGCCGGGGAGAGTCCGGCACCCGCCAGGGCCTGGCGGATGACCCGCTGCTGGGCGGGGCCGTTGGGGGCGCTCAGGCCGTTGGACGCGCCGTCCTGGTTGACTGCGGAGCCGCGCAGCACCGCGAGGATCCGGTGTCCGTTGCTGCGGGCGTCCGAGAGGCGTTCCACGACCAGCAGGCCGACGCCCTCGGACCAGGCGGTGCCGTCGGCGGTGTCGGAGAACGCCTTGCAGCGCCCGTCGGGGGCCAGGCCGCCCTGGACGGTGAACCCGGCGAAGCTCGCGGGCGTGGTCATCAGGGTGACACCACCGGCCAGCGCCAGAGCGCACTCACCGTTGCGTACGGCCTGCGCGGCGAGGTGGAGGGTCACCAGCGACGAGGAGCACGCGGTGTCGAGGGTGACCGCGGGGCCTTCCAGGCCGAGGGCGTAGGACAGCCGGCCGGAAAGGACGCTGGCCGCGAGGCCGTTGGCCGCGTAGCCGCCCATGTCGTCCTGTGCGGCGAGGACGAGGTGGGTGTAGTCCTGCGAGTTGGTGCCGATGAACACACCGGTCCTGCTGCCGCGCAGGGTGGCCGGGTCGAGGCCGGTCCGTTCGACGGCCTCCCACGCCACTTCCAGGAGCAGCCGCTGCTGGGGGTCCATCGCCAGGGCCTCGCGCGGCGAGATCCCGAAGAAGGCGGGGTCGAAGTCGGCCGCGTCGTACAGGAATCCGCCTTCCTGGGTGGCGCTGCGGCCCGGTCCGTCGCCGGCGAGCGCCTCCAGGTCCCAGCCCCGGTCGGCGGGGAATCCGGCGATGGCGCTGCGGCCGGTCGCGAGCAGTTCCCAGAGGTCTTCCGGGGAGCGGACCCCGCCGGGGAAGCGGCAGCCCATTCCGACGATCGCCACCGGTTCCTGGCGGCCGGACTCGGCCTCCTGGAGGCGTCGGCGGGTCTGATGCAGATCGGTGGTGACCCACTTCAGGTATTCGACGAGTTTCTTTTCGTCCGGCATCGTCCGTGAACCTTCCATAAGTTTTCGCGTGCGAGGCGCGAGGTGCGAAGTTCGAAGTGCGGAGGGGTACGACCGGGAGGGCGGGGCCCGGTCAGGCGCCGGCCGAGCGGCCCAACTCGTTGTCGATGAAGGCGAAGACCTCGTCGGCGCTCGCGGCCTCGATCCGTTCCGTGATCACCAGCGCGCCGGTCCCGTCCCCGGTGTCGGACGCTGTCCCGTCCCAGCGGGCGAGGAGGCCGCGCAGCCGGCCGGCGACACCGGCCCTGGTGGCCTCGTCGGCCTCGCCCGCGTTCAACGCCGCTTCCAGTCGGTCGAGTTCGGCCAGCGGCGACGCGTTCGCACCCGGTTTCCCGGCCCCGAGCAGGAGCGCGGCGAGATGCCGGGCGACGGCGACCGGGGTGGGATGGTCGAACACCAGTGTGGCGGGGAGCCTGGCGCCCGTCCGCGCGGTCAGCCGGGTGCGCGCCTCGACCGCCATCAGGGAGTCGAAGCCGAGCCTGCTGAAGTCCCGGTCGGCCGGGATCGCGTCGGGGGTGGCGTGTCCCAGCACGGCGGCCGTCTCGGTACGTACCAACTCCACCAGCAGGCCGAGCTGTTCGTCCGCGCCGAGCGGGGCAAGCTGCCTGACCAGCCCCGCCTTCCGGTTGCCCGCTCCCGCCGTACGGCGCCGGGTGCGCACCAGGGCGCGCAGGATCGGCGGCACCTCGTCCACGGAACGCGGCGCGTCGGCGCCCGCCCCGGTGACGACACGGATCGCGACCACCAGCGGCTCGTCGCGTACGGTCGCCGCGTCGAACAGTGCGAGGCCCTGCTCCACCGACAGCGGGGGCATGCCCGAGCGGGCCATCCGCTCCATGTCGGCGGCGCTCAGCGAGCTGGTCATGCCACCGCCCTGCGCCCACGGCCCCCAGGCCAGGGAAAGGGCAGGCAGCCCGAGCCCGGCGCGGTGTCCGGCCAGGGCGTCCAGGAAGGTGTTGGCCGCGGCGTAGTTGCCCTGGCCGGGACCTCCGGTGATGCCGGAGACCGAGGAGTAGAGGACGAACCCGGCGAGGTCGAGGTCCCGGGTCGCCTCGTGCAGATGCCAGGCGGCGTACGACTTGGGCCGCAGGACCCGGTCGAGCAGACCGGGGGTGAGCGATCCGACCGTGGCGTCCTCCAGGGTGCCCGCGGTGTGCACCACCGCGGTCAGCGGATGCCCCTCGGGTACGGCCGCGAGCAGCGCGTCCAGCGCCGTACGGTCGGAGACGTCACAGACGGCGAGGGTCACCTCGGCGCCCAGGGCGGTCAGTTCGGCCCGCAGCGCGTCCGCGCCGGGCGCCTGCGCCCCACGCCGTCCGGCGAGCAGCAGATGCCGCATCCCGTGCTCGGCGACCAGGTGCCGGGCGAGCACACCGCCCAGTCCGCCGGTGCCACCCGTGATCAGCACCGTACCGTCGCGGTCCCACGCGCGGGACCGGGCCCAAGGTGTGCGTACACCCTCCTCGGGCATCCGGGCCAGCCTGGCCACCCGTACCCCGTCGCCGCGCAGCGCCGCGTGGCACTCTCCCGCGTCGAGCAGACCCGGCAGCGTGGGGAGGGCGCGGCCGAAGGCGGCGCCGATGGCCGCGGTGGCGGCGAGGTCGTCGGTGTGGTCGAGAGGGTCGGTGTCTTCGAGACTGTCGGTGTCATCGAGGTCGAGGAGCAGGAAGGTGCCGGGGTTCTCCGACTGCGCGGAGCGGACCAGGCCCCAGACTGCGGCGGCGGCCAGGTCCCGTACGCCTTCGTCGGCGGTCGCGACCGCGCCCCTGGTGACGAACACCAGCCGTGATCCGGCCGCGCGTTCGTCGGCCGACCACGCCTGCAGCAGGTCGAGCGCCGCCTCCGTCAGGGCGCCCACCGCGTCGGGCAGACAGGACGCGTCATCGGTGGGGCGGCCGATCACCGGGGCCAGTACGACGTCCGGCACCGGTCCCGGCGCGTCGAGGAGTTCGCCGAGCGACCGGGCGCGCACGGCGGACAGGCCGTCCACCGCTTCGAGCGCGCGGTACAGCCCCGTACCGACCGCGCCTTCCGTACGATCCGTGTCACCGATGACCGCCCAGCGCAGGCTGTGGGGGGCGGCCGGGGGCGCGGCGGCGGGGGCCATCCACTCGACGCCGAACAGCAGGGCGCGTTCGGTCTCGCCGTCCGCCTCGTCCGTACCGTCCGCCCCATCGGTACCGGCGGCGGTGTCATCGTCGAAGAGCGACCGCAGGGTCAGCGAGCGCGCCGAGACCACCGGGGCCCCGTTCTCGTCGACGGCGGCGAACGACACCGTGTCCCGGCCGGTCGCCGCGAGCCGTACCCGCAGGGCCGTGGCGGCGCCCGCGTGCAGGGTCAGCCCGTGCCACACCACAGCCTCCGCGCCCCCCGGCGCGGTGTCGTCGTCCAGCAGTCCCGCCGCCCGGACCGCGGTGTCCAGGAGCGCCGGATGGATCCCGAACACCTCGCCCGTACGGGCCTCTTCGGGCAGTTCCACCACGGCGAACACCTCTTCGTCACGGGTCCAGGCGGCCCGCAGGCCCCGGAACGCCGGGCCGTGGTCGAGGCCCGTCGCGGCGGGCCGCTCGTCACCGTCGGCCAGGTCCACGGGCACGGCCCCGGCGGGCGGCCACACCGCCGTACCGAACTCCGTACCGTCCGCCGCGTCCGGTGTCCCGGCGGCGCGGGTGGTCAGCACACCGGTGGCGTGCAGGGTCCACGGCAGATCGACCGCCGCCTCGGAGCGCGCGTGCACCTTCAGCACGCGTCGGCCCGCCGTGTCGGGGGCGCCGACGCCCACCTGGAGCCGTACCGCGCCCTGCGCGGGCACAACGAGAGGGGCGGTGACGGTCAGCTCCTCGACCAGGTCGCAGCCCGTCTCGTCACCGGCCCGTACGGCGAGTTCCGCGAAGGCCGACGCGGGCAGTGTGATCCGGCCCCGCAGTCGGTGACCCGCCAGCCAGGGATGGGTCCCGGCCGACAGCCTGCCGGTCAGCACCACCTCGTCGGAGCCCGCCACCGCCACCGCCGCGCCGAGCAGCGCGTGCCCGGCGGCCACCAGCCCGAGACCGGAGGCGTCCCCCACCGACACCGGTCCCGACAGCGACGGCCAGAACCGCTCGCGCTGGAACGCGTACGTCGGCAGCTCCACCCGGCGCGCACCCGTACCGGCGAAGAATCCGGCCCAGTCGACACCCGCCCC
Organism: Streptomyces sp. NPDC088554; assembly: GCF_044752945.1. Taxonomy (NCBI): domain Bacteria; kingdom Bacillati; phylum Actinomycetota; class Actinomycetes; order Kitasatosporales; family Streptomycetaceae; genus Streptomyces; species Streptomyces sp. NPDC088554. The sequence continues at coordinate 29,996 of NZ_JBIVMF010000037.1, read as the reverse complement.
GTCCATATCCGTCCCGTCCGCGCCGACCCCGTTCGCGTACAGAACGGCCAGCGCTGTCACGGCAGTTCGCTCCTCGGAGCGGTCCTTGCGCAGTACGGGAACCACCACGGCGTCCGCCGGAACGACCGCGCGGACCATGGCGCACAGCACACCGTCGGGTCCCAGCTCCAGGAACATACCGACCCCCCGGTCCGCGAGCGCCCGTACCCCGTCCGAGAAGCGCACCGCCTCGCGCACATGCCGTACCCAGTAGTCGGCGGTGCACAGCTCGGCGTCGGTCGCGAACGCTCCCGTGAGGTTCGAGACCACCGGAATCCGGGGCGCCCCGAACGTCAACGTCTCTGCCACAGAATGGAATTCCGCCAGCATCGGGTCCATCAGGGGCGAGTGGAACGCGTGACTGACCGGAAGCCGGGTGGTCCTGCGACCGCTCGCCGCCAGACGCTCCGCGATCCCCAGCACACTGGCCTCGGCACCGGAAATCACCACGGCCGAGGGCCCGTTGACAGCTGCGATCGAGACATCACCGGCCAGCAGCGGCCGTACCTCGTCCTCCGTTGCCTGTACGGCGACCATCGCGCCGCCCACGGGCAGCGCCCCCATCAGCCGCGCGCGGGCCGTCACCAGCCGCGCCGCGTCCTCCAGCGGGAACACCTCCGCGACATGGGCGGCGGCGATCTCACCGATCGAATGCCCGGCGACGAAGTCCGGGGTGACACCCCACGACTCGACCAGCCGGTACAGCGCCACCTCGACCGCGAACAGCGCGGGCTGGGTGACGGCCGTGTCATTGAGCGCGTCGGCGTCGTCCCCCCACATCACCTCGCGCAGCGACACACCACCGCCGGCATTCCGCGCGGTGTCCAGATGTGCCAGTACGGAGTCCAGCGCGTCGGCGAAGACCGGGAAGCGTTCGTACAGTTCACGGCCCATACCGAGCCGCTGCGAGCCCTGCCCGGAGAACAGCACCGCCGAAGGACGGTCCGCCGCCTCTCCCCTGGCCACTTCCACCACAGCCCCAGCGGGCTCGGTGGTCCCACCGGTCTCGGAGGACCGCGATTCCGCCATCAGCACGGCCCGGTACTCGAACCGCCCCCGGCTCGTGGCCAGCGAGAACCCGATATCGGCGGGGGACAGCCCCGGACGGTCCGCGACGAAGGACCGCAGCCGGGCCACCTGGCCGTCCAGCGCGGCCTCGCTCCTGGCCGAGACCGGCCACGGCACCACAGCAGGTGCCGCATCGACGGCCGGCGGGACCATGGCCGGGAGCGCCGGTGCCGACGGGGCCTCCTCCAGGATCACATGCGCGTTCGTACCGCTCATACCGAAGGACGACACGGCGGCCCGGCGGGAACGCCCGGTCTCCGGCCACTGCCGCTGCTCGGTCAGCAACTCCACCGCACCAGAAGCCCAGTTGACCCGGGTCGAGGGCTCGGTGACATGCAGGGTGCGCGGCAGGACGCCGTGCTGGAGCGCCAGGACCATCTTCATCACACCGGCGACCCCCGCCGCCGCCTGGGTGTGGCCGATGTTCGACTTGAAGGACCCGAGCAGCAGCGGCCGCTCCGGGGCGCGGTCCCGTCCGTACGTCGCCAGCAGGGCCTGCGCCTCGATGGGATCGCCCAGCATCGTGCCCGTACCGTGTGCCTCCACCGCGTCCACATCGACGGTGGTCAGCCCGCCCGAGGCGAGGGCCTGGCGGATGACCCGCTGTTGTGAGGGGCCGTTCGGGGCCGTCAGCCCGTTCGACGCGCCGTCCTGGTTGACGGCGGACCCGCGCAGCACCGCCAGGATCTCGTGGCCCTGGCGGCGCGCCTCCGACAGCCGCTCGATCACCACCACCCCGACCCCTTCGGACCAGCCGGTGCCGTCCGCCGAGTCGGAGAACGCCTTGCAGCGGCCGTCCGGGGCCAGCCCGCCCTGCCGGGTGAACCCGGCGTAACTCGTCGAGGTCGTCATGACCGTGACCCCGCCGACCAGCGCCATGGAACACTCACCGGCCCGCAGCGCCTGGGCGGCCCAGTGCAGGGCGACCAGCGACGAGGAGCAGGCCGTGTCCACGGTGACCGCGGGCCCCTCGAAACCGAAGGCGTACGACAGTCTGCCGGAAATGACACTGGCCGCCAGCCCCGTACCTGCGTGCCCCTCCACGTCCTCCTTGGCCCGCATGATCAGGTTGGCGTAGTCCTGCCCGTTGGTCCCGATGAACACGCCGGTACGGCTGGAGCGCAGCGCCGCCGGATCGGTCCCGGTCCGTTCGACGGCTTCCCACGAGGTTTCCAGCAACAACCGCTGCTGGGGGTCCATCGCCAGCGCCTCGCGCGGCGAGATCCCGAAGAAGCCCGGGTCGAAGTCCGCCGCGTCGTACAGGAATCCGCCCTCGGTGGTGGCGCTGCGCCCCTGTCCGTCGCCGACGAGCGCGTCGAGGTCCCAGCCCCGGTCGGTGGGGAATTCCGCGATGCCGTCCCGGCCCTCGGTGAGCATCCGCCACAACTCCTCGGGCGAGTTCACACCGCCGGGGAAGCGGCACGCCATGCCGACGACGACGATCGGGTCGCCGTCCGGGCCGTCGTGACCGGTGTGGCCGCCGAGCCGCTCGCCGAGGAGCCCCTCCGTCCCTCCCCCGCCCAGCAGTTCGGCCAGCAGATACCCAGCCAGCGCCTGCGGTGTGGGGTAGTCGAACACCAGGCTGGCGGGCAGCTCCAGACCTGTCAGCCCGCGCAGCCGCGCGCTCAGCTCCACCGCGGTCAGCGAGTCGAAGCCGACATCGCTGAACGCCTTGTCGCCCCGGATCGTCCCGGCGTCCGCGTGCCCGAGCACGGCGGCGGACTCCGTACGGACAACGGTCAGCAGCAGTGCGGCCCGCTCGGATTCCGGTGTGCCGCGCAGCCGCTCCCGGAGCCCCGACGCGGCCGACCCGCTCTCCCCGCGCTCCCCTTGGAGCACCTTCCACGTACGGCGGGCCTCGGGCAGATCCCCGAGCAGCGGGCTGGGCCGCAGGCTGAGCATGGCGGCCAGCGGCCGGGGCTGCTGGAGATCGGCGAAGACCATGGTCGGCTCGGGCTCCACGACCGCGCGCAGCAGCGCGGCGACCGCGAGCCCCGGGTCGAGGACACGCACCGCCGCCGGCCGACCCGTCGTACCACCGCCGTTCCCACTCTCGCCACCGCCCCATGCGACAGAGGTCGCCGGAAGCCCCCGCGACCGGCGCCGCTCGGCCAGCGCGTCCAGCACCGAACCCGCGGCGGCGTGGTGGGCCTGCCCCAGTGTGCCCACGGCGCCCGCGGCGGTGGAGCAGAGAGCGAACACCGACAGACCGAGACTGGTCGTCAGCTCGTCGAGGAGCAGCGCCGGTACGACCTTCGACCGGAACACCGCCCCGAACCGCTCGGCCGACACCTCCGACCGCTGTCCCTCGGCAGCCGGCACACGGACCCCCGCCGCGTGTACGACCCCGGTCAGCGGCAGATCCTCCGGAATCGCGGCGAGCACCCGCGCCAGCTGCTCCCGGTCGGCGGCGTCACACGCCGTGACCGTGACCCGGGCGCCGAGACCGGTCAACTCCGCGACCAGCTCCGCAGCCCCGGGCGCCTCGATCCCACGACGACCGAGCAGTACGAGATGGGGCGCGCCCCCGCCCGCCAGCCGACGGGCGACATGCGCGCCGAACGCACCGGTACCGCCCGTGATGAGCACCGTGCCGGACGGCTCCCAGCGGTCCTCCTCGGTGTCTCCCACGGACTCCGCGAGGGGCGCGGACACCATGCGTCGGCCGAACACACCCGACGCGCGGACCACCACCTGGTCCTCGCCGTCCCCACTCGCCAGCACGGCGGCGAACCGCCGTACCGCCCGCTCGTCCAACTCCACGGGCAGATCGACCAACCCGCCCCACTGCCGCGGGTGTTCGAGCGCGGCGACCCGGCCGAAGCCCCAAACGGCGGCCTGCGCGGGGCTGAGCGGCGGTTCGGACCCGCCGGACCGTCCGAGGCTGACGGCTCCCCGCGTGACAGCCCAGAGCGGAGCCCCGACGCCCGCGTCCCCGAGCGCCCGCAGCAGCGCGGCCGTGTCGACCAGCCCGGCGGGAACCCCCGCCACCTCCCGCGATACGTCGAGCGCGAGCAGTGACACCACACCCGCGATGCCCCCCGGAGCGTCCGAGGACGCCTCCTTCAGCCGCGCGACCAGGCTGCCGTCGTCCCCGTACCCGACACACCGCACAGCCGGGCCGAGAGCCGCGATCAGCTCGGCCGTCCACCCGTCGGCCACCCCGGCCGCAGGGGTCAGAACCAGCCAAACCCCCTTCAACATAACGGAGTTACCGGTCAGCGGCTTCCATGCCTGCCGGTAGCGCCAGGCATCCATGGCCGTACGGGCCCGGCGCCGAGTGCGCCAGGACGACAGCGCAGGCAGTACGGCCCCGAGCGAGTCGCCGTCCACCTCCAGCCCCGCCGCCAGAGACTCCAGATCCTCCCGTTCCACCGCCGCCCAGAACTCCGCGTCGACCGGGTCCACACCGTCCGCCGACCCGGCCCCGGCCACCTCGGGCCAGAACCGCTGCCGCTGGAAGGCGTACGTCGGCAGATCCACCCGCGCCGCACCCGTACCGGCGAACAAGGTCTCCCAGTCCGGAGAAACCCCCCGGACATGAAGCTGAGCCAACGCGGTCACAGCCGCCAGCTCTTCGGACCTGTCCTTACGGAGCAGGGGTACGGTCACCGCGCCCCCCTCGACCGACTCCTGAGCCAGCGCCGACAACACCCCGTCCGGCCCCAACTCCAGGAAGGCGGTCACACCCGCATCAGCCAACGCCCGCACCCCGTCACCGAACCGGACAGCCTCCCGGACATGCCGCACCCAGTACTCAACCGCACACAACTCCCCAGCCGCGGCCGGCCTCCCCGTCAGATTCGACACCACCGGAACAGACGGCTCCCGGAAAACAAGCCCCGAAACCACCGCCCGGAACTCATCCAGCATCGGATCCATCAACGACGAATGAAACGCATGCGACACCCGAAGCCGAGCCACCTTCCGACCCTGCCCCTCCAACCGGGCCACAACCCCCAGAACAGCATCCTCCACACCCGAAACCACCACGGAAGAAGGACCGTTGACAGCGGCGATCGACACGTCACCGGCCAGCAGCGGCAGAACCTCGCCCTCCGCCGCCTGCACAGCCACCATCGCACCCCCCACCGGAAGCGCGGCCATCAACGACGCCCGCGCAGCCACCAGACGGCACGCGTCCTCCAACGAGAACACCCCCGCCACATGGGCCGCCGCAACCTCACCGATCGAATGACCCGCCACAAAATCCGGGACCACACCCCACGACTCCACCAACCGGAACAGCGCCACCTCCACCGCGAACAACGCAGGCTGAGCAGCCCCCGTACCGTTCAACAGCTCCGCGTCATCACCCCACATCACATCACGCAGGGACTCGCCCAATTGCTCCAGCACCGCATCCAACGCCTCCGCGAAGACAGGGAACCGCCCATACAGCTCACGCCCCATCCCCAACCGCTGCGAACCCTGCCCCGAAAACAGGAACGCGCACTTCCCACCAACAACCGAACCCGACACCACCGAAACATCCGGCTCACCCACCGCCAGCGCCGCCAGCGCACGTACCGTCTCCACCGGCTCACCGGCCGCCACCACCGCCCGGTGCTCGAACCGCGAACGGCCCGTCGCCAGGGAAAAAGCGATGTCGACCCGTCGACCCTCGGGCCGCGCCTGCATATACGAGAGCAACCGGGCCGCCTGCCCCCGCAACGCCCCGGGTGTCTTGCCCGAGAGCACCCACGGCACAACAACCGGCTCCCCCACCGGCTCCCCGGAACCATCCACCCGCCCCTCCACATCCACCCCCCCGGTCAAAGCATCGATCGGCTGCTCCAGAATGACGTGTGCGTTCGTCCCACTGATCCCGAACGACGACACCCCCGCACGCCGCACCCGACCCAACTCAGGCCACACCTGCTCCGACCTCAACAGCTCCACCGCACCCACAGACCAATCCACATGCGACGACGGCTCCGACACATGCAACGTCCGCGGCAGCACACCGTGGCGCATCGCCATGATCATCTTGATCAGGCCCGCCGCGCCCGCAGCGGCCTGCGTGTGCCCAATGTTGGACTTCACCGAACCGAGCAGCAACGGCCGCTCCGGATCACGGTCCCGGCCGTACGTCGCCAACAGCGCCTGCGCCTCGATCGGGTCACCCAGCGGTGTTCCGGTGCCGTGGGCCTCGACCGCGTCCACGTCGGACGGGGAGAGTCCGGCGTTGGCGAGTGCCTGCCGGATGACGCGCTGCTGCGCAGGACCGTTCGGAGCCGTCAGACCGTTCGACGCACCGTCCTGGTTGACGGCGGAACCCCGCACCACAGCCAACACCTCATGACCATGACGCCGGGCATCCGACAACCGCTCCAGGACCAGGACCGCCGCGCCTTCCGACCAGCCGGTGCCGTCCGCAGAGTCGGAGAACGCCTTGCAGCGGCCGTCCTCGGCCAGCCCGCCCATCCGGGAGAATCCGGCGAAGTTGGCCGAGGTGGTCATCACTGTCACACCGCCCGCCAGGGCGAGCGAGCACTCACCGCCGCGCAGGGCCTGTGCGGCCAGGTGCAGCGATACGAGCGACGACGAACACGCGGTGTCGATGGACATCGCCGGGCCTTCGAGGCCGAGCGCGTACGCGAGCCTGCCCGATACGACACTGACCGCGAGTCCGGTGGTCGCGTGGCCCGCCATATCGTCCTTGGAGCGCATGACGAGACCCGCGTAGTCCTGTCCGCTGACACCGATGAAGACGCCGGTACGGCTGGCGCTCAGGGACGCCGGGTCGATTCCGGCGCGTTCCGCCGCCTCCCAGGAGACTTCGAGCAGCACACGCTGTTGCGGGTCCATCGCCAGCGCCTCGCGCGGCGAGATGCCGAAGAACTCGGCGTCGAAGTCTGCCACGTCCCGCAGGAATCCGCCCTGCGCCTCGACCGCGCCGAGGGACGGTCCGGCTTCCCAGCCCCGGTCGGTGGGGAAGCCGGAGATGGCGTCCTCACCGGAGAGGAGCAGGTCCCAGAGCCCTTCCGGGGATTCCACACCGCCGGGGAAGCGGCAGCTCATGCCGACGATCGCGATCGGTTCGTCCAGTGTGTTCCCCGCGCCCGCCGATTCCCGTGCGGTGACCGTGTCCGTCTGCTCGTCCCCCACCAGTTCGTCGAGCAGGTACGCGGCCAGCCGGGCCGGTGTCGGGTAGTCGAAGATGAGGGTGGCGGGGAGGGTCAGTCCGGTGGCGGACGCCAGCCTGTTGCGCAGTTCGACGGCGGTCAGCGAGTCGAAGCCGAGCTGCCTGAACTCCCTTTCCACCGAGATGGCTTCGGGCGAGGAGTGGGCGAGCACCACCGCCGCCTCGGTGCGGACGAGATCGGTCAGCAGCCGGGGCCGTTCGCTCTCCCGCAGTTCGGTCAGCCGCTCGACCAGCCCTGCCCTGGACACGCCCGCCGCGCCGCTCTTCGCCGCCCGGCGGCCGGTCCGTACCAGCCCTCGGAGGATCGCGGGAACGCCCGCCCCGCGCGGAGCCGCGCCGCCCCCCTGGCCCCCGGCTCCGTCACCGATACCGAGCGGCACCACCAGTGCCTCGTCGCTCACGATGGCCGTGTCGAACAGCGCGAGTCCCCGGGCCACTTGGAGCAGCGGCATCCCGGATCCCGCGCTCACCCGGCGTACATCGTGGTCCTCCAGGGTGCTGGTCATGCCCACCCCTTGCTCCCAGGCTCCCCAGGCCAGCGAGGTTCCGGCCAACCCGTGTTGCCTCCGGTACGCGGCCAGCGCGTCCAGGAAGGTGTTGCCCGCCGCGTAGTTGGCCTGCCCCGGGCTGCCCATGACACCGGCCGTCGAGGAGTACAGGACGAATCCGGCGAGGGGGAGATCGCGGGTCAGCTCGTGCAGGTTCCACGCAGCGTCGGTCTTGGGCCGCAGTACGGCGTCGAGGCGCTGGTCCGTCAGCGCGCCGATGGTGCCGTCGTCGAGTACGCCCGCGGTGTGGACGACAGCGGTCAGCGGATGCTCGGCCGGCACCGTTGACAGCAGCCGCGCCAGCGCGTCCCGGTCCGCCGCGTCGCAAGCGACGACCGACACCTCCGCACCGTGTGTCCGCAGGTCGGCGGCGAGCTGGGCGGCGCCGGGCGCCTCCGTACCCCGTCGGCTCATCAGCAGCAGACGCCGTACGCCGTGCCCGGTGACCAGGTGCCGGGCGAGCACACCGCCGAGACCGCCCGTACCACCGGTGATCAGTACGGTCCCTCCGGGGCTCCACACCGGGGGCATCGTCAGCACGATCTTGCCCACATGCCTGGCCAGGCTCATGAACCGGAACGCGTCACGCGCCCGTCGTACATCCCACGAGCGGACGGGCAGCGGCTCCAGCACTCCCCGGCCGAACAGCTCCATCAGCTCCGCCAGCATCCGCTGAATGCTGGGGGCGTCCACCCAACCGAGGTCGAAGGAGCGGTAGTTGAGTCCCTCGGGCAGATCCGCCGCCTCCCTGACATCGGTCTTGCCCATCTCCAGGAACCTGCCCCCGGGGCCGACCAGCCGCAGGGACGCGTCCACGAACTCACCGGCCAGCGAGTTCAGTACGACATCGATGCCCCCGCCCCCGGCGACCCCGGCGAACGCCGCCTCGAAGTCCGTCGTGCGCGACGAGGCGATATGGTCGTCCGCCACGCCCAGGGAGCGCAGCACCTCCCACTTTCCCTCACTGGCGGTCGCGAAGACCTCCGCGCCCATGTGCACGGCCAGTTGGATCGCCGCCATTCCCACGCCGCCCGCGCCGGCGTGGATCAGCACCTTCTCCCCTCGGCGCAACTCCGCCAGTTCCAAAAGTGCGTGATAGGCCGTCAGGAAGACGAGCGGCACCGATGCGGCCGTCTCCCACGACCACTCCTCGGGTACGGAGATCATCCGGCGCCCGTCGCCCACCGCGTGGGTGCCGAAACCGCCGAAGAGCATGCCCATGACCCGGTCACCGACCCGCAGTCCGGTCTCCTCGGGGCCGACCTCGACGACCACACCCGCCGCCTCGGAGCCGAACAGGCCCGCGTCACCGGGGTACATTCCGAGGGCGTTGAGGACATCGCGGAAATTCACCCCGGCCGCGCGGACCTTGATCCGTACATCGTGGCCGGTCAGCGGCTCCAGAACCTCGGGGTACGGGGCCAGCTCCAGCCCGTCCAGGCTGCCCTTGGCCCGGCTGCCGAGCCGCCACGGCACCCCCACGGGCGGCACAAGCCCCGTACCGGACTCCAGTCGCGCCAGCCGCCCGACACGCAGCGCGCCCGCGCGGACCACGGCCTGCGGTTCGTCGGCGTCCATGAGGCCGGGCAGCAGTCCCGGCAGCGCCGACAGTGCCTCCATGTCGCCGCCCACACCGCCATCAGCGTCTGCGCCCACGTCCACCAGCAGGAACCGTCCGGGATTCTCCGCCTGCGCGGACCGCACGAGACCCCACACGCAAGCGGCGGCGACATCGGTCACGGCCGAACCGCCCGCCTCCACCGCTCCCCGGGTGACAAACACCAATCGCGAGTCGGCGAACCGCTCCCCCGCCAGCCACTCCTGCACCAACGCCAGTGTGTGGGAAGCGAGTTCGCGCGACGACTCGACAACCCGCGTGCCGTCTCCCACCAGGGGGACAACAACCACGCCCCCCGGCTGGTCCAGCTCCGCGAGTGTGTCCACGGGGGTACGGAGACGTACGGTGCCCGCAGAACCGAGCGCGGCCGTCAGCCCCAGCCCGTCCGCCCCCAGCACCACCCACTCCGTGTCGGTGGTCTTCCGCGGTGTGCCGGGCGCCCCGTCGACTGTGCTGGGCACCCAGTCGACACGGAACAGCGAGTTCAGCTCGTCGCGCCGGCTCGTGTCGGCGGGCTGTGGCGCGGCGGACCGCAGGGTCAGCGACTCCACCGAGATCACCGGCTCACCCTGGGCATCCACGGCCGCCAGCTCCACCGCGTCCCGGCCGCTGCTCGTCACCCGTACCCGAAGGACCGACGCGCCGGAGGCGTGCAGGGACACCCCGTTCCAGGCGAACGGCAGCAGACTCCGTCCGTCGCCGTCCGCGCTGGCGAACACCGTGCTGTGCAGGACCGCGTCGAACAGCGCCGGGTGCACCCCGTACGCCTCCGCGTCCTGCGCCTCTCTCGGGAGGGCGACCTCCGCGAAGACCTCCTCGCCCCGACGCCAGACCGCGCGCAGCCCCCGGAACACCGGCCCGTACTCCAGCCCGGTGCTCGCGTAACGCTCGTACAGCCCCTCCACATCGACCACGGTCGCGCCCTTGGGCGGCCACACCGACGCGTCGAAACCGATCACCCGCTCGCCGGTGCCGATCCGGCCCGAGGCGTGCAGTGTCCACTCGTCGTCGGGCGCGTCGACGGGGCTGGTGTGGAAACGCAGCTCGCGCCGGCCCTCGTCGTCCGCGCCGCCGATGAAGATCTGGACGCGCACCGCGCCCATACGGGGCAGGATGAGCGGCGCGGCCAGTGTCAGCTCCTCGACCCGGTCGCATCCTGCCTGGTCAGCGGCTCGGATGGCCAGTTCGAGGAAGCCGGTGCCGGGGAAGAAGACCATCCCGCCGACCACATGATCGGCCAGCCAGGGGTGGGTGGCGAGCGATAGCGTCCCGGTCAGCAGCAGCTCGTCGGAGCCCGCCACGGACATGGCCGCGCCGAGCAGCGGATGATCGGCGGAGGCCAGCCCGAGCCCGGTGGCATCCGCGGGCCGGAAGGTCGCCTTCGGCCAGTACCGCTCCCGCTGGAAGGCGTACGTCGGCAGATCAACCCGCGCCGCACCGGTGCCCGCGAAGAAACCGGGCCAGTCCACCCGTACACCCCGGACATGAAGCTGAGCCAACGCGGTCACAGCCGCCAGCTCTTCGGACCTGTCCTTACGGAGCAGGGGTACGGTCACCGCGCCCCCCGCGACCGACTCCTGAGCCAGCGCCGACAGCACCCCGTCCGGCCCCAGCTCCAGGAAGGCGGTCACACCCGCATCGGCCAACGCCCGCACCCCGTCACCGAACCGGACAGCCTCCCGGACATGCCGCACCCAGTACTCAACCGCACACAACTCCCCAGCCGCAGCCGGCCTCCCCGTCAGATTCGACACCACCGGAACAGACGGCTCCCGGAAAACAAGCCCCGAAACCACCGCCCGGAACTCATCCAGCATCGGATCCATCAACGACGAATGAAACGCATGCGACACCCGAAGCCGAGCCACCTTCCGACCCTGCCCCTCCAACCGGGCCACAACCCCCAGAACAGCATCCTCCACACCCGAAACCACCACGGAAGAAGGACCGTTGACAGCAGCGATCGACACGTCACCGGCCAGCAGCGGCAGAACCTCATCCTCCGCCGCCTGCACAGCCACCATCGCACCCCCCACCGGAAGCGCGGCCATCAACGACGCCCGCGCGGCCACCAGACGACACGCATCCTCCAACGAGAACACCCCCGCCACATAAGCAGCCGCAACCTCACCGATCGAATGACCCGCCACAAAGTCCGGGACCACACCCCACGACTCCACCAACCGGAACAGCGCCACCTCCACCGCGAACAACGCGGGCTGAGCAGCCCCCGTACCGTTCAACAGCTCCGCGTCATCACCCCACATCACCCCACGCAGAGACTCGCCCAACCGCTCCAGCACCGCATCCAACGCCTCCGCGAAGACAGGGAACCGCCCATACAACTCACGCCCCATCCCCAACCGCTGCGAACCCTGCCCCGAAAACAGGAACGCGCACTTCGTCCGCCCCATGGCCGTGCCCTCGACCGTGCCCGGTGCCGCGCCGTTTCTGAGCCATGTCTCCAGTGCGGCACGGCCCGCCACACACTGGTCCTCGCCCTCGGCGACGACGGCGAGGCGGTGTTCCATGCTCGCCCTGGTGGTGGCCAGGGAGAGGGCGATGTCCGCAGGACGCAGTTCGGGTTCGCGTTCCAGCCTGCTCAGCAGGATGGTCGCCTGGTCCCGCAGCGCCTCGGCCGTCCGGCCCGAGACGACCCACGGCAGCGCGAACGCCCGCCGGACGGGAGCGGCCTCGGCGGCCGCCGGTTCGACGACGGGGTCCGGGGCCTGCTCGACGATCACATGCGCGTTGGTGCCGCTGACCCCGAACGAGGAGACACCGGTACGGCGCGGGCGGCCCGCGTTCGGCCACGCGCGGGCCTCGGTGAGCAGCTCGACGCTGCCCGCCGTCCAGTCGACGTGTGACGAAGGGCGGTCCGCGTGCAGGGTTTTGGGCGCCATGCCGTGGCGCATCGCCATGACCATCTTGATCACACCGGCGACGCCCGAAGCGGCCTGTGTGTGGCCGATGTTGGACTTCACCGACCCGAGGAGCAGCGGTCGTTCGCGGTCCTGGCCGTATCCGGCGAGCAGGCTCTGGGCCTCGATGGGGTCGCCCAGCGGTGTCCCCGTACCGTGTGCTTCCACCGCGTCCACATCGGCCGGGGAGAGACCGGCGTTGGCGAGTGCCTGGCGGATCACGCGTTGCTGGGAGGGGCCGTTGGGGGCAGTGAAGCCGTTGGAGGCGCCGTCCTGGTTGACGGCGGAGCCCCGGATGACGGCGAGGACGGGGTGGCCGTTGCGTTGTGCGTCCGAGAGGCGTTCCAGCATCAGGACGCCCGCCCCCTCGGCCCAGCCGGTGCCGTCCGCCTCTTCGGCGAACGCCTTGCAGCGGCCGTCCCGCGCGAGGCCGCCCTGCCTGCTGAATTCGATGAGCGAGCCGGGGGTGGACATCACGTTGACACCGCCCGCGAGCGCGAGTCCGCACTCGCCGCCGCGCAGCGACTGCACCGCCAGGTGGAGGGCGACCAGCGAGGACGAGCAAGCGGTGTCGACCGTGATCGCGGGGCCTTCGAGGCCGAGTGTGTACGAGAGCCGGCCGGACACCGCGCTGGCGGCGATGCCGGTGCCGACATCTCCGGTCGCGTCGTCCAGCGACCTGACCAGGAGGTAGGCGTAGTCCTGTCCGTTGGTGCCGATGAACGCTCCGGTACGGGTGGAACGCAGCCTGGTGGCGTCGATGCCGGACCGTTCGATGGCTTCCCACGCGGTCTCCAGCAGCAGCCGCTGCTGGGGGTCCATGGTGACGGCCTCGCGCGGTGAGATGCCGAAGAAGCCCGGGTCGAAGTCGGCGACGCTGCTGAGGAATCCGCCCTGCTGGCTGACGGAGGTGTCCCGTGCGTCGGTGGTGCTGTCGCGCAGTGCGTCGAGGTCCCAGCCACGGTCGGTGGGGAAGCCGGAGATGGCGTCGGTGCCGGAGGCGACCAGGTCCCAGAGGTCTTCGGGTGAGTGGACCCCACCGGGGAACCGGCAGCCCATTCCGACGATGGCGATGGGCTCCTTGGCGGCCGCGACGAACATCCTGTTCTGCCGCCGCAGCCGCTCCGCCTCCTTCATCGCGGCGCGGAGCGCTTCGACCACACTCGCCGTGGAGGCGCTTCCGGCGGAGGTACCTCCCGTCGAGGTGGTCTGCGGGGGGACGTTCTGGATGGGGGCGTTCATCGTCTCTGCTCCGTCAATCATTCGCACTACAGGTCGGACAGGTCGGACTGATCGCCCAGCGCGGCCCGTACCAGGTCTGCCACTGCCATCGAGTCGATGGACTCGTCGGATTCCTCGTCGCTCCGGTCCGGGGCGGCCCCGCCCCGCCCGGCCAGCCGGAGCAGTGGTTCCAGCACCCCGATGTCCCGCATCCGGTCGAGTGGTACGGCGGCCAGCAGGGCCCTGATCTCCGCTTCCTCGCCGTCGTCCACGGTGCCGGGGGCCTCGGCGGGGACGAGTTGGCGGAGCACGTGCTCGCCGAGGGCGGTGGGGGTCGGGTGGTCGAAGACGAGCGTCGCGGAGAGCGCCAGACCGGTGGCGGTGTTGAGCTGGTTTCGCAGTTCGACGGCTCCGAGCGAGTCCACTCCGAGGTCGCGGAAGGACCGTTCGGCGCCGACCGCGTCCGTGTCGGGATAGCCCAGCACCTGGGCGGCCCGGGTGCGGACCAGTTCCACAACGGTTTCGAGGCGCCGGTTCGCCGGCAGGGCCGCGAGCTTCTCCCGCAGACCGCCACCGGCCACGCCGTGTTCGGGCGCCGGGACGGTCAGTTCCCGGTATCCGGGGAACTCGCGCAGCAGGGCGCTCGGCCGTCCTGCTCCGAAGGCCCCGGCGAAGCGGTCGAGGGCGACCTCCGCGACGACCGCGGTCGCCTCGCCGCCCGCGACCAGCCGGAACAGCGCCTCGCAGGCGAGTTCGGGGGCCATGGCGCCGACCCCGGCGCGCCGGGCTGCCTCGTCGACGCCCGCGCCTTCGGCCATTCCGCCGCCGCCCCAGGCCCCCCAGGCGATGGAGGTCGCCGCCCTCCCCTGTGCCCGGCGCCGCTCGGCCAGCGCGTCCAGAACCGCGTTGGCCGCCGCGTAGTTGGCCTGGCCGAGGTTGCCGACCGCCGCGGACGCGGAGGAGAACAGCACGAAGGCGGTCAGTTCCCGGTCGCGGGTGAGTTCGTCGAGCAGGAGCGCGGAGGCGACCTTCGAGCGGAACACCGCCTCGAACCGTTCCGGGGTGAGCCGGTCGAGGATTCCGTCGTCGAGGACTCCGGCCGCGTGCACCACACCGGTCAGCGGGTGCTCGGCCGGGATGTCCGCGAGTACGGCGGTCAGCGCGTCCCGGTCGGCGGCATCGCAGGCGACGATCTCGACGCGTGCGCCCAACTCCTCGATTTCTGAACGGAGTTCAGCAGCACCGGGTGCGTCGGGGCCTCGGCGGCCGAGCAGCACCAGATGGTGTGTTCCACTCCGGGCGAGCCTGCGGGCGACATGGGCGCCGAGGGCGCCGGTGCCTCCGGTGATCAGTACGGTGCCGTCCGGGTCCCAGCTGCCGTCCTGCCGCTTGCCGGGCGCCGGGACGAGCCTGCGGGCGAGCAGCGCGGAGGTCCGTACGGCGACCTGGTCCTCGCCGTCGAGCCCCGCGAGCACCGCCGCGAATCCGGTGGCCGTCCGCGCGTCCAGTGTTCCCGGCAGGTCGACCAGTCCGCCCCAGCGCTCCGGGTACTCCAGCGCGGCGACCCGGCCGAGTCCCCAGATCCCTGCCTGGAGCGGGTGGTGCGGTTCGTCCGTGCGGTGGGTGGAGACCGCGCTCCGGGTGACACACCACAACGGCGCGCCGATGCCCGCGTCGCCCAGGGCCTGGAGCAGTACGGCGGTGAGGGCGATGCCCTCGGGCACACTGCCGCCCGCCGTGGTGTCCCGCAGCGCCAGCAGCGATACGACCCCGGTGAACGCGGCCGTGTCCAGGGCGCGCAGCTCCTCGGCCAGCGCGGTCCGGTCCGGGGAGCCGGTCTCCACTCGTACGGTGGTGGTGCCCAGCACGTCGAGCGCGCCGTTCACCCACGGGTCCCCGGCCAGTTCCCGGGGAACGACCGCGAGCCAGGTGCCCGTCAGCGGCTTCCGGTGTGCGGTGGAGCCGCCCGGGAGTGCCTTCCACACGATCCGGTGGCGCCAGCCGTCCATGACCGACTCGTCGTCGAGCCGGCTGCGCCAGTCCAGCAGCGCGGGCAGCACCTTGGACAGGGCGTCGCCCTCGATGTCCAGGGTGGATTCCAGCGAGGTGAAGTCCTCCTGCCGCACCGCGTCCCAGAAGGCGCGGTCGGTCGTGCCCGTGTCCCGGGACGTGTCCGTGGCTCCGGGCATGGCATCGGGCCAGAACCGGCCCCGCTGGAAGGCGTAGGTCGGCAGGTCCACCCGCTGCGCTCCGGTGCCCTCGAAGAACGCGGGCCAGTCCACCCGTACACCTCGTACATGCAGCCGGGTGAGCGCGGTGACCAAGGTGGTTTCCTCGTCCCGGCCCTTGCGCAGCAGTGGTACGGCCAAGGCCGCGGGGTCCAGGGATTCCTGGGCCAGCGCGGAGAGCGCCCCGTCCGGGCCCAGCTCCAGGAAAGTGGTCACACCGCGCTCGGCCATCGCCCGTACGCCGTCCGCGAAGCGGACCACCTCGCTGACGTGCCGTACCCAGTAGTCGGGTGTGCGCAGTGTGTCGCCCGAGGCGGGGGCGCCGGTCAGATGGGACACGACGGTGATCCGGGGCGCGCGGTAGGTCAGTCCTTCCGCCACTGCCCGGAACGCGTCCAGCATCGGCCGCATCAGCGGCGAGTGGAACGCGTGCGACACCCGGAGCCGGGTCGTCTTCCGGCCCTGCTTCTCCAGCCGGGCCGCGACGTCCTGGACAGCGTCCTCCGCACCCGAAATCACCACGGCCGAGGGACCGTTGACGGCGGCGATCGACACGTCACCGGCCAGCAGCGGCAGGACCTCGTCCTCCGTTGCCTGTACAGCGACCATCGCACCGCCACCCGGAAGCGCGGCCATCAGCGACGCCCGCGCGGCCACCAGACGGCACGCGTCCTCCAACGAGAACACCCCCGCCACATGGGCCGCCGCAACCTCACCGATCGAATGACCCGCCACAAAATCCGGGACCACACCCCACGACTCCACCAACCGGAACAGCGCCACCTCCACCGCGAACAACGCGGGCTGAGTGCGTCCCGTGTCGTTCAACAGCTCCGCGTCATCGCCCCACATCACATCACGCAGGGACTCGCCCAATTGCTCCAGTACGGAGTCCAGCGCCGCCGCGAAGACGGGGAACCGCCCGTACAGCTCACGCCCCATCCCCAACCGCTGCGAACCCTGCCCGGAGAACAAGAACGCACTCTTCCCGACCCGTTCCACCCGGTGTTCGACCAGGTCCGGGGTGGTGCCGCCGTCGGCCAGCGCGGCCAGCCCGGACAGCAGTCCGTCGTGTGCGGTGGCGGTCAGGGCGGCCCGGTGCTCGAAGACCGAGCGGGTGGTGGCAAGGGAGAGTGCCAGGTCGGGCAGGGGTGTGTCCGGGTGGGCCGTCATCCGGGTGAGCAGTCGGCGGGCCTGGGCGCGCAGGGCGCTCTGCGACCTGGCGGAGAGCAGGACCGGGAGGGCGTCCGGGTCCCGTACCGGTGTGCCGGGTGTCGCCGGGGCGGGCGGGGCCTGCTCCAGGATGACGTGGGCGTTCGTGCCACTGGCTCCGAACGAGGAGACCGCGGCGCGGCGCGCACGGCCCGTGTCGGGCCAGTCGGTCCGTTCGGTGAGCAGCCGGGCGGCGCCCGCCGTCCAGTCGACGTGTGACGACGGTGTGTCGGCGTACAGCGACTTGGGGAGGGTGCCGTGGCGCATCGCCATGACCATCTTGATGACGCCGCCGACACCCGAAGCGGCTTGTGTGTGACCGATGTTGGTCTTCAGGGAGCCGAGCAGGACCGGCCGTTCGGGGTGCCGGTCCTGGCCGTAGGTGGCCAGGAGCGCCTGTGCCTCGATCGGGTCGCCGAGGCGGGTGCCGGTGCCGTGTGCCTCCACCGCGTCGATGTCGGCGGGGACGAGGCCCGTGTTGGCGAGGGCCTGGCGGATGACGCGCTGCTGGGCGGGTCCGCTGGGGGCGGTCAGGCCGTTGGAGGCGCCGTCCTGGTTGATGGCGGAGCCGCGCAGGACCGCCAGGACGTGGTGGCCGTTGCGATGTGCGTCGGAGAGCCGTTCGACGACGAGCATGCCCACGCCTTCGGACCAGCCGGTGCCGTCGGCCTCTTCGGAGAACGCCTTGCAGCGGCCGTCCGGGGAGAGCGCGCCCTGGGCGCTGAACTCGACGAAGCCCACCGGGGTGGACATCACGGTCACACCGCCCGCCAGCGCGATCGAGCACTCGCCACCGCGCACCGCCTGTGCCGCCAGATGCAGGGCGACCAGCGACGACGAGCAGGCCGTGTCCACGGACACGGTGGGTCCCTGGAGGCCGAAGGAGTAGGCGAGGCGGCCGGAGAGGAGGCTCGCCGACTGGGCGGTCTCCCACTGCCCGGTCTCGGCGGGCGGCCGGTAGTCGCCGCTGCCGCCGCCCACGTACACCCCGGTCGTACTGCCCTTGAGGGTGGCCGCGTCGATGCCCGCGCGTTCCAGCGCCTCCCAGGCGACTTCGAGTACGAGGCGCTGCTGCGGGTCCATGACCAGGGCTTCGCGCGGCGAGATGCCGAAGAGGCCGGGGTCGAAGTCGGCGGCGTCGTAGAGGAATCCGCCGTGGCCGGTGGCGCTGCGTCCGTGTCCGCCCTCGGGCGGGCCCCCGAGCAGGGTGCCGAGGTCCCAGCCCCGGTCCGTGGGGAATTCCCCGACCGCATCGGTCCCGTCGAGGACGAGCTGCCACAGCTCCTCGGGCGAGCCGACCCCGCCGGGGTAGCGGCAGGCCATGCCGACGATCGCGAGGGGATCGTCGTCGGACCGTCCCGCTGCCGCGAGGGGCGCGCCGGTGTCCGGCTCCTCGCCGAGCAGCAAGTTCCTCATCCGGTCGGCGAGTTCGGCGGGGGTGGGGTGGTCGAAGACGAGGGTGGCGGGGAGGCTCAGTCCGGTTGTGGCGGTGAGCTGGTTGCGCAGATCGACGGCGGTGAGCGAGTCGAAGCCGAGGTCCCGGAAGGGCAGGTCGGCTTCGACGGTCCGGGGGTCCGGGTGTCCGAGCACCAGCGCGGCCTTCTCGGCGACCAGTGTGAGCAGTGTGTCCGCCCGTTCGGTCTCGGGCAGTGCGCGCAGTGTCCGCCGGTAGGCGCCCGCGGCCGACTGTTCTTCGGTACGGGCACGGCGCACCGCCTCAATGGCGGTGCGGGCTTCCGGCAGGCCGGCCAGCAGGGTGCTGGGGCGGGTTTCGGTGAAGGCGGGGGCGAAGGTCTCCCAGCGCACATCGGCCACGGTCACGGCGGTCTCGTCGGCGGCGACGGCCCGGCCGAGTGCGGCGAGCGCCGTACCGGGGTCCAGCATCGGCAGCCCGCTCATCCGCAGGTGGGCGGCCGTGCCCCGGTCGACGGTCGCCTCCCAGGCTCCCCAGGCGACGGCGAGTCCGGTGGTTCCCCGGTGGCGGCGGCGCCGCGCGAGGGCGTCGAGGTACGCGCCGATCGCGGCCTCTGTCCGGCGGCCCCGGACACCCCAGACCCCGGCGACGGAACCGAAGAGGACGAACGCGTCGAGCGGCCGGTCCCCGAGAACAGCGTCCAGTTGTACGGGCCCGGCGAGCGCGGCGGTCAGCGCGTCCCGCTCCCGCTCCTGGCCCGTCGCGGTCTCCTCCGCGTGGACGACCGCGCTGAGCGGCGCGTCCTCGGGGATCGTGGCCAGCAGCGCGGTCAGCGCCTCGCGGTCGGACACATCGCAGACAGCGACGGTGACCGTGGCGCCGAGCCGCCGCAGCTCGGCTTCCAGCGCGTCGGTGTTCTCGGCCCGCGAAACATGACGTTCCGTCAGCACGAGGTGGGGCGCGCCCTCTTGGGCCAGCCAGCGGGCGACCCGGCCGCCCATCACGCCCGTACCCCCGACGACGAGGACGGTGCCGGTGGGCCGCCAGGAACCGCCGTCCGGGGAGGCGTCCGGCTGCGTACGCACCAGCCTGCGGCCGAGGGCTCCGGTGGCGCGGACCGCGAGCTGGTCCTCGCCGCTGCCGTGGTGGCCGGTCAGGGCCCCGGCGAAGACGGCGCCCGCGCGGTCGTCCGGTGTGACGGGCAGATCGATCAGCCCGCCCCAGCGCTCCGGGTGCTCCAGCGCGGTGACACGGCCCTCGCCCCAGATGGCGGCCTGTCCGGCGTGCGGCGGCGGCTCGTGGGGGGTGGTGGACACGGCGCCCCGGGTCACACACCACAGCGGT
Source organism: Streptomyces sp. NPDC088554 (assembly GCF_044752945.1). NCBI lineage: Bacteria > Bacillati > Actinomycetota > Actinomycetes > Kitasatosporales > Streptomycetaceae > Streptomyces > Streptomyces sp. NPDC088554. Next base: position 10,235 of record NZ_JBIVMF010000037.1, on the reverse strand, counting down.
GCGTCGATCCCGGCCGCGTCCAGCGCCCGGAGCAGGGCGTCGGGCCGGGCCGCCTCCGGGGGCAGGCCGTTGACGTCGGCCGGTCCGGTGGCGAGCAGCGAAACGACGGCGGTGTATCCGGCGGCGTCCTCGCGCGGCGCGGCGAGCCGCCGCACCAGGTTGGCGTGGTCGGCCGCGTCGGCCTCCACCCGTACCGCTTCCGCGCCCAGCGCCCCGACCGCGGCCGTGAGCCACGCGGATCCGTCGCCGGACGGCACGATCACCAGCGGGCGGCCGGGTGTGACGGTCCCCGCAGGGGCCGGCAGGGGGGTCCAGGTCTCGCGGTAGAGCCAGTCGGTCCCGTCCGGGCGCTCGTCCGGTACGGCGACGGCGGACTCCGGCGCGGCGGTGAACTCCGGTGCGGCGGCGGGCTCGGGCCAGTACCGCTCGCGCTGGAAGGCGTAGGTCGGCAGTTCGACGCGGCGCGCCCCGGTGGCCTCGAAATACGCCGACCAGCGCGGTCCCGCGCCGTGTGTGTGCAGTGTGGCGAGCGCGCCGGTCAGGGCAGCCTCCTCGCCCTGCCCGGGAAGGAGCCTGAGCAGCGGCACCACCAGGGACGCCGGTTCCGTACCGTCCAGGGCCTGTCCCACCAGGGCGGAGAGCACCGCGTCGGGCCCGAGTTCCACGAAGGTGGTGGCGCCCGCGTCCCGCAGGGTGTGGATGCCGTCGGCGAACCGTACGGCTTCGCGTACATGCCGCACCCAGTACTCCGCCGAGCACACCTCTTCGACCTCGGCGATCCGACCGGTCACGTTCGACACCACGGGGATACGCGGCTCCCCGTACGCCAACTTCTGCGCCACCGAACGGAATGCGCCCAGCATCGGGTCCATCAGCGACGAGTGGAAGGCGTGCGAGACCCGCAGCCGCTTCGTCCGCCGCCCGTCCGCCGCCAGCCTCTCCGCGAGAGCCAGCACAGCACCCTCCGCACCCGAAATCACCACGGAAGAAGGACCGTTGACGGCGGCGATCGACACGTCACCGGCCAGCAGCGGCAGAACCTCATCCTCCGTCGCCTGCACAGCCACCATCGCACCCCCCACCGGAAGCGCGGCCATCAACGACGCCCGCGCGGCCACCAGACGGCACGCGTCCTCCAACGAGAACACCCCCGCCACATGGGCCGCCGCGATCTCACCGATCGAATGACCCGCCACAAAATCCGGGACCACACCCCACGACTCCACCAACCGGAACAGCGCCACCTCCACCGCGAACAACGCGGGCTGAGCAGCCCCCGTACCGTTCAACAGCTCCGCGTCCGGGGTGCCCGGGTCGGCGAACAGCACGTCGCGCAGCGGGAATTCCAGCTCCGTGTCCAGCTGGGCGAGGACCGCGTCCAGCGCTTCGGCGAAGGCGGGGAAGCGGCCGTACAGCTCCCGGCCCATCGCGGCGCGCTGGCTGCCCTGGCCGGGGAAGAGGAAGACCGACCTGCCGGGGGCACGGCCCGCGACCGCGCGCGCCACTTCCCGTACGCCTTCGGGAGCGGCCAGCAGCACCGCCCGGTGCGGGAAGGAGGTGCGGTCGGTGGCGAGCGAGCGGCCGATGTCCAGGGGGGAGAGTTCCGTGCGGTGTGCGGCGAAGGCGGTGAGCTTCTCGATCTGCGCCTGGAGCGCCTCGTGGGTCCGTCCTGAGACGACCCACGGCACAGCGGCCGGGGCGGTGGGGGGCTCCTCGCTCGGTGCGGGGGCCGCCGGCGCCTGCTCGACGATGACATGCGCGTTCGTACCGCTCACACCGAAGGCCGACACCCCGGCGCGGCGAGGGTGTCCGGTTCCCGGCCAGGTCACGGCCTCGCGCAGCAGTGACACGGCCCCGGAGGACCAGTCGACGTGTGCCGAGGGGGCGTCGATGTGGAGGGACCGGGGGAGGATGCCGTGGCGCATGGCCAGCAGCATCTTGATGACCCCGGCGACACCGGCCGCGGCCTGGGTGTGGCCGATGTTGGACTTGATCGTGCCGAGCAGCAGCGGGTGTTCGCGGTCCATACCGTACGTGGCGAGCAGGGCCTGCGCCTCGATCGGGTCGCCGAGTGTGGTCCCCGTGCCGTGTGCCTCGACCGCGTCCACGTCCGACGCGGACAGTCCGGCGTTGGCGAGGGCCTGACGGATCACCCGTTGCTGGGAGGGGCCGTTGGGCGCGGTGAGGCCGTTGGACGCGCCGTCCTGGTTGACGGCTGTGGCGCGGATGATGCCGTGAACCTCGTGTCCGTTGCGTACGGCGTCGGAGAGCCGTTCCAGCACCAGGATGCCGACACCTTCTGACCAGGCCGTGCCGTCCGCGCTGTCGGAGAACGCCTTGCAGCGGCCGTCCGGGGCGAGGCCGCCCTGTCGGGAGAACTCGACGAAGGAGTCCGGGCTCGACATCACGGACACACCGCCCGTGATCACCAGCGAGCACTCCCCCGCGGCCAGTGCCTTGCCCGCCCAGTCCAGCGCGACCAGCGAGGACGAGCAGGCGGTGTCGACCGTAACCGCCGGGCCCTCCAGGCCGAGTGCGTAGGAGAGCCGGCCCGACATCACACTCGCCGTGTTGCCGGTGGCGACATAGCCCTGGACATCGGAGGCCGACCGGCGCAGCAGGGTCGGATAGTCCTGGCCGTTGGTGCCGATGAAGACGCCGGTGGTGGAGCCGCGCAGGGTGGACGGGTCGATACCGGCGCGCTCCAGCGCCTCCCAGGTGGTCTCCAGCAGCAGCCGCTGCTGGGGGTCCATGGCCAGTGCCTCGCGCGGTGAGATACCGAAGAAACGGGCGTCGAAGTCGGCGACCGAGGTGAGGAATCCGCCTTCGAGGGTGTCGGAGGCGCCCGCACCGAGTGTGGTGATGTCCCAGCCCCGGTCGGCGGGGAAGGCGGAGATGCCGTCCGTGCCTTCGTCGAGGAATCGCCACAGTTCGTCGGGGGAGGTGACTCCCCCGGGGAAGCGGCAGCCGATGCCGACGACGGCGATCGGGTCGTTGTCGGATGTGTGGCCCACCGGTACGGGGGCCGTGGCGGCGGGGAGCGAGCCGAGCAGTTCGGCCAGGAGGTGGTCCGCCAGCGCGTTCGGGGTCGGCAGGTCGTAGACGAGCGACGCGGGGAGCCGCAGACCGGTGACGGCGGCGAGGGTGTTGCGGAGTTCGAGTGTGGTCAGGGAGTCGAATCCGAGGTCGCGGAAGGCCCGGTCGTCCTCGATGTCCCCGGCGTCGGTGTGTCCGAGGACCGCAGCGATCTGGGAGCGCAGCAACTCCCTTACGTGTCCTGCCTGTTCGTTCTCGGGCAGGGCCGCGAGCCGCTGTCGGAGCGCGGGTTCGCCGGTCTCCTCGGCGGGTGCGGACCGTCGCACCTCGGGCAGTTCTCCGATGAGCGGCAGGGGGCGGGTCGCGGCGAACGCGCGCTGGAAGCGGGTCCAGTCGATGTCGGCGACGGCAACGGCCGTGTCGTCATACGCGATGGCGCGCAGCAGCGCCTGGACGGCCGGTTCGGGTGCCAGCGGTTCGAATCCGCCGCGTCGTACCCGGCTCTCGATCCCGGCGTCGCCCGCGACCATACCGGATCCCGCCCACGGGCCCCAGGCGACGGAGAGCGCGGTCAGTCCGTGGGCCCTGCGGTGTTCGGCAAGGGCGTCCAAGTAGGCGTTGGCGGCTGCGTAGTTGCCCTGTCCGGCGGCGCCGAAGACACCTGCGGTGGAGGAGAACAGGACGAACGCCGACAGGTCGAGGCCGGCGGTCAGCTCGTGCAGATGACGGGCCGGGGCCGCCTTGGCGCGCAGCACGGAGGCGAAGGAGTCCGGCGTCAGGGCGTCCACGACGCTGTCCTCGACCACGCCCGCCGTGTGGATCACGGCGGTGAGCGGTGCGTCCTCGGGGATGGCGGCGAGTACGGCCGCCAGCGCGTCGCGGTCCGCGGCGTCGCAGGCCGTGATGGTGACCCGCGCGCCGAGTGCGCCGAGTTCGTCGCGGAGTTCACCCGCGCCGGGGGCGTCCTCACCGCGTCGGCTGATGAGCAGCAGGTGTGCGGCTCCGGCGCGGGCGAGCCCGCGGGCGACATGGCCGCCGAGGCCGCCGGTGCCGCCGGTGATCAGGACGGTGCCGTTCGGTGTCCGGCCGCCGGGGGCCGCGCTCCGTCCGATGGGGCTGTGGACGAGGCGGCGTACGAAGACTCCGGAGGCGCGTACGGCGACCGCGTCCTCGCCGTCCGCTGCGACCAGGACGGTACGCAGCCGGTGGGCGGCCCGGTCGTCGATGCGGTCGGGCAGATCCACCGAGCCGCCCCAGCGGCCCGGCTGTTCCAGCGCGACGACCCGGCCGAGGCCCCACACGGCGGCCTGCTCCGGATCGGTGACCTTCTCGGAACGGCCCACCGCGACCGCGCCCCGGGTGACACTCCACAGCGGGGCGTCGATCCCGGCGTCGCCGAGCGCCTGGACCGCGACCGCCGTCAGGAGGGCGGCGGGCTCCCCCGAGCCGCCCGCGAAGGCCGACCCGCCCTCAAGAGCAGAGCCGTCCGCGAGGGCGAGAAGCGACAGGACCCCGGTGAACTCACTTCCTTCGGTAAGGAGTTGACGCAGCCGGGCGGCGAGGCCGGCCCGGTCGGTGTCCGCGACCTCGACGGTGACGGTCGGTGTGCCGAGGGCGGCGACGACCTCGGCGGCCCACGCGGTGTGTTCCGTACGCGCGGGGAGGAGCACCAGCCGGGTTCCGGTGAGCGCGTCCGGCGCGGCGGGGCCGGTGTGCGGCTTCCAGGTGACGCGGTAGCGCCAGGCGTCGACGGCGGACTGCTCGCCCCTGCGGCGGCGCCACGCGGTGAGCGCGGGCACCATGGCGCCCACCGTGGAGTCGTCCAGGCCGAGCGAGGCGGCCAGCGAGGTGACGTCGTCGCGCTCCACCGCCGCCCAGAACTCGGCGTCCACCGAGTTCTCGGCCAGGGGTTCGGCGGTGGCGTCGGGGGTCTCGGGCCAGTACCGGCGGCGCTGGAAGGCGTAGGTCGGCAGCTCGACGCGGTGGGCTCCGGAGCCCGCGAAGAACGCCGCCCAGTCCACCTCGGTCCCGTGGGCGTGTGCGCCGGCCAGCGCCGTGGTCAGCGCCCGTACCTCGGGGCGGTCGCCGCGCAGCGCCGGGAGCAACGCGGTGTGCGGCGCGTCCGTCAGGCTCTCGCGTGCCAGTGCGCAGAGCACCCCGTCGGGTCCGAGTTCCAGGAAGGTGTGGACGCCGCCGTGTGCGGAGAGCCAGCCGATCCCGTCGGCGAAGCGGACCGCCTCGCGCACGTGCCGGACCCAGTACTCCGGGGAGCACACCTGGTCCGTGGTGGCGAGTGTGCCGGTGCCGTTGGAGACGAGCGGGATCAGCGGCGGATGGTAGGTGAGGGAGCGCGCGACGGCGGCGAAGTCGTCGAGCATGGCGTCCATGAGCGGCGAGTGGAAGGCATGACTCACCCGCAGTCTCTTCGTCCGGCGCCCCGCGGCGGCGAGTTCCGCCGCGATGGCGAGCACGCCGTCCTCCGCACCTGAAATCACCACCGCCGAAGGCCCGTTGACGGCGGCGATCGATACATCACCGGCCAGCAGCGGCCGTACCTCGTCCTCGGTTGCCTGTACGGCGACCATCGCACCGCCCTCGGGCAGCGCCTGCATCAGCCTGCCGCGCGCCGCCACCAGGGCGCAGGCGTCGTCCAGGGAGAACACACCCCCGATGTGTGCGGCGGCGAGCTCCCCGATGGAGTGTCCGGCCAGGTAGTCGGGGGTGACGCCCCAGGACTCGATGAGCCGGAACAGGGCGACCTCGACGGCGAACAGCGCGGGCTGCGCGTACTCCGTCCGGTCGAGCAGAGCGGCCTCGGGCGAGCCCTCGGCGCTGAACACGAGGTCGCGCAGCGGCCGGGGCAGCACCCGGTCGACCCGGGCCAGTACGGCGTCGAGCGCGTCGGCGAACGCCGGGAACCGCTCGTACAGTTCACGTCCCATGCCGGGGTGCTGGCTGCCCTGGCCGCTGAACAGGAACGCCGTACGGCCACGGCCCGTACCGCCCTGGATCACGCCGGGGCCCGGCACTCCGTCGCGCAGCGCGAGCAGTCCGCGCAGGAGTTCGTCGCGGTCCGTGGCGACCACTGCGGCCCGGCGCTCCAACCGCGCACGGGAAGTGGCCAGCGAGAACGCCAGATCGTCGAGGCGCGTCCCGGGCCGCTCCTCGACCAGGGACAGCAGCCGTCCCGCCTGGGCCCGCAGCGCGGCCTCGCCCCGGCCGGACACCAGCACGGGTACAACGCCGGGGGGCGCCCACGTCACAGCGGGCTCCTGCGCCGGGTCCGGCTCGGGTGCCTGCTCCAGGATGGTGTGCGCGTTGGTGCCACTGAGCCCGAACGAGGAAACGGCGCCCCGGCGCGGGCGGCCGGTCTCCGGCCAGCGGGTCTGCTCGGTGAGCAGCCCGATCGCGCCCGAGGCCCAGTCCACGTGTGACGACGGGCTGTCGATGTGCAGGGTCTTCGCCGCGATGCCCTGCTGGAGCGCGTGGACCATCTTGATGACACTGGCGACGCCGGAGGCCATCTGGGTGTGCCCGATGTTGGACTTCACCGAGCCGAGCAGCAGCGGACTCGCCGGGTCCCGGTCCTGCCCGTACGTGGTCAGCAGGGCCTGTGCCTCGATGGGGTCGCCGAGCGCGGTGCCCGTGCCGTGGCCCTCGATGACATCGATCTCGCCGGGGGTCAGTCCCGCGTTGTCGAGCGCGGCGCGGATCACACGCTGCTGGGAGGGGCCGTTGGGGGCGGTCAGACCATTGGACGCGCCGTCCTGGTTGACGGCGGAGCCGCGTACCACCGCGAGGACCTGATGGCCCTGGCGCCGTGCCTCGGAGAGGCGTTCCAGCAGGACGAGCCCGACGCCCTCCGCGAGGGTCATCCCGTCGGCGGCCTCGGCGTACGCCTTGCAGCGGCCGTCCACCGCGAGCGCCCGCTGCCTGCTGAAGCCGACGAACGCACTGGGGGTGGACATGATGCTGACACCGCCCGCGAGCGCGAGGGTGCTCTCGCCGTTGCGCAGCGACTGGCAGGCCAGATGCAGTGCGACGAGCGAGGACGAGCAGGCGGTGTCGAGGGTGACCGCCGGACCCTCGAATCCGAAGAGGTACGAGACCCGCCCGGACAGCACACTGGAGAGTGTGCCGGTGATCATGTGACCCTCGGAGCCCTCCGCCGCGCCCGGCACACTGGACGCGTAGTCCTGGTAGCTGGCGCCGATGAAGGTGCCGGTCGGGCTGGAGCGCCGGGAGACCGGGTCGATGCCGGCGTGCTCGAAGGCTTCCCAGGCCGTCTCCAGCAGCAGCCGCTGCTGGGGGTCCATCGACACGGCCTCGCGCGGCGAGATCCCGAAGAACCCGGGGTCGAAGTCGCCGACGTCGCGCAGGAATCCGCCCTGCACGGAGTAGGTACGGCCCTGTCGGTCGGGGTCCGGGTCGTACAGTTCCTCGGCGTCCCAGCCACGGTCGGCGGGGAAGGCCGAGATGGCGTCGCCGCCGTCCAGGACGAGTTTCCACAGGTCGTCCGGTGAGCTGATGCCGCCGGGATAACGGCAGCTCATCCCGATGATGGCGATCGGATCGTCGTCGGCGGCGGTCCGCACGCCGGTGGACGGTGTGCCGGTGGCGGGCCGTGCGCCTGCCAGTTCCGACTTCAGGAAACCCGCGAGCGCGGCCGGGTTCGGGTAGTCGAAGACCATGGTCGTCGGCAGGGTGAGCCCGGTGACCGAGGCGAGACGGTTGCGCAGCCCGACCGCAGTGAGCGAGTCGAACCCGACGTCGCGGAAGGCACGTTGGTCGGGCAGCGCCTCGGCGGAGGTGAGGCCCAGCACCGCCATGGCCTCGGTACGGACCGTCTCCAACAGCAGCCGCTCCCCCTCGGCGGCGGTCAGCATACGCAGTCGTGCGGTGAACTCGCCTTCCACGACGGTCCTGTTGGCCTGTTGCGCGGCTTCGGTGAGCCTCAACACCTCGGGGACTTGGGTGAAGAGAGGAGTGGGCCGGCTCGATGTGAAGACGGGGTAGTAGGTGTCCCAGTCGATATCGGCGACCGCGATGACGGTCTCGTCGTCGTCCAGAGCCCGCTTCAGTCCGGCCAGTGCGAGCTGCGGTGCCATGAACTCCAGGCCACTGCGGCGGATCAGCTGCGGGTCGACCCGGCCGAGCTTGATGTCGTCGGCCCAGATGCCCCAGGAGAGGGACACCGTACGCCGCCCACGCGCCCTGCGGTGGGCGGCGAGCGCGGCCAGATAGGCGTTGCCCGCCACATAGGCGGCGTGGGCGCCGCTGCCCCACATCCCCGCCGTGGACGAGTAGAGGATCAGGTCGTCCAGGTCGTCGTTGTCGAACAGCTCGTCCAGGACCTGGGCGCCCACCACCTTCGCGTGGGACACCCGGGCGAAGGCGTCAAGTGTGGTCTCGTCGAGTGACGCCAGCTCGATGAGAGCGGCGGTGTGGACGACGGTACGTACCGTACGGCCTTCGGCCTTGAGTCCGGCCAGCAGCACGGCCAGCGCGTCCCGGTCGGTCACATCGCACGCGGCGACCATGACCTCCGTACCCAACTCCGCCAACTCCGCGACGAGTTCCACCGCCCCGGGCGCCTCCCCACCCCGACGACTGACCAATACCACATGCTCCGCCCCCTGCCCCGCCAACCAACGGGCCAGATGAGGCGCGAGCGTCCCCGAACCCCCGGTCACCAGCGTGGTGCCACGCGGCCTCCAGTCACGGGCCGGACGGCGCTCATCCGTGGCACCCGCCCGGACGATCCGCCGGGCGAAAACCCCCGAGGACCGAACCGCCAGCTGATCCTCCTCCCCCAGACCACCCGCCAGAACCGACACCAGCCGACCCGCACCCCGCCGATCCAGCACCCCCGGCAGATCAACCACACCACCCCACCGCTGCGGATGCTCCAACGCCACCGTCCACCCCACACCCGCCACCTGCGCCTGCACCGGACTCAACACCACATCCGAACGCCCCGTCGACACCGCACCACACGTCAGGAACCACAACCGCGCACCAACCCCGGCATCCCCCAACGCCTGCACCAACGACACCGACAACGCCAGCCCCAACGAAAGCCCCGGATACCGCTCCCCCACCCCCTCAGCACCAGCCAGCACCGACACCACACCCACCACCCCGCCACAACCCACAAGCCGCCCGGCCAACACCCCCCGGTCGACACACGACTCGTCCAGCACCAACCGCCGCACCTCAGCACCCGCACCACCCAGCACACCAGCCACCTCGGCATCATCGACCCCCTCGGCCGACACCAGCAGCCACACACCGGACAACACCCCCCGCGGCACCGCCCCCACCGGAGACCACACCACCCGATACCGCCACGCATCCACCACCGACCGCTCCCGACGCGACCTCCGCCACGACGACAACCCCGGCAACACCGCCGCCACCGAACCCTCGTCCACACCCAACACCGACACCAGAGCCGACACATCCCCCGACTCCACCACCGACCAGAACTCGGCATCCACCGGATCGGCAGCCACACCCGGCTCCGCCACCGGCGCCACCGCCCACAGCCGTTCACGCTGGAAGGCGTAAGTGGGCAGGTCGACCCGCCGCGCACCCGTCCCCGCGAACACCCCGGCCCAGTCGACCCCCACACCCCGGACGAACACCTCGCCCGCCGACAACAGGACCCGGTCCATACCACCCTGGTCCCGGCGCAACGTACCCACCGCGACAGCCGGTTCAGGGGACGCGTCGATCATGTCCTGTACGGACATCGTCAGCACGGGATGCGAGCTGACCTCGACAAACGCACCATGACCCGACCCCAGCAGATCACGGACCGCATCCGCGAACAGCACCCGCTGCCGCAGATTACGGAACCAGTACCCCGCATCCATCCGAGCCGTATCCAGCCAGCCACCCGTCACCGTCGAAAAGAACGGAACCTTCGACGCACCAGGACACACCGGACCAAGCACATCCAACAGCTCGTCCCGCAAACCCTCCACCTGCACCGAATGCGACGCATAATCCACCGCGACACGACGAACCCGCACACCCCCGGCCGTCAGCTCCGCGAAAAGCTCATCCATCGCTTCGAGTTCACCGGAAACGACCACCGAACGGGGCCCGTTGACCGCCGCGACCGACACCCGGTCCGGCCACACCACCAGCCTGGCTTCCAACTCCTCCACCGGCAGCGCCACCGACATCATCCC
>NZ_JBIVMF010000036.1:0-53334 GCF_044752945.1 Streptomyces sp. NPDC088554 | reverse complement strand
GCGCATCACTCCCACGGCCGCACGACAGGGAAGCGACCGCACCCACGATCATGCCGCAACCAACCGGCCCGCCTCAGGAATTGCGCACCAGAGTCGAGGTTCGCCACAAAGCCCTCCGGCGAAACGGTCGAAACCCACGCGATGGGGCGCGGGACGACAACCGACGTCAACAGCTGGTAGAACGCGGCTGTACCCACGGCCTGCGGGTCATAGTCGATACGCATGGCGATCAGTATGCCGCGCGTCGACCGCGGACCATATCACCAGGTCAGCGGCGCGACCACGCTCCGGAGCCCAGGAGAAAGTGCCCGGTGCCGCGAGGAACCGAGCCGCTGGAGCCGATACCGCGTGTCCGCGCCTGCCTCGGTACGGGACGACTTCGGGGTCCCCGTAGAAACCCGCAGGGGCCACGCCACCTTCAACCCTCCACGACGACCTCGCCGCCTTCACCCCCGAAGACCTGATCGACATCGTCGAGTACGTCAAGCGACCTGGGTGCCGATCGCCACTCCCAAGGAGTGGTCGCAGGTCTGCGCGACACCATCAACGTCGCAGAGCGGCGCCTCCCCCACCCGTCCCGAATGAGAACCCTCATTGACAGTGCTCCCGCCGGGGATACCCAAGCTCTTCAACCGCAGCGCCCTCGTTCGAGAGCGGCTGTGCCCGCGTTGAAAGCCGGCACGGAGGACGGGTTTGGCTACCAGACGACGGGCAGCCTCCCGCAACGGCCGGGACGATGAGGGGAGCGTGAAAGGCAGTTGCCATCTGGGTGAGCCAGGTCTCCCCCTCTTCGTCACAGCCGCCGACTGGGCTGTGGAGGTCTTCCTTCCCGTCGGCCGAAGCCTCCTGTCCGGCCACGTGGGCCCGCAGTGCCGCCGCGATCCGCACCGCCTCGCCGACCGCCTCGACCGCCTCGATCGCCTCTTGTCCGCGTCGTGTCCGTGTCTTGTCCGTAAGGCCGGCGGAAGGTCGAGCCCGATTCCCGGAAACTCGGGTCGCCGCCTCCCACAAGGAGGAGCGCCGACGGAAAGTTCGATAGCCGGAAACCCCATGCCCTGCTTCTGCTGAACCCAACCCCCCCAGACCCGCAGGGTGAATCCGATGGAGAACAACGCGCCGGCGATGCCGGCAGAGCCACAGGGCGAGCACGGCGTCCGGGGTCGGCTTCCCCATCGGTTCGGCGCCCGTGCCGAAACCGCTCGCCGCGAAGTCGGTCCCGATGGACCTGCGACGGCACCCCGCTCAAGGCCACCTGACCCTCAGAGGCAGGGTTGGCGCACGAGCCGTCCCGGTCCGTGGTCGATACGGTCGGGATCGCGGGCCCCTCGGTATCCCCGGGTACCGGCCACTGTTCCGCGTGGCTCTTGGCCCTGGGGCCCCGCTGACGGAGACTGAGTCGATGACACAGCGTGTGGATCTCTCGACCGTGCTGGACCGTCTGGCCATCGACGAGGTGGTCACCGGATACGCGGTGGCCGTGGACGACGACGACTGGCCCGGCTTCCGGGCCCTGTTCGCCCCGGACGGACGTGCCGACTACACCGGGGCGGGCGGTATCGAGGGCCCCGCCGGCGAAGTGGGCGACTGGCTGGCCGGGACGCTGCGACCCTGTCCCGTACGTCAGCATCTGATCGTCAACCGGCGGGCGCGCATCCAGGATCTCGGGGGCTATCCCGGTGATCTGGCAGAGTTGCGGGCCGATTATCTGCGTTCGCTGGGCGAGCTGTCCGGTCCCGGCCTCATGAGTGGCGGCCGGCTCACCTTCGGGCTGGTGCGCGCGGAGCCGGGGTGGCTGCTGCGTACCGTCACCGTCACGGAGAAGTGGCGGCACGCCTGACGGACCCGCGGGCCGTCCGTCCGGCACGCGGGCCGCTTGGTCGCGCTCCCCGGTGGAGGACACCGCTGGACGGGGTGGGACAAGGAGGCGCGGTATGCGGATCCAGGCCGGCCGGGAGCGGTGGGGAGGGCGGCTCGCGTCGCCGTGGTGGTGGGCGTGGCGGCGGTGGCGGCGGGCGCGCTGTCCGCCCTGGCCTTTCCCGCGCCGTCCCTGTGGTGGTTCGCGTATGTCTCGCTGGTCCCGTGGCTGCTGCTGATACGGACCGCGCCGACCGGGCGGCGCCCGGCGCTGGACTGTCCGGGGTTCGTGCTCGCGAGACCGCGTTCCCCGATATGAGCCGGCAGTGGTGCGGGACGGGGCGCGGCTGCTGGTGGCACAGTCCTCGACCTCGTCGTTCCAGGGCAGTTGGGCCCCGGAGCGGCATGCCTCGCTGGCGGCGCCGCGGGCGGCGGAGACCGGCCGCCCGATGGTGCACGCCGCGCTGACGGGCGTCAGCACGGTGTTCGGGCCCGCCGGGGAGCGGGTGGGCGGCCCGATCGGCACGGGCCGCTCGGCCGCCGCCGTCCTCGACGTCCCGCCGGCCGGGGGCACCATCCCGTACGTCAGGTTCGGCGACCGGGCGGTGGGCTGCGCCCTCGCCGTACTGGCGGCGCTTCTCACCGCGCGCGGCGTACGGCTGCTCCGCCGGGCTCTCAGACGGCGGCCTGGTCCTGCGCCGCCCGTACCACCCGCTCGCACAGCTCGTGCGTCCGCAGGGCATCCCGGGCGCTGAGCGGCTTTCCGGCCCGTACGGAGTCGAGGAAGGCCAGCACACACTGCTCGATACCGCGCTGGCGGGCGACCGGGACCCAGTCGCCGCGCCGCCGTACGCTCGGCTGTCCCTTGTGGTCGATGATCGTCGCGAGATTGTGGACGGCCCGCTTGGTGTCCTGGCCCGAGACTTCGAGGATCTCCTCGGTGGAGCCGTTCATCCGGTTCATCATGCCGATGGCGGTGAAGCCGTCGCCGGAGAGCTGAAGGACGACGTGGTGCAGCAGCCCGTCCCTGATCCGCGCCCGTACATCGGTGTGTTCGATGGGCCCGGGGACCAGGAAGCGCAGGGTGTCGACGACATGGATGAAATCGTCCATGACGAAGGTGCGCGGGTCCTCGGGCAGCCCCACCCGGTTCTTCTGGAGCAGGATCAGCTCGCGCGGGTGCTCCAGGCACTGCGCGTAGCCGGGCGCGAAGCGGCGGTTGAAGCCGATGGCGAGGGGGGTGCCCCGTTCCTCCGCGAGGCGCACCACGCGCTCCGCGTCGGCGTACTCGTAGGCGATCGGCTTGTCGACATAGGTCGGCACGCCCGCGCCCACCAGTTGGTTGACGATATCGGCGTGCGTCTCGGTCGGCGTGTGCACGAACGCGGCGTCGAGGTCGACCTCGGTGAGGAGCGAGTCGAGATCGGGGTGGCAGCGCTCGGCCGGAATGCGGTAGGTCCCGGCCACCGAGGCCAGGGTGGCGGGGCTGCGGGTCAACAGATGCAGCTCGATGCCGGGCAGTGTGGTGAGGACGGGCAGATACGCCTTCCGCGCGATGTCCCCGAGCCCGATACAGCCGACCTTCACGAGTGCCTCCCTGGCCTGTCCTGAGCCGGACGCCGTCGGCGCGTTCCACACCGTCAACGCCGTCAGCGCTCTCGGCACTGTCGGCGCTGCCGGCACTGTCGGCGTCTTCCCGGCGGCACGGCTCGCGTTACGGTCGCGGTGTCCGGGAAGCATACGTGCGCCCCGGCGGATGCCAGTCGGCGATCCCTTCCATCCCACGCAGGACGAGCCCGGGGCCGAACCGGGAGGCGGCGGCGATCAGCGTGTCGCGTACGGCGACGCCCACCGGCGCGGAGACCGTCGCCATCCGGGCCGCCGCGGCGGCCCGGCGGACGACCGTGCCGGTACGGGGCAGCCGGTCCGCGGTGTAGGCGGGGAGCGCGGCGGCGCCGAGCCCGAGCGGCACGCGCTGTCGCTGGTGGCCTGGTGCGACGGCCTGCTGTTCTCCTGCGCGGCCGGTTCGTACCACAGCTCCGTGCCGTCCCTGGAGGAGCTGCGCACCGGATTCGCGGAGCTGCTGCGCGGCATGCTGGGCCGGGACGGTGGCGGACCGGGCGACCCTGCGTCATAAGGCGTAGCCAAGGCGGTGAGAGGTGGGTCAGGATGGCCGCCATGACCACATCGGAGACCGCCCCCGACCGCACCCAGCCCTCCACCGTCGCCGACGAGCGCGTGATGCTGGAGGGCTGGCTCGAACACCACCGCGAGACCCTGGCCATGAAATGCGCCGGGTTGGACGAGAAACAGCTCAAGGAGGCGTCCGTACCGCCTTCGGAGCTGAGCCTGATCGGTCTGGTCCGGCACATGGCCGAAGTGGAGGCCAGTTGGTTCCGCAATGTGCTGTACGACGAGAAGGTCCCGCCCCTCTACTTCAGCGACGCCGACCCGGACGGCGAATTCCATCTCGGCGACGACGACACCTGGGCCGAGGCGTACGCCACCTGGCAGGCCCAGATCGCGTACGCACGCGAACTGGCGGCCACGCGCTCCCTCGACGATCTGGGGGCGGGGCCGCGCCGGGAACGGACCACCGGCGAGCGGTACAACCTCCGGTGGATCTACACCCACATGATCGAGGAGTACGCCCGCCACAACGGCCACGCGGATCTGCTCCGCGAGCGGATCGACGGCGTGACGGGCTGCTGACGCCAAGGCAGGCTTCTGACGCCGGGGACAGGCTTCTGACGCCAGGGGCAGGTTACTGACGCCAAGGCAGGCATCCGACGCCAGGGGCAGGTTACTGACGCCGGGGACAGGCTTCTGACGCCAGGGGCAGGTTACTGACGCCAGGGACAGGCTTCTGACGCCGGCGGCGACCGACCACGGCAGCGGGCGACCGACCTCCGACTCCACCGGAGACGGCCGCGCACGGCAACCACCGCTGACCGGCGTCACCCGTCCGAGCCAATCCGGAGCCGTCCGCACCCCTGTCCGGGCCCGCACCCAGCAGAGTGGCACGGGTGCACCGAACAAGAAGCGCGGCAATGGCCCTGGTGGGGGTGGCGGTCACGGCCGTCTCCGGTTGTGTGTCCGTCGAGCCGCGCCCCGCGCCGGGGCCCGTGACCCGGCCCGAGGCAGCCGACGCCACCCCGGCCCCCGTCGGCACCGCGTCGCGGATCGCGCAGGCCCCGGGCCGGGAGGCGCTGGAGGCGGTCCCTCCCGTACCCGCGCCGGAGCCGACGCCGAGCGGCGCCGCCGAGGCCCGCCGCGCCGCCCCGGCGCCCGCCCCGGCCGCCGGCCTGCCCGCGCCGACCGGCCCACCGGCCCCGGCGCCGTGGCAGCGCTCCGACGAACGGCCGGTGGAGCGGCCGCCCGCGGCGCTCCCCTCCGTATCGACGGTCGCCGGGCTCTGCGCGCTCGCCGAGACCTACGGGGGCTGGTCGAAGGACAGCCCCCAGGCCCAGGTCTGCCGCGAGGCGTACAGCGAATAGCGCGGGCGGCTCAGTGGCCCCCCAGCCGCCGTTCCAACCGCTCGATCCCGGCCCCGACCCCGTTTCCGTACCCCGCGTCGCCCATCGCCTCGGCCGCGTCCCGCGCGCGGTCCAGATGGAGCCGCGCCGATTCCGGGCGCTGGAGCTTCAGATAGTCCGCGGCAAGGTTGAGGTGGAGCGAGGGGTAGAAGGCGCGTACGGCCAGGGGGACCCCGCCCCCGGCCCGCCGCTCCCCCTCGCCACCCCGGACCGTTCCCCCGGCCGTGCCCTCCTCGGCCGGACCGGCCGCCTCCCCCTCGCCCAGTCCGTCCGCCGCCGTCAGCGCCCGCAGGTCCCAGGCCAGTTCGTCGCCGGGGTCGTCCTGCGTGTCCGCCATGTAGTGCGCGAGCGTGCAGCGGTGGAGCGCGTCGCCCTCCTCGCCCAGCTCCGCCCAGAGCGCGCCGAAGCGGTTGCGGGCCTCCTCGCGGTCCCCGCCGTGGAGCAGCATGACCGCCTGCCCGATCCTGGTCAGGACGGCATCCTCCGCCACCCGCCGCTGCTCCATCGCCGCTGCCTCCGCTTGCCCGTCCCCGTAAATCCGACAAACAAGACGCTAGCCTCCGGAGCGGGCAATCCCCCTCAGGCTCGGGCGCCCGGCCCGAGCCGGTACAACGGGACCCCGAGCCGGTCGGACACGACCCCGAGCCGGTACAACGGGACCCCGAGCCGGTCGGACACGACCCCCGAGCCGGTCCGACGGGATCATGCCCGCGCGGCGAGGTCCGGGATCCGCCAGTCGATCGGCGTGTGCCCCTGCGCGGCCACCGCCTCGTTGATCTGGGTGAAGGGACGCGACCCGAAGAACTTCTTCGCCGACAGCGGCGACGGGTGCGCGCCCTTCACCACCACATGCCGCTCCTCGTCGATCAGCGGCAGCTTCTTCTGCGCGTACGCGCCCCACAGCACGAAGACCGCCGGGTCGGGCCGCTCGGCCACCGCGCGGATCACCGCGTCGGTCACCTTCTCCCAGCCCTTGCCCTTGTGGGAGTTGGCCTCGCCCTCGCGGACCGTCAGCACCGCGTTGAGCAGCAGGACGCCCTGCTCGGCCCACGGCATCAGATAGCCGTTGTCCGGCACCGGGTGGCCCAGCTCCTCCTTCATCTCCTTGTAGATGTTCCGCAGGGAGGGCGGAGTCCTGACACCGGGCCGCACGGAGAAGCACAGCCCGTGGCCCTGTCCCGCGCCGTGGTACGGGTCCTGGCCGAGGATCAGGACCTTCACCTTCTCGTACGGCGTGGCGGCGAGCGCCGCGAAGACCTCGTCGCGGGGCGGATAGACCGGCCCCTTGGCCCGCTCCTCCTCGACGAAGTCGGTCAGCTCCTTGAAGTAGGGCTTCTCCAGTTCCTCGCCGAGGACGCCGCGCCAGGACTCGGGCAGCATGTCGGTGTCGGTCACGTGAACAACCTCCGGTAAGCAATCACTTGCGGGACCACTTGAACCTACCGGGCACCACTGACAACGGGCCTACCAGCTGCCGATCCGCTTCAGCTCCCACATCTGCATCACGGTCTGCGGGTCGAGCGCGCGCTCGCCGCCGCCGATGTGGTCGGCCGAGGCGATGTACAGCTTGCCCTGCCAGAGCGGGAGGAGCCGAACGTCCTCGACGAAGATCTGCTGCGCCCGCTGGAACTGCTTGCCGACCGCCGCGCGGTCGCCGACCCTGCGTGACTGGGGCAGCAGCTGTCCGGTGATCTCCGGGCTCTCGTACGGCGTGGACAGCGCGTTGTCCTTGCCCACGAAGGGGGCGACGAAGTTGTCCGGGTCCGGGAAGTCGGGGAACCAGCCACGGCCGAAGACGGGGTACTCCCCCTTCTGGTAGCCCGTCTGGAACTCCTTCCACGGCTTGCTCCGCAGGGTGACCGTGAACAGCCCCGACGCGTCGAGCTGGCGCTTCAGCTCGTTGAACTCCCCCGCCGTCCCCGATCCGTAGCGGTCGGTGGTGTACCAGAACGTGAGCGGCACCGGCAGCGTGATGCCCGCGTCCGTGAGGAAACCTTTCGCCTTGGCCACGTCCGGCTGGCCGAACACATCGAAGAAGCTGGTGGCGTGGGTCGCGATGCCCTTGGGCACCATCGAGTACAGCGGCTCGGCCGTGCCCCGGTAGACCTTGGCGACCAGCGCGTCCCGGTCGACGAGCTGCGCCACCGCCCGCCGTACCGCCGGCTTCCCGGCTGCCGGGTCCTCGGGGTTGAACACGAGATAGCGGATGTCCGCGCCCACGGTCTCGATCAGCTGGAGGTGCTCGTTCTCCGGCTTCTTCTCCTCGAGTTCGACGATCTGCTCCGAGGTCAGCCCCCGGTAGACGGCGTCGACCTCCTTCTTCTCGAAGGCGCCGAACACCTCGTCCGAGGTCGTGAAGTACCGGATCGTGACGGCCTCGTTCTTGCGGTTCGCGAACCCGTGGTAGCTCTCGTTCCGGGTCAGCTCCGCCTTGTCGCCGCCGGTGTACGACGCGAGTACGTAGGGCCCGGAGCCGGTGACCCCGCTGCCCTTCCGCAGCGCGTCCATCGGATAGTCGTCCGGATCGACCAGGGACATCGCGGGCGTCGCGAGGATGAACGGGAAGGTCGTGTCGGGCTTGTTCAGCCGGAAGACGACCGTGCGCTCCCCGCTCGTCTCGACCTTCCGGAGGGAGGCCAGCAGACCGGCGGGCCCACCCTGGACGTTGATCTTCCTGATGCGGTCGATGGAGTGCTTCACCGCGGCCGCGTCGAGCTTGTCGCCGTCCGAGAACGTCAGGCCCTCGCGCAGTTCGCACTGGAAGACCTGGTGGGACTTGTCCGTGAACTCACAGGACTTCGCGGCGTCGGGCTGCGGATACGAACTGCCGGTGGGGAAGCTCAGCAGGGTCTGGAACACATTGCGGAACAGCTCCCAGGAGTTGTCCCAGGAGGCCGCCGGGTCGAGCGTGCTGGGCTCGCTCGTCGTACCGACGGTTATCCGCCGGTCGGCATCGTCGTCGTCGCCCGCGAACAGACCGCATCCCGCCAGCAGTGACATGGTAGCGACGGCGGCAACAGCCTGCCATCCGGTCCGGTTGAACACGTGAACGCTCCTTGCTCAGCCATGGATCGGGCAGACCATACCGCAGTGCCCACCGGCTCCCTACGGAAATCCGGTGGGCACTCGGCCGTCGCACGGTCGCGGACGTGCCGCTTTCCCGCCCCGGTCCACGCCGTTGAGCGAGGGATCGGATCAAGCCACTCCCGCGTTCAGGGCCAGCCCCCCGTCCAGCACCAGCGTCTGACCGGTGATCCAGCCCGACTGGTCGGAGGTGAGGAACGCGGCGGCGCCGCCGATGTCCTCGGGCACCCCCAGCCGTCCCATCGGGTACGCGGCGGCGGCCTCGGCCTCCCGGCCCTCGTACAGCGCCTGCGCGAACTTGGTCTTGACCACGGCCGGGGCGATGGCGTTGACCCGGACGACCGGCGCGAACTCGTGCGCCAGCTGGAGCGTCAGATTGACCATCGCGGCCTTGCTCATGCCGTACCCGCCGATGAAGGGCGACGCCGAGAGCCCGGCGACCGACGCGATGTTGACGATCGCGCCGCCGTTCTCCCGCTGCCAGGCGTGCCAGGTCCGCTGGGCGAAGCCGAGCGCCGAGATCACATTGGTCTCGTACACCTTGCGGACCACGGCGAGGTCCAGATCGGCCATCGGGGCGAACACCGGGTTCGTCCCCGCGTTGTTGACCAGGAAGTCGACCCGGCCGAACGCCTCCATGGCGCGTTCGACGGCGACGGCCTGGTGCGCCTCGTCGTGGGCCTTGCCCGCGACCCCGATCACCCGGTCGGAACCGAGCCTCTCCACGGCCTCCTTGAGCGCGTCCTCGTCGCGTCCGGTGATGCACACCCGGTCGCCACGGGCGACGAACGCCTCGGCGACGCCGTACCCGATGCCCCGGCTGGCGCCCGTGATGAGCGCGGCCCTGCCGCTGTCCGGCACCCGCTGTGTCTGCTGCGTCATGTCCCTCTCCCCCGGCCTTAGTTGAGCGGTCCGCCGGCGACGTACATGACCTGCCCCGAGACGAATCCGGCGTCGTCGCCCGTGAAGAAGGCGATGGCGTTGGCGACGTCCTCCGGGCGCCCGACGCGGTGGACCGGGATCTGGGCGGCGGCCGCGGTCTGGAACTCCTCGAAGCCCATCCCGATGCGGGCCGCGGTCTGCGCGGTCATCTCGGTGACGATGAAGCCGGGCGCCACCGCGTTGGCGGTGATGCCGAACTTGCCCAGCTCCTTGGCGAGGGTCTTGGTGAAGCCCTGGAGACCGGCCTTGACGGTGGCGTAGTTGGCCTGGCCCCGGTTGCCCAGCGCGGAGCTGGAGGAGAGCGAGACGATCCGGCCGAACCCGGCGTCCACCATGTGCTTCTGGCATGCCTTGGCCATCAGGAACGCGCCCTTGAGGTGCACGTCAATCACGGTGTCCCAGTCGGACTCGCTCATCTTGAAGAGCAGGTTGTCGCGGAGCACCCCCGCGTTGTTGACGAGGACCGTCGGCGCGCCCAGCTCGTCGGCGATCCGCGCGACGGCGGCCTCCACCTGCGCGCGGTCCGTGACGTCACAGCCGACGGCGAGCGCGGTCCCGCCGGCCTCGGTGATCGTGTCGACCGTGCCCTTGCAGGCCGCCTCGTCGAGATCGAGTACGGCGACGGCGCGACCCTCCGCCGCCAGCCGTACCGCGGTGGCGGCGCCAATACCCCGCGCCGCTCCGGTCACAACGGCTACGCGCTGCTCGGTGGTGGACATCCCTGGTTCTCCTCGCCCTAGGCTCCTGCGGTCACCACAGACAGAGACTGAGCAACCGCTTAGTAGGTACCGCAGACGAGACGCTAGAAGCCCCAGCACCCGGTGTCAACGCCCAGCGACGCCCGTGGCGGGATCGGACCACGGGCGGCGCGCCCGTACTCCGTCCGTCAGCGGACCAGCAGATCGAGCAGCCGCTCGGCCTCGACCGCCGGATCGGCCGTCAGCCCGGTGTGTACGGGGCCGGGTTGCACCACGGTCGAACGCGGCGCGATCAGCCACCGGAAGCGCCGTCCCGCGTCGTCGCCGCCCGCCTGCCCGGCCTCCCCGCCGCCGCGGCAGACGCTCTCGACGGCGCGCAGGGCGGCCCGTACCCCCGGCACATCGGCCTTCGGGTCGAGGGCCCGCAGCTTCCCCTCGTCCAGCAGGGTCCTGGCCACGACATAGGACCGGGCCCGGCAGTAGACCAGCACGCCCGCGTTGAAACACTCGCCGCGCTCGACCCGTGGGACGACCCGCAGCAGCGCGTACTCGTACACGTCCCGCCCGCTCATCGGCCGCCGTCCTTCGTGTCGTCCGTCGTACGGTGTGCCCGGGGCGCCAGCCGGTCGGCCAGCCAGCCCGGGGGCCGCGAGGGCGTGTTCCTGGCCGGCGCGTCGAGGGTGACACGCGTATGGATGGTCGCGGCGCGCGTCAGCAGCGGCTCCACATACGCCCGGCGCAGCGCGTCGGTCGACGCGAAGCCCGGCTCGTCCACCAGCCACTCGTCCGGTACGTCGGCGGCGACCTCGGCCAGCAGCTCCTCGGTGACCAGCGGCGCCAACTCCGCCGCGGCGGCGGCCACATCGGGACCGAAGGAGGCGAGCACATGGTCGGAGGCGTTGTACGGCTTCGCGGCGGACGCCTGGGCGCCCGGCCAGTTGTGGTGCCAGATCATGGTGGCGCCATGGTCGATCAGCCACAGATCGCCGTGCCAGACCAGCATGTTGGGGTTGCGCCACGAGCGGTCCACGTTGTTGATCACCGCGTCGAACCAGACGATCCGCCCGGCCTCCAGCGGCCCCACCTCGTACGCCAGCGGGTCGAAGCCGATCGACCCCGGCAGATAGTCCATCCCGAGGTTCAGCCCGCCGCTCGCCTTCAGCAGCTCCTGCACCTCCTGGTCCGGCTCGGACAGCCCGATCACCGGATCCAGCTCCATCCGCACCAGCTCGGGCACCCGCAGCCCCAGCCGCCGCGCCAGCTCCCCGCAGATCACCTCGGCGACCAGCGTCTTGCGCCCCTGTCCGGCGCCGGTGAACTTCATGACGTACGTACCGAGATCGTCGGCCTCGACGATCCCGGGGAGCGAGCCGCCCTCACGCAAGGGCGTGACATAGCGGGTCGCGATCACTTCTCTGAGCATTTCCCCAGGTCACCCGTCTCTTCAACCGCGCAGTCCACGACCACTGCCGGAGGGGCATAGTAACCGGGGGTGATCGCCGGTGAGGTGCTCCGGCCGTGCGGGAGGCGGCCCGCTCAGCGGGACAGCGCGCAGTCCCCGCACAGGGCCCCCTCGCCGCCGGGTGCCGCGCGGTAGATCAGGCAGCAGCTGCGGCGCCGGAACGCCCCGTCGGGCGTCGTGACACTGGTGTCGCGCAGCGGGGGCCGCTCCAGGAGGAGCGGGATCAGTGTGCGGGTCCGTGCGGTGAGATCCGGGCGGGCTGCCGTGATCATGGTCGCGGCTCCGTTGACGGCCGACGCGGTGTTGCCCCACAGGATGTGCCGGGAGACCGAGAACTCCGCCACGGCGTCAGCGAGTTCGCGCAGCGGGCCGTCCAGCAGACGGCTGCTCAGCTCGTCCGCCAGCCGGGTCGGCGAGAGCGCGGATTCTCCGGCGAAGGCGCCGTCGGGCAGCGACAGGGGCGCCGGGCCGCCGGTCGCGGGCTGCCAGCGGGCATCCGCGAGGGCGGGGGCGAGGACCAGGCCGTGCAGTACGGCGGCGGCCAGGGCGGGCGAGACCAGGCGGGCGGCCAGCCCCAGATGGGCGACGGACGCCGCGACCCGGAGTTCGACCGCGTCGGGGGACCGCCCGCCGGCCACGGCCAGCCAGTCCCGTACGTCCGCCACCCGGGCTTCGAGCAGCGGCCGGGACATCGGTTGCCAGGGCGGGGACGGCTCCGTGCCGGACGGGTGCGCCTGGACGGCGAAGAACGGGCCGAGCGCGGCGATCTCCTCGGTCACCGCACCCGCCGTGAACGGACCGGTCATGCCGGAACCGGGCCCTGCGAGGACGCCGAAACCGGCAGGGCGACCGGCGTGGACACCGGACGGGTTACGGAAACGCTGCTCAAGGTGAGCCCTCCTTCGGGATCGTGCGTCCCTTGCGTGTACGGGCGGAGTGAGCGTTCAGTGTCCGACTTGCCTGCCACCTTGCCGGGGGGGCGGGCTCACAGTGGCGCGACCGTGCTGGAATCCCACCAGCTTCCTTGCCCTCACTACGGGCCGAACGTACGGCCCGTTTCTCCGGCCCGTCAATCTCCCCCGGTCGCCACCGACACCACGCGGTCCTGCGTCAGCGGGCGCGGCGCGCGCGGTGGACATGGGTGATGTACGGGAGTGTGAAGCGGGCACGGTCGCGCAGGTCGGGGTGGCTGTCGACGAGGTGGCCGAGGTCGTGCTCCAGGAGGGCGCGTCGGCGGGGGGCGATCCGGCGACCGCACCCCCACACCATGCAGAAAACAGAGCGGTGCTCCCCTTCTCATTTCCCGGAAGTCACCGCTTCACATTGCCCCTGCGATGTTCAAGGGCAGTCCGGCAGGTTCTTCAGCTCGGCGACATCGATGTGAACGTAATGAGCGGTGACATAGCCGCTCCTGTTGGCGAGCTTGTGAATTCCATGGAATACCCGCGCCCGAGAGCGAGGACAAGGAGAAGGGGATCGGCCTAATGGGCATTTCGCTCGCTGTTCGGTTTTTCACGCACCGACAGCGTCCGCAGGCCCGGTGAGTCGAGGATGTCGCGCTCGCAGAACCGCGAGGTCACCCAGTGTCCGGTGGAGAAGAGCGTGGTCTGGTCGCTGAAGTGCGGGGAGCGTGGATTGGGGGACTGGGAGTAGGTCAGCAGTGTGCGGGCCACGGGGCAGCCGCTGCCGTCCCAGCCCACCGCCTGGATATGGCTGGAGCCGAACGGCACCTCCGTATAGCCGCCGGCCATCGGGTGCCAGTCCGCCTCGATGGTGTTCCAGACTCCCAGGGGATGCGTGCCCCCCGGTACGGGGATGCGCTGCCCGTTCCGGGTGACGAACTGGTGCTCGCCCAGTTCCGAGTCCAGCGCGATCCCGGCGGCGCGCAGCTCGGCGACGGCGTCGGCCAGCGCACGGGCGAAGCCGGGTGTGGTGGTGTTCAGTGTGTTCGGGGTGTGCACCGGGTCGCTGGGGGAGAAGGGCACCGTCCACAAGTCCGCCTCCGGAACCGTCGCGAGGAGTCGGCGCCAGAAACGGTCGAAGAGCAGCGCCCCGCGGCTGTGGGTCTTCATGGTGCGGTCCCAGCGGGCCAGGACCCGGCAGGCCCCGGTGACATCGACCGTCCTGCCCGTACTGCTCACCGCGCTGCCGCCCGGCAGTGCCGCGCAGGCGCGGGCCGTTTCGGCGGCGGCGAGATCACCTGCGGGTACGCGGTTGGCGAACTGCTGCCGCTGGAGGTCCGCGACCGTCAGTGCGCCTCTGCGGGCCATCGCGGAGATGTCGTCGATGGCCCCGCGGGTGCGCAGCGAACGCGGTGTGCCGACCGTGCCGAAGATCCGCGGGTAGCCGGTGATCGGGCGGTCGGCGTGGGTGAGCCAGGCGCTGTCGTTGGAGTTTTCCACGTACGGGGTGTCCTTGAGCACCGGCAGGGCGGCGGGGCCGAAGATCCCCGGCTGTACGGCGTCCGCGTCCGTGCCGGGTGTGCAGGTGCTTCGGGCGCCGTCCAGGACGGCCAGTCCCGACGCGGGATAGGTGGTCCTGCCGAGCGGTGTCGAGCAGCGCCGTACCAGGTCGTCGGTGATCCGGGGCAGTACTTGGGACTGGGTGAAGAGCGTGTGACCACCCGAATCAGCCGCGATGGTGTTGGCCCACGGGAGTCCCTGTGTCCGGTGCAGGGCGGTCAGGATCTCGTGCGTGCTGCGGGCTCTGGACAGACCCAGCGCCGTGTCGGAGCCCCGGAGGTTGACCGCGTTGGGGTCGTTGAGCGCGTACGCCGTGGTGCCGGTCCAGGGCAGTGTCATACTCGCCGCCGAGCGAGGTGAGGACCGGTCCGTACCGGGTCCACCACTGTGCACGGGTCACCGGGGAGCCGTCCTTGACCGGCACGGTGACGGTGCGCCGGGTCATCCGTTCCCGCCGGCCGTCCACGAAGTAGGCGGTCGGGTCGGCCGGATCCAGGGCCAGCTGGTACAGGTTCCTGGCGACGCCGGTGGCGACGGTGTGACTCCAGGCGATGTGGGCGTTGTATCCGATGGATACCGTCGTGGAGCCGAGCAGCGAGCCGCCCGCCACGTTCAGCTCGCCCGGAATGGTCTGCTGGGACTGCCAGAAACGCTGCTCACCCTGCCAGGGGAAGTGCGGATTGCCGAGGAACAGTCCGCGTCCGCTCTCCGTAGTGGAGCCGCTGAAGGCCACGGCGTTGGAACCCCTCTCCCCTGCCCCGCCCGCCGTGGCGGGGGCGACAGCCGGCTCGGCCACGGCGGAGGGAGCACCGGTACGCGGCGGCCGGGCGGCCGTGATGCCGTCGATACCGAGCCCCTGCCCGCCGAGCACCGAGAAGGAGAAGTCGAGAGCCGCGACGTCCACGGCGGTCACCGGCCCCACCCAGTCGGTGTTCGCGCACGCGGGATCGGTGATCCGTCGCTGGCGCAGCCAGGCGTTGTACCCGGCGGCCCAGCCACGTCCGAGTTCGGCCGCCTCCCGGCTCGGTCCGGCGGGTGCGGGGACCTTCATGAGCCGTTCGACGGTGCCGGCGTCCCGTACCCCCCGGTAGTAGAGGTCGCTGGCGAGGTTGGTGGTGGCCGTGGAGGCGTACGGGTTGGGCGCGGCCCGCGCGCCGAAGTGGCGGGAGCGCTCGCCCCGTACGGTGACGAACGCCTCGGCGAGAGCGCACACCACGTCTTCGGCCTGCGCCCAGCCGTTGCCGAACCCGAGACTCGCGTAGTCCTCGGCGACGATGTGCGGGATTCCGTACTCGGTGTACCGGATGACAGCGGACAGACCGTCACCGGCCGGGCGGTGACCGGGCGGAGCCGCACCGGCGGTGTGCGGCAGCACGGCCGAGGCGACCAGGAGTACAGCCGAGGCGACGGCCCATCGCCTCGACCTGATGCGGACAGGCACATGCTCCTCCCGAGCGGCGACAGCCGAGGACTCCACGTCCACCACACCATCGGACACACCACGGCCGTCACCGGCGGTCAACACACCACGCCATGTGTCCGGTCCTCCCGGTGGCCGAACCGGCGGTGAGCCAGGACGCGTGCGGGGCGGTTCGGCGCCGATCGCCTATCTTGGCGCGTATGCAGTCCTCCATCGGCCAGGCGGCGCGGCGTGAGTCCGGACACCACGATCCGCCCCCTTGGCTCCAAGTCGATGAATGAGAGCCCCTTCAACCCGGTCGCCCCCGCCTCGCCCACACCCTGCGGGACGAGAGCGGCGTCCGCTTCACCGAGCTCCCTCACCCGCGACCGGGTGTGGCTCGCCCTGCGCGACGCGGCGTCAGGGACCGGCCCGGGGTGAGTGGCTCTCCGTAGCAGCCGCCGCGCTCTCGACGGCGCTCCGCATCCCGTACAAACGCACATGCCGGCACCGCAGATCACCATTGCGGCTCGTACGAGGCAACAGGAGACTTTTTCCTCGCATCTGCGGCATTATCATCAGCGCGTGCGCACCTACCGGATCGGGGATGCCGCCGCCCCGCTCGGTGTCAGCGCCGACACCGTGAGGCGCGCGGTCGACGGCGGGAAACGCACCGCCGAACGCGCCGGGCCGGGCCGGGCCGCCGGATCATCCCCGGGGCGGCCCCCGCGGCCTCCGCCCGGCAGATGCGCCGAGCGGAGCGAGGTCCACGGGCCCCTCGGCCCGCGACCGGCTCTCCGCCATCGTCGCCGACGTACTCCTGGGAGACATGTCGGCGCGGAGGGAGATCCAGACCGGACCGTTCCGGGCGGTGGCCACCGGTCGATTGGGAGCCGGCCGAGAAACTGAGGCCGGAACCCGGTGTTCCGGCGATTGCCGTGATCAAGTCGACCAACGTGGTCGCCGAAAGACCGTACATGGTCCGTCAGGACCAGAGGGAGTGGACCCGTGATGACCCGTACCGCGCGCCGGACCCGTCGGACCCTGGGAGTGGCCGGTGCGGGCGCCGCCGCCCTGCTGGCCCTGAGCGGCTGTTCGTCGTCCGACAGCTCCTCGCCGGTGAAGGCGGACCCCTCCGCGTCCGCCGCCGCGTCGGACAAGCTGTCCGGCACGGTGACCGTGTTCGCCGCGGCCTCCCTGAAGGAGAGCTTCACGACGCTGGGCAAGGAGTTCGAGCAGGCCCACCCGGGTACGAAGGTCACCTTCAGCTTCGGCGGCAGCGACTCCCTCGCCGCGAGCATCACCGGCGGCGCCCCGGCGGACGTGTTCGCCTCGGCCAGCCCCAAGACGATGAAGATCGTCACGGACGCGGGGGACGCCTCCGGGACGCCCGCCACCTTCGTCCGCAACCAGCTGGAGATCGTGACCCTGCCGGGCAACCCCGACAAGATCTCCTCCTTGAAGGACCTCACCAGGTCGGGGCTGAAGGTCGTGCTCTGCGACAAGGAGGTGCCCTGCGGCGCCGCCGTCCAGAAGGCCCTCGACACCGGCAGGCTGAAGCTCACCCCCGTCTCCTACGAACAGGACGTCAAGGCCGCCCTGACCAAGGTCGAGCTCAAGGAGGCCGACGCCGCCGTCGTCTACCGGACGGATGTACGCGCGGCGGGTGACAAGGTGGAGGGCGTGGAGTTCCCCGAGTCCGCCGACGCCGTCAACGACTACCCGATCGTCCGGCTCAAGGACTCGAAGAACACCGATGCCGCCACGGCGTTCATCTCGCTGGTGCGGTCCGCCGAGGGCCAGCAGGTCCTGACCGCCGCCGGGTTCCTCAAGCCGTGACCCCGCCCGGCAAGGCCGGCGCCGCGGCCCACCCCGGTGGCCTCCGGGGTGGGCCGCGGCGCCGGCGTGTCCGGACGGGTCATGGCCGGGGTGTGCCGCTGCCGCTGCTGGTGCCCGCGCTGATCGGGCTGGCGTTCCTGCTCGTCCCCCTGCTCGCCCTGCTCGTACGGGCTCCGTGGCGCAGCCTGCCCGAGTTGCTGACCGGCGCCGAGGTGTGGCAGGCGCTCCGGCTGTCGCTGCTCTGCGCCACCGCGGCCACCGTCGTGAGCCTGGTGATCGGCGTTCCGCTGGCCTGGCTGCTGGCGCGCGTCGAGTTCCCCGGACGCGGTGTCGTACGGGCCCTCGTCACCCTGCCGCTCGTCCTGCCGCCGGTCGTCGGCGGTGTGGCCCTGCTGATGGCGCTCGGCCGCAACGGCATCGTCGGGAAGTGGCTGGACTCCTGGTTCGGGGTCACCCTGCCGTTCACCACGGCCGGGGTCGTGATCGCCGAGGCGTTCGTGGCGATGCCGTTCCTCGTCATCAGTGTGGAGGGCACCCTGCGCGCCGCCGACCCGCGTTTCGAGGAGGCCGCCGCCACGCTGGGCGCCTCCCGCTTCACCGCGTTCCGCCGGGTCACGCTGCCGCTGATCGCGCCGGGCATCGCGGCGGGCGCCGTACTGGCGTGGGCGCGGGCGCTGGGCGAGTTCGGGGCGACGATCACCTTCGCGGGCAACTTCCCCGGCCGCACCCAGACCATGCCGCTGGCCGTGTACCTCGCCCTGCAGAGCGACCCGGAGGCCGCCATAGCGCTCAGTCTGGTCCTGCTGGCCGTGTCCATCGCGGTGCTGGCCGGCCTGCGCGACCGTTGGATGGCGGCGGGATGACCGAGCCCCCCGAGACCGCCCCTGCCGCCCGCGATGCCCGCGCCGACGCTTCCGGCCTCCGCGCCGCCCCCGATGCCCGCGCCGCCGCCTCCGAGGAGGGGCTCGACGCCCGCTTGGTCGTGGACCGCGGCGCCTTCCTTCTCGACGTGGCGCTGCGCGTAGCGCCGGGCGAGGTGGTCGCCCTGCTCGGCCCGAACGGCGCCGGCAAGACCACCGCCCTGCGCGCCCTCGCCGGTCTGACCCCGCTCACCGGCGGCCATCTGCGGCTGGACGGCGTGGCGTTGGAACGTACGCCACCGGAGTCCCGCCCGGTCGGCGTCGTCTTCCAGGACTATCTGCTCTTCCCGCACCTGACCGCCCTGGACAACGTGGCCTTCGGCCCCCGCTGCCACGGCTTCGGCAGGGCGGCGGCCCGCGCGCGGGCCGCCGAGTGGCTCGACCGCCTGGGCCTCGCGGACCACGCCGGCGCCAAGCCCCGCCGCCTCTCCGGTGGCCAGGCCCAGCGTGTCGCCCTGGCCCGCGCGCTGGCCACCCGCCCGCGCCTGCTGCTGCTCGACGAGCCGCTGGCGGCGCTGGACGCCCGCACCCGCCTGGAGGTCCGCGCCCAGCTCCGCCGCCATCTGGCCGAGTTCGAGGCCGTCGCCGTCCTGGTCACCCATGATCCGCTGGACGCGATGGTGCTGGCCGACCGTCTGGTCGTCGTCGAGGACGGCCGGGTCGTCCAGGAGGGCGCCCCGTCCGACATCGCCCGCCATCCCCGTACGGACTACATCGCGCAGCTGGTGGGCCTGAACCTCTACCGGGGCGAGGCCGACGGCCACGCCGTGCGCCTCGCCGCCGGGGCGCCCGTCACCACCACGGAGGCCCTGTCCGGCCCGGTCTTCGTGGCGTTCCCGCCGAGCGCGGTCACCCTCCACCGGGACCGCCCGACCGGCTCCAGCGCCCGCAATCTGTGGCGCTGCGAGGTCGTCGGCCTGGAGACCCACGGCGACCTGATCCGCGCGGACCTCACCGGAGAGCTGCCGCTCGCCGCGGATCTGACCACGGTCGCCGCCGCCGAACTCGATCTGCACCCGGGCGCGGCCGTCTGGGCGACGGTCAAGGCCGCGCAGACCCACGCCTACCCCGTCTGAGAACGCTCCGTGACCACGCCGCGTTCACGGTCCGCGAGCCATCGCCCGCCCGCTCCGTCGCGGCTGCGAGGGAGCGGCGGCCGATCCCGCCCACCCCGACCACCGTGGGCCGCGGCGGGACCGATAGCGCGCCACATCAGCGCTCTCCCCGTGAGGCGTTCCGTCATGAGCCCGTCCCTCCGCGACCAGCTGCCCGGCACGGTCACCGACGTCGCCATGGCGTCCGTCAGGGTCGCGGTCGGCGGCGTCACCACCGGCGGCCCCGTCCGCATCGACCAGCTCAAGGGCCACTGGGCCGGCCGTCTGCCGCGCCCCCGGCCTCACAGGTCAGTACCGGTGCGGCTGCGGGACCGGGGCAGGAATTTCCCGGACGCGTGAACGATTCGACGGCCTTGTTCGTACTTCTTTACGAACCGGCCGATCGACAGCCGGCCGTGGAACGGGAGCTTGGTATGACGGAGACCTACGGGACCGCGCGCATCGTGAACCGCCGGACCCTGATGGCCGCGGCGGGCGCCGCCGGTCTGGGAGCGACGCTCGTGGCATGCGGCGGCTCGGACGATTCCGCGGAGGCCCCGGCCGCGACACCGTCCGCGGCCGGGGCCTCCGCGGCGGACGGCGCCGCCCCCACGGGCGATGTGCTCGCGAAGACCTCCGACATCCCGGAGGGCGGCGGCAAGGTCTTCGCCGACCAGGGCGTCGTGGTCACGCAGCCCGCGGCCGGTGAGTTCAAGGCGTTCTCGTCGAAGTGCACACACAGCGGCTGCGCCGTGAACAAGGTCTCCGACGGGGTCATCCACTGCCCCTGTCACAACAGCCAGTTCAGTGTGACGGACGGCAGTGTGAAGGCCGGCCCGGCGACCACACCGCTGCCCGCCGCCTCGATCAAGGTCGCGAACGACTCGATCACCCTCGCCTGAGTCCGGCCCCGGGCTTCAGACCCCGAGCCGCGGCCCACCCGCCGCCGCGTCGCCGGGCTCGGTGTCGGTTTCCTCGGGGTACTGACCGTGCTGGGCGCCTGGCAGGGCTTCTCCGGGCTGGATCTCACCGGTACGGCGCTGGCCCTGCCGGCCTCGCTGAGCTACCCGGTCGGCTGGATCTACATCCGCCGCACCTGGCGGGCGACAGCGTGTCCCCGGCTCTCGCCGACCGGCGCCCAGCTCTTCCTCGGCACGCTCCAACTCGCCCTGGTGACACCGCTGTTCACCACACTGCCGGCCTCGGTCCCGGTGGGTCCGCTGCTGGCCGTGATCGTGCTCGGCACCGGGCTGGCGGTCCTGCTCCCGTACGGGGTGGTCGCCGAGGTCGGCCCGACGATCGGCCAGATGGTCACGTACTTCATCCCGGTCATCGCCACGGCGGCCGGAGTCACCCTGCTGGGCGAGCGGCTGAGCTGGAACACACCGGTCGGCGCGCTGATCATCCTCGCCGGGGCCGCCCTCACCCAGAGCCGCGCGAAGAAGCCCACGGCCGCTCAGCCGTAGCCGCCCGCGCGCGCCGGGCCCGCCGCCGAGGCCATCGCGTCGGCGAGCGGCCCGATGTCGTCGTCCGTCAGCTCCGACACCGTCAGCCGTACGCCCTGGGGCGCGGCCGGCCGGAACCGCGCCCCCGGTGCGACCGCCCGGCCCGCGTGCAGCAGCCGGGTCACCACGCTGGTCTCGTCCGACACCGGCACCCAGACATTCATCCCGCTGCGGCCGTGCGCCACGACGCCCCGTCGCGCCCGGGTCGGCCACCGCCTCTACCTCCACGGTTCCACCGGATCGCGCCCGCTGCGCGAGGCGGGCACCACCGACCCCGGACCGGCCGTCTGTGTGACGGTGACCCATGTCGACGCCCTGGTGCCGGCGCGCTCCGCCTTCCACCACTCGATCAACTACCGCTCCGTCGTGGTCCACGGCGTGGCCCGCCAGGTGACCGACACCGACGAGCGGCGTACCGCCCTCGACGCGCTCGTCGACCAGGTCGTCCCCGGCCGCTCCCACGACGCGCGCCCCGCCAACGCCCGCGAGCCGGCGGCGACCGCCGTGATCCGCCTCGACCTCGACGAGGTCTCCGCCAAGGTCCGTACGGGCGGGCCGAACGACGAGCCCGAGGACCTCGGACTCCCCTACTGGACAGGCGTCATACCCGTCACCCACCACTACGGCGTCCCCGTCCCGGCCGACGACCTCGACCCGTCCGTCCCCTGTCCGGCTGTCTCGCCGCGCTCCGAGAACCGACCACGGGCTGAGGCCGCGGGCGCGCGGCGTCCGTGCCACGCGCCCGCGCAGCACGGACGCCGACCACGAAAAGACACCCATTTCGTGGATAGCCCCTGCACCGTGACAAATGATCCAATTCCTGCATGATTCGTACTCGTGCCCTGCGCACCGCCCTGTCCGCAGCCGTCGTCCTGCTGGCGATGGGCGGTCTGTCCGCACTCCCCGCCCAAGCCGTCACCGGGCCCGTCGCCGCACCCGCGCTCTCCCAGGCGGAGGAGGAGGCGGCCACCCCGGCCACCCGGCAGGTGACCACCTTCCTCGACGAGTACCGCCGCGCCGTGCTCGGGCAGAGCGACGAGACCCCCCGGGCCGTCCGCGTCCGTTTCCTCTCCCCGCATCTGAACTTCCGGCTGGACGGGTGGGCCGAGGAGCACGACGCCGACCCGGTGTTCCGCGCGCAGAACGTCCCGGTGCGCTGGTCGGCCCAGCAGGTCAAGACGGAGAACGGCTACGCCTCCGTCCGGCTGACCGAGTTCTGGGCCGGTAGCGGCAGCCAGGAGGTCTGGTACACCGTCCGCCTCGGCGACCTGCGGATCGTCGAACTGAACGACCACCCCGCGTTCTGACCCCGGCCCCGGGCAGTGCCCCGTAGCCAGCCAGACCCGCACCACGGCTGTCCGGGGCACGGCTGTCCGGGGCACGCCTCCGGGTGTGCGTCGACCCTCGTCAGCACTGCCGGAGACCGTGCGGGGCGCCCCCGTTCTCCCTTCGGCCGGTCACAGACGTGCGTATGTCCGCTCCACTCCTGGACATGGGGGAAGCCCTCCTGCTTCGCTGGTCCCGTCGAAGATCGAGCAAGCCGACGGACGACCTGGGAGAACTCCGCACATGACCCGTGCCAACCCGCTGCCGCGCCGCCACCTGATCCGGGCCGGTCTCGCCATCGCCACCGTGGCCACCGCCGCCACAGGCGCACCGGCCGCGTCGGCGGTGCCCGGTGCCGTAACAGCGGATCCGCAGGCCGATACGCGGGCGGACATGGGGGCCGAGTTGAGCGACCTGGAGCAGCGGTACGGCGCGCGACTCGGTGTGTACGGCCACAATCCGCGGACCGGCCTCACCGTGACGTACCGCGCGGAGGAACGGTTCGCCATGTGCTCGACGTTCAAGGCGTTCGCCGCCGCGGCCGTGCTGCGGGACCACGGCGACTGCGCACCGCTGGACAAGGTGATCCACTACCCTCCGCACGACATCCTGCCGAACTCACAGAAGTCCCAGGACCACCTCGCCACCGGCATGTCGGTGGGCGACCTGTGCGCGGCCACGATCCAGTACAGCGACAACACGGCGGGCAACCTCCTGTTGCGCCAGCTCGGCGGCCCGGCCGGCCTCACCCGGTTCTTCCGGTCGCTCGGCGACCGGGTGAGCCGGCTCGACCGCTGGGAGACCGACCTCAACACCGCCGTCCCCGGCGACCCGCGCGACACCACGACCCCCGAGGCCATCGGCCGGAGCTTCGAGCGGCTGACGCTGGGCCGCGCCCTGGACGACACCGCCCGCGAGCAGTACCTGACCTGGCTGAAGGGGAACACCACGAGCACCGGGCGATTCGGAGCGGGACTGCCGCGTGGTTGGGTTCTCGGCGACAAGACGGGGACCGGCGACTACGCCACCGCCAACGACATCGGCGTCGCCTGGACGACCCGGAAGACACCCGTCGTCCTGGCCGTGCTCTCCACGAAAGCCACCCAGGACGCACCGGTGGACGAGGCGCTGATCGCCGACACGGCCCGCGTCCTGGCCCGCGTCCTGGCACCCGGCGAGTAGGCCCGGCGGCCCGGGTGGAGGATCGCCCGCGCCCGGGCCACCCCGCCGTACAGAGCCCGGCCAGGTCCCAGGACGAGCACCCGCCGCCCCTCCACGCCCCGCCGAAAACCGCTGGGCCGACAGCCGCCGGGCTGCGCCGATGCCTCTGTTCCCCAGGCGGAGGAGATGTATCCGTTTCGCGTGTACGGGGTACGGCACCGAGCCGACCGCCCCCGCTGTCCCAGGTCGCCCTGTCGGCCCACGTCCATCAGAAGTACGGGAACGGGATCCAGCTCCCGGCGCTCATGGAACCGGGCACGTTCGCCGTGGACCCGGAGCCCTGGGGGCGCGCTGGCGGACCGGGGAGGAGATCCGTCCGGACGAGGCGGCCGCCCACGGCATCCACGCACCGGTCCGCTTCCTGTCCGACGGCGCGATCGTCATCGCCCCGGCGACACCCGCACCACCCTGCTGATCCCGGCCCGGCGGCGGGAGGCGGCAGTACGGTCCGCGTGCTCGGCGCGCTACGGCGCGGTGTTCGCCACGGGCAACCGGGCCGGGTCGCCCGCTCCCGTACCCACGGCCGTGGCACTGCCCGCCACCGGCCCGGAAGGCGCCTTCGGCTTCGACGACTGCGCGATGAACGCGCCGACGAGCACCATCGCGCCCCCGGTGATCTGCGGCGCCGAGAGGTGTTCCCGCAGCAGCACCCACGCCAGTACGGTGGCCACCACCGCCTCCAGACAGGCGACCACGCCCGCCACCTGCGGGGACAGCTTGCGTACGGAGATCACCCCGGTCGTATAGGCGAGGACGGTCGCGATCAGTACGATCCAGCCCAGCAGCAGCCAGGCCGCCACCGACGAGCCGCCCATCCCGACGTTCCCGCCGAGCAGCGCCCAGTCCATGCCCCAGGGACGGGCGACGACCGTCAGTACGGCGGCCCCGACGAGCAGTCCGTACGCGATCACACCCAGCGGATCGGCCGCGTCCTTACCCCCGCTGCCCTGGTCGGCCAGGATGAAGTAGCACGCCTGGCAGCCTGCGGCGGCCAGTCCGAGCAGCACCCCGATGGGGTCGAAGCTCAGCCCGGCCCACACCTCGACCACACAGGCCAGCCCGCCCACTGCCAGGACGACCCCGACCCAGGCCGCGCGGGTGACATGCCGCCGCTGGACGAAGCGCACCCACAGCAGGACGAGCGCGGGACCGAGATATTCGATGAGCAGCGCGACCCCGACGGGTATTCGGGATATCGCGGCGAAGTAGAACGCCTGGACACCGGCCACCGCGAACAGACCGAACCCCGCGAGCAGCGCGGGCCTGCGCAACAGCAGCGTCCGGTGGCGCCAGGCCACCGGCAGCATGATCACGGCCGCGCCCGCGACCCGCAGCCAGACCACTTGGAGCGGATCGAGCCCCGCCTCGATCAGCGGTTTGGCCGCCACTCCCGAACCACCGAACGCGAGCGCCGACAACAGGGCCAGGCCCAGACCGACACTCTTCTCCCGAGACGCGTGCATGGCGCCATGATGACAGCTGCCGTCAGGAGCGCCATCCCGGTGACACCTGTCGAGACGGCGAAGGGGATCGAGGGTGGGCGGAGGGACGATCAGACCGACCGGTATCCGCCGGGCCCGGAGGGCTCACGGCACGCTCCCGTCCCCTGGGCGCGGGACAGCCGTACAGCCAGCGACCGGGTGTCCACACCGGCCCGTTCGAGCACCTCGACGGCCCGGCACTCCCGGTCGGAGGCGAGCGCGGCCGGCAGACCGAGCCCGCCCGCCCGGGGCTCACCGCACCGCCCGGTCCAGCGCGCCCGCCATCGCGGTGACGGCGGGAGGCGACCAGTCGGTCACGGCCGGCTCCCGCACCATGGGCGCCGCTCCGGAATCCGCGTTCCCCTGCCGGCGCAGCCCGTGACCAATGCTCCGTTGCACGAGATGGCCCAGCACCCGGGCCACCTGGCGACCGTCCTCGAACGCGTCCGCCACCCCGGGGGCCGCCTCCAGCAGCGAGTGCGGCAGACCCGCCGTGCGATCTGGGCGTCCCCGTCGCGGTGCGCCCTTCTCCGGGCGCCCGCGACGACCGAGGCCGGCTCCGCGGTGAGCCGCGCCTCCACATCGGCACGCGCCCGCACGGCATCGACACTGTTCGGTACGGGCTGCCGGGCACCCGGGGCGGGGGGTTCGCACCCTCCGCCCCATCACCCCCTCTGTCCGGGGCATCCACGGTACGGAGCGTCTTCGGGTCCGACGGAAGGTGGTATTTCCGGGTTCCGCCTCTCCTTACGGAGGAGACGGAGGGGCGGAACCGGGTCACCCCTCGTCGGCGAGGATCAGATACAGCTTCTTGCGCGAGTCGTTGATCACTGCGAGAGCCTTCGCGCGCTGCTCGGGCGTACCGGTCTTCCAGACCTGCCCGAACGCCTCCATCAGCCCGAATCCGGCCTGCCGTATCTCGTTCATCGACTCCCAGTCGACACCCCGTCCGGCCTCCTCCCAGGGGGCCTCCGGCCCCGACTCGGCCTCGGTGGCGCCGGCCTCGGTGAGCGTGAACAGCTTCTTGCCGCCCTCGCTCCGACTGGCGATCAGCCCCTCGTCCTCCAGCAGCTGGAGCGTCGGGTAGACCGACCCGGGGCTGGGCCGCCAGGCCCCGCCGCTGCGCTCGCCGATCTCCTGGATCATCTCGTACCCGTGCATGGGCCGGTCCTTCAGCAGCGCGAGGATCGACGCGCGCACATCACCACGCCGCGCCCGACCGCGCCCCCCGCCCCGCCCCCCGAAGGGCCCCCCAAACGGCGGCCCGAACGGCCCAAAGGCCCCTCGCCGCTCCTCGAAATCACCCCGGCCACGCTGACCGGGCCCGCAATGGCCGGGCCCCGGCCCCTGCTCATATCCATGTGGACGCATCGCAACGCTCCTTTCATCATTGACCTGTCGCGATGCCTCAACGATATATCGGAACGTTTCGTTGAGCAAGAGCCGGGCGCGGTCAGCGGTGATCCGTGACAGCGAACGTTGAGTGATTGCCAGCGAAGAGTGATGGGAGCTGGTTTATGCCAGCGAAGATTGAGCGCTTACCCGTTTGTGCCACTGAAGATTGATCTCCCCAGGTCATCCGGTGGCCTGGGGCGGGGAACGTTGAGCGGTTGCCGGCGAAGAGTGATCGCCTCACTTCTGTGCCAGTTAGGGACGACCGCGTGCGAAGTTGTGTCAGTGGAGGGTGATCACTGGCGGCTTTGCCCCGCTATCAGTATTTGTGTCGTCCGCCTGCGGTAGGCCTTCTGGCGGCAGCGCTGTGAACAGGTGCGACGTTGAGCCTGGTTCGGTCCAGCGGGTAGTGGACCTGCGCAGACTGAGCAAGTTCGTGTGGTCGGGAAAAGTTGAAGCGGCAGGGTGACGTACGAGTTCGCGTCCAGGGCCGTGTCCGGGCCTTGGGCTGGGGCGAGGGCGTAAGCCCTCGCCCCAGCCGTGGGGCGTGCGGCCGCAGGTGCCGATGGTGGCTCGGGAGGCGGGCTTGCACGCCTTCGATAGAGCCGTTGGCGACAGCGCTGAGAGCAGGTGCGCCGCTGAGACTGTCCGTGCCCGGGAGGTAAAGGTTGCCCGCACTCCGCGCAGAACCTCGTGGGCACTGATGCCGGGGACGGGAAGGCAGCCGGAAGGTTTGCCGTCGGCGTCGGTTGGTGGGGTGGGCGACGTGGTCTTACTCTCCAGCGGTAGGCCTGCTGGCGGCAGCGCTGCGAGCACGTGCGCCTGCGGTGTTTCGTGGTGCTTGGTGCCAGAGGGCCCTCGCAGATCGGGCAGACTGTCGGTGGGTCACCCTCCGGGTTCGAAGGCGCCGCCTCGGCAGTCTGCTGGTTGCGTTGCTGTCGTTCGAGGTAGGCAGTCCGTCGGCAGGCCGATGAGCAGAGCGGGCGGCGCTGTCCGATCTGCATCTTCATGAGTTTTCCGCAGATCCGGCAGGGTTCTCGGCGCCATTCGCTGGCGGGGTAGCGCTTGCGGTATCTCTTCTGCCGACAGGCATGTGAGCAGGTAAGGGGCCTGGCGCCGAAGCTCGCCTTGCGCTGGATCGGGGCCCCGCATTCCTTGCACTCGACCGTGTTCAGGATCAGCTGAAGCTCGGCCGGATCTCGGCCGGCGGCCGCGGCGAGGCGGGGCCAAGTAGGGCTGCCTTGGTGCAGGGGCGGTTCGGCGAGGTACTTCCGCAGGTAGGCGGGAGGAAGATGGTTCGCCTGGGCAAGGCGGGTGATGAACGAGGCGGCTCCTTCGCCGCGTTGCGGGCGGACCTTGAACGGAAGACGGGCGACGCCGATGTCCGAGGCCAGCGGCGTCATCCGTCGGTGCCGGGCCGCTTGCGGCGGGAGGCGATGTCCAGGTCGACGGCTAGCAGACCAGCCCTGGTGATCTTCTCGCTGCTGGTAAGGATCGCGTCGATGGCGGCTCCGCGGATCTGGTGGGAGAGGGTGCCGATCATGCCGCCGGTGCGGGTGTGCAGGAAGCTGTCGAGCCGGGTGAGGGTTCGAGGCTTGTGCTGGTGGAGCAGCAGGTTGGCCTCCATCTGTGCGACCAGGGCCTTCCATTCCTGGTTGTAGGGGAAGGCGTGGGTGTCGACCGAGGTGAAGCGGGCGGCGATCTGATCGCCCCGCAGTCCGGCCAGCAGGCCGCAGTTCTCGACGTCGATGCCCGCGTAGGCGAACGTCGCGGGGATGCGCTCGGAGAAGTACTTTAGTGTGTCTGACACCTCGGCGCCGTTGCTGGTCAGCCCCGAAATGTTGTGGATCTCGTCGACCAGGATCAGGCTGCTTCGGGCCTTGGTGCAGACGCCGACCACTGCCTCGGTGAGGTCAGTGGCGTTCGAGCTCCGCATGACGGGCAGGCCGAGGAAGCGGGCGAGTTCCGCCGCGAGCATCCGGT
This sequence comes from Streptomyces sp. NPDC088554, assembly GCF_044752945.1. Lineage (NCBI taxonomy): Bacteria > Bacillati > Actinomycetota > Actinomycetes > Kitasatosporales > Streptomycetaceae > Streptomyces > Streptomyces sp. NPDC088554. The sequence continues at coordinate 25,136 of NZ_JBIVMF010000036.1, read as the reverse complement.
GTGTCGCCTTGGGTGGGACGGTGATGTAGATGACCGGGATCCGTCCGTCCTGTCCGGGGTGTCGGCGACGGTCCTTGAGTTCGTGGGTGAGACCGAGCTGGGTCAGCGCGATGGTTTTGCCGGTGTTGGCCGGCCCGGTGACGATCAGGCCCCGGCGGGCGCTGATCGCCCCGCGGTTCAGGATCGTCAGTCGTTGTCCGCAGGTGACCGTCTTGCGGACGGTGGAGGTCGCGACGACCTGGAGGCGGGCGTGGTGGTCGAGCCGGTCCTCGTCGTAGTCGTACTGTTCCTCCTTCGACAAGGTGTCGTACTCGTCCCGAGTGAGCCGGGGCATAGGTTCGTTCTTCGAGGACGCGACGAAAGCGCGCCACCCGGGTAACAGCGTCAACTGCTGGGCGAAGTCGGCCCCGGAGCCGTCGTCCTCGGGGCTGTCGGCGTTGGCTGTCATCGTGGTCACAAGCGCTTCCAGGGGTCCTCGAGCGGGTCGAAGAGCCCGAGCGGGATCACTTCGGCCAGCGTGTCCTCGTCCTCTTCCGGCTCCTCCGGGGCGGCTTCGTGCTGCGGCTCCAAGAGAGGCGCTGGCGTTGCCGCGGTTGCGGCCTTGGTGCGGGCGGCGACGCGGCGGTCGGCCTTGTCGGCTTTGGCCTTGCGGGGCTTCTTCTCAGGCGGCCGGGCGGGGCCGGCGTGTGCGCGGGCGAGCAGGTCAGCGACGGCCTGGGCGAGCTCTTCCTCGGTGGCCTTGGGCAGTTGATGGCTCACGTGGTCCCAGGCCAGGTCCCCGAACGGGACCGGGGCCCGGTTCAAGTGCTTCCAGGTTGCCTTCACCCAGCCGCCGCCCGCGCGGTGGTCGCGGACCCAGACGTAGGAGGCGTCGTAGGGGTCGCGGTGAACCTCCCAGAGCCCGCGCTTGGCCGTGACACCGGAATCACGTCGTCGCATCGGCCCGAGCTCGGGGCTGTCGTAGGTGCGGTTGTTGACCTTGATGCCGTAGGAGTTGACAGCCCGCCAGGCCGCGGGCAGGAGCTCCACATAGTCGTCGCCGCTGAGCGCGACCGGAACGTAGCCGCTGGCTTCGACTAGGGCGGCGTACTTCTGATTCGGCGTGAACAGCCGGCCGGGGTGGTCGGGGTCACGCAAGCCGTCGTGCGGACGGTTCTGCCAGTGCGCGACGATCCACTCGTCCAGCAGTTCCTGCAGCTCGGGCAGGGACCACAGGTTCTCTTCCTCGGGGCGGCGGCCGCGACGGTCGGTGTTACGGCCGGTGAAGCCCGGCAGGAACTGGGCGAACTGGAGGGAAACGGTGTCCAGCATCTTCTCGATGTGGCCCTTCTGGAAGGGCGCCCCCTTCAAGGTGGGCTGGAAGTCGATCTCCAGGAAGCGGCAGGAGGAGCGGAAGTTGCGGGAGATGAACACCTTCCCGTGGTCGCAGACGATGCTCTCTGGGACGATCACTGGCTTCGCAGCCGCGTGCTCCAGCCGTTCGTCCAGGGCCAGCAGCCTGCGGTGGGGCAGCACCGAGCGGGACATCTTCAGTGCGTCGACCCAGCCAGGCCGCATCAATTCCGGGGTGACCGTGCGGGCCAGCAGGATGCTCGCGTCGACCGACTTCGTCGTCGGCCGCAGCACCGCCGCCGACAACGTCCTGGTCGCGACGTCGATCATCCCTGTGATCTCGACCTTGCCGACGACCCCGTTGTCCAGGCGGACCATCACGTCCAGCGGGCTGGAGTCGATCTGCATGACCTCGCCTGGCGCCGACACCGTCAGCTGGCCGAACGGAGCGTTGGCCCCATGTGCCACCGAACGGCGGGTGCGGGCCGAACCGGTCGCGTGGGTGCCCTTCGTGAGCTTCTCCAGCAGCCGGTAGAGCGATCGCCGCGACGGCAGCGCGACCTCCTCTTCAGCCGCCTGATCTGCGGTGTTCCGCAGGATCTCCAAAGTCCGCCAGATCAGGTAGGCCCCGTTGCGGGTCGATGCGTCGACGCCTTCCGAGATGGCCTGCCGCATCGCGGTCACGAGTTCCTCGGGCGCCTCCCCGAACTCCTTGCGCTTGCGGACCGGCCGGTGATCGGCCAGCCCTACCAGGCCGTCCGCGACGTAGCGGCGTCGTCGCCAAGCGACCGTACTGGGCCTGACCTGGTGCCCGAGCGCGGTCAGCTCGGCCGCTTTCACCTTCTCCCGAGACGTCACCGACGACCCTGGCCCGTAACCGGGCCGCGGCTCGGCCCCGGGCTCCGCGTCCGGCGCCAGCCCGTGCAGCACCTCCAGGATGTGGCCCTCCCACCAAAGGGCCAGCGTCACAGCCTCCGGGGGAAACCCGTCCAGCAGCCCCACGGCGGGCAGAGGCCGACGCTCGGACTGGAACAGGACCTCGAAGTCGGCTGCCTCGAACAAGTCGATCAGCGCGACCACCCGGTGGGAGGACTCCTCGTCCTCCAGCATCACCACTTGGGCCGTGATCTCGAGGACCCCCCTGACCTGGCCGTCGAACCGGATCCGCTGACCCACCGCGAGACCCGGCGGTCGAGTCAGTCCACTCATGTGACCGCCTCCGTCCAGACAAGACTGTGAGTCTCCATCACCTCAGTGACCAGGTCCGTCACCAGAACGCCCGACCACAGCAGGTGGAACAGCACCGGCAGGACCTGCAACCGGTCACCCACCGCCTTCGCACCGTCCCAGAGCGGCTTCGGCTCGCGGAACACCTCTCGCAGCCCTTCCGCGATCCAGGCGGGATGACCGCATCGAGCCCGCCGGAAACGGGCCAGCCAGCGGACGTTGGCCATGAACACCGGCTCCGGCCGGCCCACCCAGTCGAACTCCCATCCCACCGTCCTGCATGCTTCCTCAGTCGCGGCGAAGGCATCCTTCGTCACGTCGTCCATGTCGTCCTCAGCGCGGACGTCGACGACGCGGGCCCGGCCATCGGCCAGACGGACGAAGTAGTCCGGAGCGTGCCGACGACCACCGGACTGATCGCTCCAGTGGAGCCAGAACGGCTGTGAGGCAATGCCGATGACCTGCGGATCGCGGTCCAGCAGCACCAGCCGGTCACGCTCGAGCCAGGACTCGTAGCCGACATGGTCCCGAAGCGTCGTCGAGTAGTACCAGCCCGCGAACCCTCGGGCCTCCTTGCGCCAGCTGAACTCGCGGACCGGCTCGATCTCCTCGAACCGCACGTCCCAACTCGACCTCAACGACTCACGCCGACGGCGGCCACCATCAAGAAAGGCCAGTTCAAAGGCCGAGAGCGCTCGCAAATCGTGCGCCTGAGCTAACTCTCCCACCCGCCACCAACCATGACCGAGGCCCGACGACTCAAAGTTCAGTGGCACAAACTAGCGTCGCTCAATCTTCGTTGGCAATCGCTCAAGGTTCGCTGTCACAGGTCAAGCGGCCGGCCGCCGGATGCCATCGGCGGGCGGGTCGGCGGGCAGGGCGGCGATGTCGGTGGCGCACTTCTCCGCGATCCTCCGCCGTCCGGGTTCCAGCGGGGCGGTGAGTTCGTCGCCGTCGCCCTCCCCGTACGCGGGTATCACCTTGAACCGCTTGATCTGCTCCACCCGGGACAGCTGCCGGTTGCCCCTGGCCGTCAGCAGCCGGGCCGGTTCGCCGACGGCGCGGCCCAGGAGCGCCGCGGCGGAGCGCAAGCCCGTACGCGTCGGGTATCTCCGCCCGCATGGCCGTCAGCGCGTCCCGCGCCAGCGCATCGCTCCGGGCGGGATCGCTTCGGCGGCATCGGTCAGGGCGGCGACGCGCGAAGGGCGACCCGTCATGGCCACACCCTGGACGCGGCTACGCGGGCAGCGGACGGTCACTGACGACATGTTTCATGACAATGGTCGAGGTCAGCCGTTGGACACCCGGCAGAGTGGTCAGCTCCTGGTCGTACAGCCGCTGGAAACCCCCCAGATCGGCGGCCACGACACGCAACAGGTAGTCGGGTTCGCCGAACAGGCGCTGAGCCTGTACCACATGCGGGAGCTCGGCCACGGCCCGCTCGAAGGAGGCGACGGTGTCACGGTCCTCCCAGCGCAGGGTGACGAACACCAGGGCCTCGAAGCCCAGACCGACGGCGACAGGGTCCACGACGGCGCGGTAGCCACGGATCGCGCCGGTACGTTCCAGGTCACGCAGGCGTCGGTGACACGGCGAGACGCTCAGGCTCACCCGGGCGGCCAGCTCGGTGACCGTCAGCCGACCGTCCTGCTGTACCTCGGTAAGAATCTTTCGATCCAGCTCATCCATGGAGATGATTATCCCCGGAAAACACAGAATCCGAGAAAAAGAAAGAAACACTTTCGCCATAAAAGCATCTAATCTCCCTCTGTGACAGAGAACGTGAGAGGGATAAATCCAGCATGGACATGAGCACACTGGCGGCTTTCCTGGCGGTGGACCTCCTGCTGGTGTTCACACCCGGCGCGGACTGGGCCTACGCCATCTCGGCAGGACTGCGGAGCCGGTCGGTGCTCCCCGCGGTCACCGGACTGGTCGCCGGGTACGCCGGATACACCCTGCTCGCCGTGGCCGGTCTGGTGGTGGTCGTCGCGAGTTCGCCGAACCTGCTCACCGCGCTGACCGTCCTCGGCGCCTGCTATCTGATGTGGCTCGGCCGGGGCGTACTGGCGCGTCCGGCCGTCCCCACCGCCGCCGCGGAGACCATGGCCGCCTCCGGCTGGCGGGTCATGCTGAAGGGCGCCGGGATCAGCGGCCTGAACCCCAAGGCGCTGCTGCTGTACTTCTCCCTGTTCCCCCAGTTCATCGACCCCACGGCAGGCTGGCCCGTCGCCGCCCAGACCGGCCTGCTCGGCGTCCTCCACATGGCGAGCTGCGCCGTCGTCTATCTCACCGTGGGCCTGCTGGCCCGTACCGTGTTGCGGGCCAGGCCCGCGGCGGCACGTGCCGTCACCCGCGCCAGCGGCGCCATGATGATCGCCATCGGCGGGTTTCTTCTCATCGAGCGCCTGGCCGGATGACGCCCGAAGGAGAGACGAAGAGAGACATGGAAGACCCGACACCACAGGAACAGGCGAGTCCCGAGGTACGGGAGCGTATCCGGACCAGTTTCGAACGGCAGGGGCTGATGGAGCATCTCGGCGCCCGCCTGACACACATCGCACCCGGATGCGTACACATCGCGCTCCCCCACCGGCCCGAAGTGACCCAGCAGAACGGCTACTTCCACGCGGGAGCGACCAGTGCCATCGCGGACAGCGCGGGCGGCTACGCGGCGTTCACACTGTTCCCCGAGAACACCGCGGTGCTCACCGTGGAGTACAAGATGAATCTGCTGGCGCCCGCCGTGGGCGATCACATCGAGGCCATCGGGACCGTCCTGAAATCCGGCCGGACCCTGACCGTGTGCAGGCTGGAAGTGTTCGGCGTCCAGGGCGACTTGAGGACGCTCGTCGCAGCGGGCCAGCAGACACTGATGCGTGTGACCGGATCCGAACAGCGGAAGTAGCGGCCGAGGAGCCGCCACCTGCCGGGCACCGGCTCAGGAGCCGCACACCACCGGCTCCTGAGCCGCCCCACCCCGTACCACCGAAGGTCCGGACGGCGCGGGTACCCCGCCCACAGCAGAACCCATCCACAATCAGGCCACCGCTCCCCGATTGGCCTTGGCCGGGTAGCCGGCCCGGCTCCTACGCTCGGGCCATGCGCATCCGAATCGTCGACGCCTTCGCCGACCGCCCCTTCACCGGCAACCCCGCCGGAGTCCTGCTCCTCGACACCGACAGCTTCCCCGACACCGGCTGGCTCCAGCGGGTGGCCGCCGAGGTGAATCTCTCGGAGACCGCCTTCGCCCACCCCCTGCCGCCCGGTGGCGACGCCGACTGGGCGCTGCGCTGGCTCACCCCGACCACCGAAGTGGACATGTGCGGCCATGCCACTCTGGCCACCGCGCATGTGCTGCACTCCACCGGGCAGGCCACCGGCGCGATACGTTTCGCCACCCGTTCGGGGGTCCTGGGCGCCGTCGCGCACGAGGATTCCTCCCTGACCCTGGACTTCCCGACCTCGTCCCTGACGCCGGTCGAGGTCCCGGAGGGGCTGGCGGCTGCGCTGGGCGCCGAGCCCGCCGCGGTGCACGACACCTCGGAGCACATCGGCGACCTGCTGGTGGAGCTGGCCGACGAGCGGACCGTACGCGCGCTTGCCCCCGATCTCCCCGCGCTGACCGCGCTCTCCCGGCGCGGCGTCATCGCCACCGCCGCCGCCGAGGACCCGGCTCTCGGCTACGACTTCGTGTCGCGCGGTTTCTTCCCCGCGGTCGGCATCGACGAGGACCCGGTCACCGGCAGCGCCCACACCGCGCTCGCCCCGTACTGGTCGGCACGGTTCGGCCGTACGGAACTGACGGGCCGCCAGGGCTCCGCCCGTACCGGATTGGTCCGCACCGCACTGCGCGGCGGGCGGACCCTGCTCACCGGTCGGGCGGTCACGGTCATCGACGGCGAGCTGCTCAGCGCCCCCTGACGCGGCGGGCCCGCTACAGCGTGGGCAGCCAGTCCACCTTCCCCGCCAGCAGCGCGTACCCGACGAACGCCCCGATATCGAGCAGCGCGTGCGCCACCACCAGCGGACCGACCCGCCCCCAGCGCCGGTACAGGAAGACGAACACCACGCCCATCACCATGTTGCCGATGAAGCCGCCGATCCCCTGGTACAGGTGGTACGAGCCACGCAGTACCGAGCTGCCCACCAGGGCGGCCATCGGCGTCCACCCCAGCTGCCCCAGCCTGCGCAGCAGATATCCGACGACGATGACCTCTTCCAGTACGGAGTTCTGCACCGCGGAGAGGATCAGCACCGGGAACTTCCACCACACGTCCGGCAGGGACTCCGGCTCCACCGTCAGATTGAACCCCGCCGCCTGCATGACCAGGTAGAACGCCAGCCCGGCACTGCCGATACCGGCCGCCACCAGCGTGCCGCGCCCCAGGTCCCGCCCGGGCCACCGGCGGTCGAAGCCGAGGTCCCGCAGCCCGCTGCCCTCCCTCAGCAGCAGATGCGCGACGAGCGCGACCGGCACCAGGGCCGTACTGATGTAGAAAAGCTGGAGCGCGAGATCGAGCCACGGCCGGCCGGGCGCCGCCGACGCGTTGAGCCGGGCGGCCTGCTCGTTCAGCGCCTGCGGCGCCGTGAGCGAACCGATGAATCTGATCAGCGCCCCCACACCGCTCGCGCCCAGCGAGAGCGCCAGTACGAGCAATGTCTCGGACCGCAAGGTCCTGCGCGAGATGGCCTCCTGTGAACCGAAACCGTCCACCCGCCCCGCCTCCGCCTGCACACCCGCCTCCAGTTGAGTCATCCGTTGAGCGATCCCACACGTCCCGCTTGAGCAATCCCGCCTCATGGCTTTCACCGTGCCGTCAGGGTCTCGCATGCGAGTACGGAGATCGCGAGAGCACCGGGAGCCGGGAGCCCGGTGCCGGCGCACCGCCTTTTGCCCACCCTTCACGAAGAAGGAGGGGCACCACTGTCATGGGACGTCACAGCTTGCCCGACGCACGGGCGAGGCGCGCGGGCAGGTCCCATTCGCCGCGCGCGGCGGTCTGCTGTCCTTCTCCTCGTCGTACAGCAGGGCCCCAGGCAGTCACGTCTCGTCGCGTCCTCGGACATCGCCCCCACGCTGGACGAGATCGCCGGCCGGGCCCGGCTCTCCCGGGTGACCTCGGACGGCCACTGTCGCGACATCCGGGTCACCGCCCATCGGCCGGTGGGAGTTCAGCACCCGGCTCGACGGCGCCGAGGACTGCCGCGGGCTGGAGCGGACGGCCCGGCCGGGCGACCCCGTGCAGGGCGGTGTCACCCACCGCACACGGCTGCGAGCGCCGGCCGACCCGGCGGCATCCCGTCCGTACTCCTGCGCGCGCTCACACTCTCCACCGGGCCGTCCGTACGCTGACGCGAAGGACCCGACGAACCCGGCGGAGAGCTGGGCACCAAGAACCCGGCGGAGGCCAGAGAGCCGAAGCCGCTGACCGCCGCCCCCTCCTCAGCTCATGGCGCGCCCCCGTCGGACCGCCCCGGGAACCCCACCGGCCAGGTGTGCACCGGCTCGCCCCGGTGCATCAGCTCGCAGTACCGGCGGGTGGTGGCGGCCAGCGCGGCCTCCCGCCCGAGCCCGGCCTCCAGCGCCCGGTGGAAGGTCTCCACCTGCCAGGAGGCCCCGTTCATCCGGCGCTTGCACCGCTCCTCGATCACCCCGAGGTAGAAGTCCCGGTCCGTGGGCTCGATCTGCCACGCGTCGAGCCCCGCCGCGGCGAGCGGCAGCAGTTCGTCACGTACGAGCTTGACGACCGGAACGGCGGTGATCCCGCCGCCCCGCCCCGGGCGCGGCCAGCGCAGCTCGGCGTCGATGCCATGGCGGCAGGCTGTGTCGAAGTTCGCCTCGGCCTCGGCGAAGGACAGCCGGCTCCATACCGGCCGGCTGTCCTCGGCCAGCGCCCGTACCAGCCCGTAGTAGAAGGCGGCGTTGGCGATCACATCGGTGACCGTGGGGCCCGCGGGCAGGACACGGTTCTCGACGCGCAGATGCGGGACGCCGCCCGCCACCTCGTACACCGGCCGGTTCCAGCGGTAGACCGTACCGTTGTGCAGCGCCAGCTCCTGGAGGTCGGGCACCCCGCCGCTGTCGAGGATCCGCAGCGGGTCCTCGTCGTCGCAGATCGGCAGCAGCGGGGGGAAGTAGCGCAGGTTCTCCTCGAACAGCTCGTACGCGGAGCTGATCCAGCGCTCCCCGAACCAGGTCCTGGGGCGCACCCCCTGTGCCTTCAGCTCCGGCGGCCGGGTGTCGGTGGCCTGTTCGAAGAGCGGCGGCCGGGACTCCCGCCACAGCTCGTGGCCGAACAGGAACGGCGCATTGGCACCGAGTGCCACCTGCACGGACGCCACGCACTGGGCCGCGTTCCACACATCGGCGAAGCGGTCGGGCGTGACCTGGAGGTGCAGTTGTACGGAGGTACAGGCGGCCTCGGGGGTGATCGACGTCGATGTACAGGTGAGCCGTTCCACCCCCTCGATGTCCAGGGTGAAATCCTCGCCCCTGGCCGCGACCATCTGCTCGTTGAGAAGTGTGTAGCGGTGGACGTCCGAGATATTGGCGGTGACCGCGTCCTGCTGGGTGAGCGTCGGAAGAATTCCGATCATCACGATGCCCGCGTCGACCTCGGTCGCTTTACGGTGCGCATATCCGAGGCCGGTTCGCAGTTCCTCCGCGAGTTGATCGAGAACACGGCCGCCCAGCCGATGCGGCGCCACATTTACTTCCATGTTGAACATTCCGAGTTCGGTCTGGAAATCACCGCTCGCGATGCGCTTCAGGACCTCCGCATTCATCATGCGGGGCATCCCGTCGGAGCCCGCGAGATTCAACTCGATCTCCAGGCCCATCAGATTCTTGGGCTGATCGAACCTCTCGTCCGCCAGGAGCCGCTCCAGCACCGTCAGGCACTGCTGGAGCTTCCTGCGGTATTTCTGCCGATCGGACCGGTCGCAACCGTCCGCTTCGACCTTCTCCCCCATCGAAGTTTCCCTCCTCGAGTGGGCAGCCCGCGGCAGCGGCCGCTCGCGTCACGATCGATAATGCCCACACCGAGTGATCCGTAACGTTCCGCCGACCCGTTGGCCGACTCCCCCCGGTAGGGCGGCGACCCACGGCCGTACGGCACATTCCTTCGGCATGGCGTGGCGTTCCCTGACGACTGCCCGACCCGCAACGGAAAACGCCGATGAGTTTCAGCCGTCCCCACTCGGCCAATCGCACCAGGCCAGCACCGTGCGTTCACCGTTCATCGGGAGAAGACGCGCGAGAGATGGACTCAATACCGCCTTGCCCGCAATATCCGGGACGGCTAGAAGAAACATGGCGTGAACACGTGTCGTATAAACTCGGCTGCGAGGCAGAGAGCAGGCGTCCGGCCATACCGCCCCGAGGCCCGCCTCTGACCACGTACACCGACTGCGATGTTCGCACCGGTCACCGGCACACGAACCACCTCACGCGTCACCCTGTCTCCTGAGTGAGAGGCAACCCACCATGCCGCTGCATGTACCCCCGGCCCCAGCGCCCGCCCTGCGCAGCGTTCTCGCGGCACTCAGTTCCCCTACCGCCGTGCGCGATCCACGCACCCCCGCTCTCCAGTCCGTCCAGGGACCGCTGAGCCCGGAGAACCCTCTTCCCGTCCATGTTCTCGACCTGCTCGCCCCGGCCGCCCCGGCCGCCGGTACGTCCGAGGCCGACGGCCGCGTCCCCCGGACCCGGCTGGCCGGCTGGCGCTTCCTGATCCACAGCGGCGACCGTGCCGTGGCCGCCGCCGACACCATGCTCACCGCAGACGGCTGGACCTTCTCGCGCTTCTTCGAGGGCCCCTACCTCGCCGCCACGGAGCGCGCGCTGCGCCAGGCCGAGAGCCTGTCGACGGCGTACCAGCCACGGCTGCTGTCGGTGCCCGAGCTGTACATGCTCACGCTCTGGCTGCACGGGGACACGGGGGCCGACGCGTCCACGGGCTCCCCCGCCGCCGCCGACATCCTGGTGCCCCTCGCTCCCGCTCCCCCGGGCATCGCCGCACACCGTCCGCACCGGGTCGCCGAGCTGCTGCCGATGATCGGGCTGCGGCTCGCCCCGCCCCCACTGCTCCGTACACCGGCCTGAACGGCTCCGTACACCCGCCGGAACCACTCCGTACGCCCGCCCGCCCTACCGTCTTGACCGGTCCTTCCGTGCCCCGCGGCCCCGACAGCCGCGGGGCACTCCTCTGACCATCCGGACTAGCCCGGTCGGGCCACCCCTAACCACCCGGAAAGACAGCCAAGTTGAGCTGAACCGTCCGGCCGGGTGACACGTCCTTAAGCAAAGGAAAGCTCTGCCGCGAAATACCTGCGGATTACCGTCCGTAGGGCAACACTAGGACCGGACCAGAGAGATACGGGGGGCGGCCATGACCACATCGAGCCGCGGGACACTCACTACGACACAGCGAAAGAACCCACCCATGTGCCAGCACCAGCCAGTCTGCCCGACAGCCGACTCCGCCGACCGCGATGCCGCACGACTGATGGCGCACCACCCGGAGCAGGGCTGGAGTCTGCTGTGCAACGGCGTTCTCCTCTTCGAGGACACCGGCGAACTGCTGCCCGACGGAAAGATCATCGCCCCGCACCGGCCGCTGCGGCCCGAGCAGGTGGCGACGGCGGCCTGACACCGCCCGCGAAAAAGGGGCCGGCCCGGAGAACATCCTCCGCACCGGCCCCCACGTATGTCCCCGGCCCGTCGGCCGGGATCGGCCTGCCCTGATCAGTGCTCGTACGCCTCCAGCGGCGGGCAGGAGCAGACCAGATTACGGTCGCCGAACGCGCCGTCGATACGGCGGACCGGCGGCCAGTACTTGTCCGCGGCCGTGACACCGGCGGGGAAGACCGCCTCGGCGCGGCTGTACGCGTGCTCCCACGCGCCGCCCAGCGCGGCCGCCGTGTGCGGCGCGTGACAGAGCGGGTTGTCGTCCGCGGGCCACTCGCCCGAGCCGACCTTCTCGATCTCCGCGCGAATCGCGATCATCGCCTCGCAGAAACGGTCGATCTCGGCCAGGTCCTCGCTCTCCGTGGGCTCGATCATCAGCGTCCCCGCGACGGGGAACGACATCGTCGGCGCGTGGAAGCCGTAGTCGATCAGCCGCTTCGCGATGTCGTCGACGCTGACGCCGGTGGCCTTGGACAGCGGGCGCAGATCGACGATGCACTCGTGCGCGACCAGCCCGTTCGGACCGGTGTAGAGCACCGGGTAGTGCGGCTCCAGCCGCTTGGCGATGTAGTTGGCGGCGAGCACGGCGACCTGCGTCGCCCGCTTGAGCCCCTCGCCGCCCATCAGCCGTACGTACGCCCAGGAGATCGGCAGGATGCCTGCGGAGCCCCACGGCGCCGCCGAGATCGGCCCCACCCCCGTCGCGGGCCCGGCCGCCGACTGCAGGGGGTGGTTGGGGAGGTACGGGGCGAGGTGGGCCCGCACCCCGACCGGACCGACCCCGGGGCCGCCACCGCCGTGCGGGATGCAGAACGTCTTGTGCAGGTTCAGATGGGACACGTCCGAGCCGAACCGGCCCGGCCTGGCCAGCCCCACCAGCGCGTTGAGGTTGGCGCCGTCCACGTACACCTGGCCGCCCGCGTCGTGCACGGCCGCGCAGATGTCGCCGATGTGCTCCTCGAACACCCCGTGCGTGGACGGGTAGGTGACCATCAGGACGGCCAGCTCGGGGCCGTACTGCTCGATCTTGGCGTGCAGGTCCTCGACATCGACGTCGCCGTCCTCGCGCGTCTTGACGACGACGACCTTCATCCCGGCCATCACCGCGCTCGCCGCGTTCGTGCCGTGCGCCGAGGACGGGATGAGACAGACCGTACGCCCGGTGTCGCCGTTGGCCCGGTGGTACGCCCGTACGGCGAGCAGTCCGGCCAGCTCGCCCTGCGAACCGGCGTTGGGCTGGAGGGACACCGCGTCGTACCCGGTGACCTCGGCGAGCCGCTCCTCCAGCTCGCGGATCAGCGTCAGATAGCCGCCCGCCTGCTCGGCCGGGGCGAAGGGGTGCAGCGCGCCGAACTCGGGCCAGGTGACCGGCTCCATCTCGGTGGTCGCGTTCAGCTTCATGGTGCAGGAGCCGAGCGGGATCATGCCCCGGTCCAGCGCGTAGTCACGGTCGGCGAGCCGGCGCAGATAGCGCAGCATCGACGTCTCGGAGCGGTGCTGGTGGAAGACCGGATGCGTCAGATACTCGTCGGTCCGCAGCAGCTCCGTCGGCAGGGCGTCCTCGGTCGTCCCGTCCAGTGTCTCGACATCGCCCTCGACCCCGAAGGCGCTCCACACGGCCGCCAGTTGGGCGCGCCCGGTCGTCTCGTCGCAGGCGAGGGAGACCAGATCGGCGTCGACCTGACGGAGGTTGACCCCGCCCGCCCTGGCGGCGGCGACCACCTCGGCGGCCCTGCCGGGGACCCGGAGGGTCAACGTGTCGAAGTACGAGCCGTGGACGACCTCCACCCCGCCCGCCCGCAGCCCGCCGGCGAGCACCGCCGCGTACCGGTGCGTGCGCCGGGCGATGGAGCGCAGCCCCTGCGGGCCGTGGTAGACCGCGTACATCCCGGCCATGACGGCGAGCAGCACCTGCGCGGTGCAGATGTTGCTGGTGGCCTTCTCGCGGCGGATGTGCTGCTCACGGGTCTGGAGCGCCAGCCGGTACGCCTTGTTGCCGTCGGCGTCCACGGAGACCCCGACCAGCCGGCCGGGCAGGCTGCGCGCGAACTTCTCGCGTACGGCCATGTATCCGGCGTGCGGTCCGCCGAAGCCCATCGGCACGCCGAAGCGCTGGGTGGTGCCGACCGCGATGTCCGCGCCCAGCTCGCCGGGCGAGGTGAGCAGCGTCAGCGCGAGCAGATCGGCGGCGACGGTGACGACGGCACCGAGGCCGTGCGCCCGCTCGACCACGGCCCTGATGTCCCGTACGGCCCCGGAGGCGCCCGGGTACTGGAGCAGCACGCCGAAGACGCCCCGCTCGGCGACCTCGTCCGGGATGCCCCCGCTCAGGTCCGCGACGACGACCTCGACCCCGGTCGGCTCGGCGCGGGTCTCGATCACGGCGATGGTCTGCGGCAGCGTGTCCGCGTCGATCAGGAAGACACCGCCCTTGACCTTGCCGACGCGGCGGGACAGCGCCATCGCCTCGGCCGCCGCCGTGCCCTCGTCGAGCAGGGAGGCGCCGGAGGTGGGCAGGCCGGACAGCTCGGCCACCATGGTCTGGAAGTTCAGCAGGGCCTCCAGCCGGCCCTGCGAGATCTCCGGCTGGTACGGCGTGTAGGCCGTGTACCAGGCGGGGTTCTCCATGACGTTGCGCAGGATCACGGGCGGTGTGAAGGTGCCGTGGTACCCGAGCCCGATCATCGGCGCGAGCACCTGGTTGCGGTCGGCGAGCGCGCGCAGCTCGGCCAGGACCTCGGCCTCGGTACGGGCCTCGGGGAGCCGCAGCGCCTCGGCGCTCCTGATCACATCGGGCACGGCGGCGGCGGTCAGCTCGTCGAGCGAGCCGTAGCCGACCTGCGCCAGCATCTTCGCCTGCGCCCCGGTGTCGGGGCCGATGTGGCGCCGCTCGAAGGGGATGCCTCGCTCCAGCTGGGAGAGCGGAGTGCGGTGGGCGTTCATTACGGAGGCCTCCTGGTCAGCATGACCTGCGAGGGGCACCAGGACGCGGGTGCCCGGACGGCCTCCCCCTCTGTCATCTGACCTGAGAGTTTCACCGGGCCGCCCAGGAGCGGTCCGGCTTTCACCGTCGGTGAGAGCGATGCCGTCGGCACCGCTCTGCTTTCCAGAGTGACCTCGTCCGCGCGGTACGGGGGCCTGAGAGATTCCGGGGAGGATTTGCTCCTTCGGCGCCTCCGGCAGTCTCACCGGAGGACTCTCCCGCACGGGATCAGCAGCCGTTCGCCAGCCTACCAGCGAGGCTCTGGGGAGAACTTTCGAGTGGACGCCACTAAGAATCTGCCTTTTTGTAGTGCCTACGAACAGTTGCGACCAGTTGGAGGGAACGTGGAGACCGATATCGATCCGCGCGGCCTGATAGGGCGCAAGGCGTTCGACCGGGACGGCCGCAAGCTCGGCACGGTGGACGAGGTCTATCTGGACGACGCCACCGGCGTCCCGGAGTGGGCGGCCGTCCGTACCGGTCTGTTCAGCCGGGACGCGTTCATCCCCCTCGCCCCCAGCACCCTGGCCGCCGACGGCCTGCGGGTCCCTTTCGAACGGGCACTGATCAGGGACGCCCCCGACTTCGGGGTCGGCCGCCATCTCTCCCCCGACCAGGAGCTCCAGCTCTACCACCACTACGGCCTCGCCCTCCCCGATGCCGGGCCGCCGGAGCCCCCCACGTCCCGCGCGGACCGGCGGGACTCCGACCGCGACTTCGGGCGGCTGGCCGGCCAGGAGGACTGAGGCCCCCTGGTGCCGGGCAGGGCCCGCCCGGGCCCGTCCGGCACCAGGGGCAGCGGCTCGGACAGCTCCAGCTCGGGATCGTCGGTCCAGAAGGTCCGCACCCGTCCGGGCGCGGACCCCGGCTCCTCGAACCGCACGGTGACCCTCCGCAGCCCGCTGCCCTGCACCCAGCCCGCGCCGAACGCGCTGTGGCGCACATCGTGACCGGCCGGGAAGCGCCGCTCGGCGAGCGTCCCCGCGGACACGTCCGCGGGCTCCTCTGCGGCCCCGTCGAGCACCTCCTCGACGTCCGTCGGCTCCTGCGCGTCCGTGGCGGCAACCCGTTCGGCCGCGGCCTGCGCGAACAGATCCTCCTGGGTGTAGTCCGCGAGCCCCGTCACGCCGACCCCCAGCAGCCGTACCCCGCCCGTGGTGTCCACCGACTCCAGCAGCCGCCCCACGGCCTCCCGCACCACTCCCGGGTCGTCGGTGGGCCCTCTGAGGGTCTCCGAACGGGTCAGCGTGGAGAAGTCGTACCGCCGCACCTTGAGGACGACGGTACGTCCCGAGTGCCCGGCGGCCCGCAGCCGCCGCACACACCGGTCCGCGAGCCGGTCGACCTCCGCGCGCACCCGCACCCGGTCGTGCAGATCGGTGTCGAAGGTGTCCTCCACCGACACCGACTTCGTCTCGCGCTCGGAGACCACCGGCCGGTCGTCGTACCCCCGCGCCATCCGGTACAGCGAGGCGCCGTGCGCCCTCCCGACCAGCCGCACCAGCTCGTCCTCGCCCGCCTCGGCCAGGTCGGCGACCGTGGTCATCCCGGCCCGGCGCAGATGCTCCCCGGTCGCGGGCCCCACCCCGGGCAGCGTCCGCACGGACATCGGTCCCAGCAGCTGGCGCTCCGTGCCCGGCTCTATCAGGACCAGTCCGTCGGGCTTGGCCAGCTCCGAGCCGATCTTCGCCAGCATCTTGGAGCCCGCGAGCCCCACCGAGCCGCTGAGTCCGGTGACCGCCCTGATGTCCCGGCGCAGCCGCTCGCCCGCCGCCCGCGCCGAGGCCGTGTCATGGGCCGAGCCGCCCGCCTCCAGGTCCACGAATGCCTCGTCCAGGCTCAGCGGCTCCACCAGCGGCGACAGCCTGCCCAGCAGCTCCATCACCTGCTCGCTGACCGCGCGGTACAGCGCGAAGCGCGGCACGAGATACGCCGCGTTCGGCGCCAGGCGTCTCGCCTGGCCCATCGGCATCGCCGAGTGCACCCCGAACCGCCGCGCCTCGTACGAGGCCGTGGAGACCACCCCGCGCGGCCCCAGGCCGCCCACCACCACGGGTTTCCCGCGCAGGCTCGGCTTCGCCGCCTGCTCGGCCGCGGCGAAGAAGGCGTCCATGTCCAGATGGAGGACCGTCGGTGTGGATCTCACTCCATCGATGCTGCCTCACGCCACTGACAATCGGCCCGGGACACCGCCCGGGGCGGGTCAGACCGCCCGGTCACGCCGCCGGCGCGCCAGCTCGTCGGTGGGGTTGTGCCCGATCAGCGTCTCGCCCGTGTCGATGCGCTCCCCGTGGAGCTGTGACAGCGCGGCCTCGACGTCCCGCCACACCACCCCGACGGCGATCCCGAAGACACCCTGGCCCCCTTGGAGCAGGCTCACGACCTCATCGGGCGAGGAGCACTCGTGCACGGTCGCGCCGTCGCTCATCAGCGTCATCCGGTCCAGGTCCCGGAACCCCCGGTCCCGCAGATGCTGGACCGCCGCCCGGATATTCTGGAGCGCCACCCCGGTGTCCAGGAACCGCTTCACGATCTTGAGGACGACCACGTCCCGGAAGCTGTAGAGCCGCTGGGTGCCCGAACCGTAGGCCGACCGCACACTCGGCTCGACCAGCCCCGTCCGCGCCCAGTAGTCCAATTGGCGGTACGTGATCCCCGCCGCCGCGCACGCGGTCGGGCCCCGGTATCCGACCGTCTCCGCACCGGGTCCTGGCGCACTGCCGTGAAGCGGATACGGACCGCCTGCCGCCGTACCGTCGCCGCTGCTTCTCACGCCGACCCTCCGTCCTTGACCTGCCTTGTCGAAGGTAGGCAGTCACCCGGGGTGCGTCAACGATCGCCACACTCGCCACGCCGAGTGATAATCACCCTGAGAGTGGTTTCGCGTGTCCCCTTCCGGGGAAAGGCTGACCGAATGCGCTGACAGAGAGCCCGGCCGCGGCGCTCACACGCCGCTCACTGACTGTTGGTTCCGAAGTCCTCCGGAGAGATCTGGTCGAGGAACTCGCGGAACTTCTCCACCTCGTCCTCCTGCTCGTCCGGGATGGCGATACCCGCATCGTCCAGCACCCCGTCACTGCCGTAGATCGGCGTACCCGTGCGCAATGCCAGCGCTATGGCGTCCGACGGCCTCGCGCTCACCTCGACCCCGCTCGCGAAGACCAGCTCCGCGTAGAAGACCCCTTCACGCAGGTCCGTGATCCGGACCTCGGTGAGCTCCTGGCCCACCGCTTCCAGCACGTCCTTGAAGAGGTCATGGGTCAGCGGCCGGGCCGGGGCCATGCCCTGCTGGGCGAAGGCAATGGCGGTAGCCTCCCCCGGTCCGATCCAGATGGGGAGGTACCGGTCGCCTCCCACTTCACGCAGGAGCACGATCGGTTGGTTGGAGGGCATTTCCACCCGGACACCCACAACGTCGAGCTCGTTCACACAGCAACCCTAGGACGTGCCCGGCAGGTTTGGGTAGTCGGGCTCCCCCATGATCAGTACGGACGCCCCCGCAGAGCCGTCCGGAACAGCACGGAATGCAGCTGCACGGAGAGGGCCGCCAGCTCCTCCACCGTCGCCTCCGCATGGGCTCTGGTCTGCGGATTACGGTGCTTGCGCAGCGGTGCCACCAGCTGATCGACCAGTCCGGCCTCACGTTCCGCGGCCGCTTTCACCACGCGCAGATGCCGGGGCTCCAGACCGAATCTTCCGAGATCCGAGACAAGTCTCGCCACGATGACGGACTCGGCGTCGTATCCGCCGTCCGGCATCGGGGTGATCAGCCCGTACGACTCCCACTCGTCGAGCCGGCACTCGGCGACCTCCGCGGCGGCCAGCAGCTCGTCCCGGCCGATCCGCGGCGCCGTGGGGGTCCCTGGCTCCGCCCCGGCATGCCTCTCCAGCGCCCCTCGCCGCGGTCCTGACGGCTGTACGGGCCCGTCGGCACCCGGGGAGTCGAGATGCTCCTTGATGACCTTCAGCGGCAGATAGTGGTCCCGCTGCATCCGCAGCACCAACGCCAGCCGCTCGACATCCTCCGGACTGAATTTCCGGTAGCCGGAGGGCGTTCTGCCCGGCTCCACCAGCCCCTCCGCCTCCAGGAAACGGATCTTGGAGATGGATACCCCGGGAAACTCCTCCCGCAGCTTCCCCAGCACCGCGCCGATGCTGATCAGCGGGTCACCCGTGGGGGCGGTGCCGTGTCCGGCACCGCCCTTCGGTGTTCGCAGCATGGACCTTCCCTGAGGGTCACACGCCCCGCTGGCTCGCGTAGAAGACCAGCCGGTACTTACCGATCTGGACCTCGTCGCCGTTCGCCAGCAGGACCGAATCGATCCGCTCACGATTGACGTACGTACCGTTCAGGCTGCCCACGTCCGAGACGGTGAAGCGGCCGTCGGCGCCCCTGCGGAAATCCACATGGCGGCGCGAGACGGTCACGTCGTCCAGGAAGATGTCGCTCTCCGGATGACGGCCGGCCGTGGTCAGCTCGCCGTCCAGCAGGAAGCGGCTGCCCGAGTTCGGTCCGCGGCGCACCACCAGCAGCGCCGAGCCGAGCGGCAGGGCGTCGACGGCGGCCTGCGCCTCGGGGGTGAGCGACGGGAGCGACGTCTGACCGGTCACTTCCGAGTCGTACGCCTCAAGACCCGAGATGGAGATCGTCGAGGTCGTCTCGGAGGCACGCTCCGGAGGGACCCCGCCACGCAACGGCGCGCCACAGTTGGAGCAGAACCGACTGCTCGCCTCGGCGTTCCGGTGCCCACACCTCGTACAGACCGGCAAGGCCGACATAGAGGGGTCCTCCTGCCGTGACTGCCCTCCGGGGGCAGATGATTCCCCGAAACCTATGCGGCCGGACCCGGAGGGGTCAACAGTCGACGCGCCGTGCACCTGCGTCGCCTCTCCACCCACCTGATCGCGGAAGAGCGGACGCTCACCGCTCGGTTCCTCGCGCGATGCGCGATGGCGGTTGGAACCCGCGTCCTCGCGTGCGCTCTTGCCGAACAACTTCCCAAACAACTTCACGGGCGATTCCCCTTGACCGAAACAGACCCGCCCGTGGGGCAGGACGAACCCTGAATGAACACACCTGCCGACCCGGACATCTTGACAACGTCCGTACGCACTCGACAGTTTCCACCACTCGTCACGCTGATCGTGCGCCGACCCCCCGCAACCTCATGCCCGCGCCCGATGGCCGCCATGCACCCCGGCCTCACCCCGATGACGACCGAGCGTAGTCAGGTCGCTGCGCCGGTCGCAAGGCGTCGACGATGATCTTCTCAACGCGTCTCACCGTGGCCGTGGCCTGCTCCTTCTCCAGTGTCTGGACCACCCCGCCGGGAATGTTGAGGGCGGGCTCCAGATCCTGCGGCTTGCCGATGACCTTGAAGCTGTACGGCGCCTTGACGGCCTTGCCGTCCACCCGTACGGCACCTCCCGTACCGGAGA
The DNA here is from genome assembly GCF_044752945.1 of Streptomyces sp. NPDC088554. Taxonomy (NCBI): domain Bacteria; kingdom Bacillati; phylum Actinomycetota; class Actinomycetes; order Kitasatosporales; family Streptomycetaceae; genus Streptomyces; species Streptomyces sp. NPDC088554. The sequence goes on along the minus strand of NZ_JBIVMF010000036.1, from coordinate 5,463 downwards.
AGTAGGTGTTGGCGACCACCCGGACATCATTGACCTGAATGGCCTCCGCGCCCGCCGCCCGCAGCTCCTGGAGGGCGTCCAGCAGCATGTCGGGCTCGACCGTGCCGCTCGGGTCGTCGACGGTCAGCGTGATCCCGGGCCCCTGTACGGCGACCGTGCCCGCCAGGACACCCAGCTGCTGAGCCTTCTCCTTGGTCTGCTTACGCGCCTCCTCGGCCTGGTCCGAGCTGGTCTCCAGCTCGGTCCGCTGGTCGTCGAGGCGCTGCTTCTCGTCCTCCAGCCGCTGGGTGCGGTTGTCCAGCTCGTCGAGGATCCGCACCAGGTCCTCCTGGCGGGCGCCCCGCAGCGCGCTGTCGTCGTTGTTCGATCTGACCTGGATGGCCAGCCCGAGACCGAGCCCGAACAGCAGGACGGCCACGATGAGCTGGGCCCGGGTCACCCGGGGCGGCCACAGCCCCGCCACCAACCGCTGGCGGCCGGTGAGCTGTTGGGGCTCCGGCACGGGCGCGCCGCCCGTACGGTCCTCCTCGGTGCCCGTACGGTCCCCCGTGTCCGGCACCTGAGCACCGCCTGATGTCTCCTTCTTGCCCGGGGCCTCTTCGCCGCCGGGGGTCTCCTCGCCGCTCATCGGCCTCAAGCCCGGAAGATGTGCCGGCGGATCGCGGCAGCGTTGGAGAAGATCCGGATCCCCAGTACGACGACCACACCGGTGGAGAGCTGCGCGCCCACACCCAGCTTGTCGCCCAGGAAGACGATGAGCGCGGCCACGACCACGTTCGACAGGAAGGAGACCACGAACACCTTGTCGACGAAGATCCCGTCGAGCATGGCCCGCAGACCGCCGAAGACCGCGTCGAGGGCGGCGACGACGGCGATGGGCAGATAGGGCTCGACCACGGCCGGCACCTCGGGCCGGACCAACAGTCCGACCACGACTCCCACGACGAGGCCCAGTACGGCGATCACGATGTGCCCTTCTCGGTGTCGGCCGCGCCCTGCCCGTCGCCCTTCCCGGCGTCGGTGGCGGCGGCCTTCGGTTGTGCTGTACGTACGATCAGGCTGGGCGCGGCGGGCAGCCGCACCTCTTCCTGGTCGGAGATCCTGGTGCGGATGGCGAAGTTCTCCCGCAACGAATCCAGGTACCGGCCATCGGCGCTGCCCTCGAACGCGGCGCTCAGCTTCTTCCCGTCCCCCACCGCGAGCACCGCGTACGGCGGCACCAGTGGCCTGTTGTCGACCAGTATGGCGTCGCCCGCGGCCCTGATCGCCGAGAGGGAGGTCAAGCGTTGATCATTGATGGCGATGGCCTCGGCGCCCGACTCCCACAGGCCGTTGACGACCCGTTGCATGTCCCGGTCGCGCACCCGCCCGGTGTCGGAGAAACCGCTGCTCTCGCGCGGCCCGCCGCCGCTGCCCGACGAGGCCTCCTTGGCGTCGTCGATCACCAGCTTCACCCCGGGACCCCGCACGGGCGTCGCACCGGCGAGCAGACCGACCAACTCGCCCTGGCCTCCCCCGCGTGACCGCAGGGCCTCGCGCTGGCGTTCACCGACCTCGTCCCGGAGCTTCTCGACGTTCCGCTCCAGCGTGTCCGCCGTGGAGGTCTCCTTGTGGATGCGGTCGATCAGCTCTTCGCGTTCCTTCGCCACGACCGGCGCCGAGATCCGCGCCTGGGCCGCACCGACCGTGACCACCAGGGCGGCCAGCACCAGTCCCGCCGCGAGCCCAAGCTTCGCCTTGAGTGTGCGCGGCAGCCCGCCCTCCTCGGCGTCCCTGCGGGCGGCCGCCTCCGCGTACCCCTCGTCGAGGCTGTGATCCATCACATTGTTCAGCAACGACATCGACGCGTCGGGACGCGCGGGCGCAGAGACAGTGCTCCGATCAGGGGGGTGCTGCGACATGCCGCACATCGTCGCACGCCACAGCCATTACCGCCGAATGGCCCCACCGGTGTGCCGGGCGGCCCCCCGAGGGACCACCCGGCACACCGGGATCACCGTAGTGAACCGGCCTAGTGACCTGCGCCGTCCACGACGGACGACCACTCGTCGAGCAGCGCCTGGGCGGACGCGTCGTCCGGGCCCTCCGCCCACAGATGGGTGACGGCCTCGGCGGGGTCGGGCAGCACCATCACCCAACGGCCGTCCGTCTCCACCACCCGTACACCGTCGGTCGTGTCCACCTGCCGGTCCCCCGCCGCCTCCACGACGCTGCGCATCACCAGCCCCTTGACCGCCCACGGAGTGGCCAGATCCCGCCGCAGCACATGGGCTCGCGGTATCCGCGCGTCGATCTGACTCAGCGTGAGCTGCGTACGCGCCACCAGCCCGAGCAGCCGTACGAAGGCCGCCGTGCCGTCGAGGACACTGCTGAACTCCGGCACGATAAAGGCGCCACGCCCGTCACCGCCGAAGATGGTGGTCTCCTCACGGCCCACCCGGGTCAGATCGTCGGGCGACGTCGTCGTCCACTCCACCTGGGTCCCGTGGTACGCGGCGACCTGCTCGGCGATCCTGGTCGTGGTCACCGGCAGCGCCACCCGCCCGCTGCGCCGCTCGGCGGCGACCAGGTCCAGCAGCACCAGCAGCGCCCGGTCGTCCTCGATGATCCTGCCCCGCTCGTCGACCAGCGACAGCCGCTCGCCGACCGGGTCGAACCGCACCCCGAACGCGGCACGCGCGGAAGCGACGATCTCCCCGAGCCTGACCAGTCCGGAACGGCGGGATTCGGCCGTTTCCGTGGGCCGGGCCTCATCGAGCCCCGGATTGATCGTCAGCGCGTCGACCCCGAGCCGGCCGAGCAGACTGGGCAGAACGAGCCCCGCGCTGCCGTTGGACGCGTCGACGACCACCTTGAGCCCCGCCTCGGAGATCCCCGTCGTATCGACATTGCGGAGCAACGAGCCGGTGTACGAGTCGAACACGCTGGCCGGGAAGTGCAGGTCCCCGATCTCTCCCGGGAACGCCCGGCGGTACTCCTGCCGCGCGTACACCCGGTCCAGCTTCCGCTGGCCCGCCTGCGACAGATCGGCGCCCCGCTCGTCGAAGAACATGATGTCGACGGAGTCGGGCACCCCCGGCGAGGTACGGATCATGATGCCGCCCGCACTGCCCCGGCCGGTCTGCTGCCGGGCGACCGGCAGCGGAACGTTCTCCAGGTCCCGTACGTCGATGGCGCTGGACTGGAGCGAGGAGATCACCGCCCGCTTCAGCGCGCGGGCACCACGCGAGTGGTCACGCGCCGTGGTGACGGTCGACCCCTTCTTCAGCGTGGTCGCGTACGCACCGGCCAGCCGGACCACGACTTCCGGCGTGATCTCGACGTTCAGGATGCCCGAAACACCACGGGCGCCGAAGAGGTGCGCCTGGCCTCTGGACTCCCAGATGACCGAGGTGTTGACGAACGCGCCGGCCTCGATGGTCTTGAACGGGTAGACCCGCACATTGCCCTGGATAATGGATTCTTCGCCGACAAGACACTCGTCACCGATGACCGCGCCGTCCTCGATCCGGGCGGCCCGCATGATGTCGGTGTTCTTGCCGATCACGCAGCCGCGCAGATTGCTGTGCTGTCCGATGTAGACGTTGTCGTGGACCACGGCTTTATGGAGGAACGCGCCGGTCTTGACGACCACGTTCGATCCGACGACGGTGTGCTCGCGAATCTCCACATCGGCTTCGACCTTGGCGTAGTCACCGATGTAGAGCGGCCCGCGCAGCACGGCGTCGGGATGGACCTCGGCGCCCTCGGCCACCCAGACACCGGGAGAGATCTCGAAACCGTCGATGTCGACATCGACCTTGCCTTCGAGCACATCGGCCTGCGCCTTGACATAGCTCTCGTGTGTGCCGACGTCTTCCCAGTAGCCCTCGGCGATATAGCCGTAGATGGGCTTGCCCTCCTTCATGAGCTGGGGGAAGACATCGCCGGACCAGTCGACCGACACGTCGGCCTCGACATAGTCGAATACCTCGGGCTCCATCACATAGATGCCCGTATTCACCGTGTCCGAGAAGACCTGACCCCAGGTGGGCTTCTCCAGGAAACGCTCGACCCGTCCTTCTTCGTCCACAATGGTGATACCGAACTCAAGAGGATTCGGCACACGGGTCAGGCACACTGTCACCAGTGCGCCCTTCTCCTTGTGGAATGCGATGAGGTCGGTCAGATCGAAGTCGGTGAGCGCGTCACCGGAGATGACGAGGAAGGCATCGTCCTTCAGCGCCTCCTCGGCGTTCTTCACACTCCCCGCGGTGCCGAGCGGCTTCTCCTCGTTGGCGTAGGTGAGCTCCATACCGAGCTCTTCACCATCACCGAAGTAGTTCTTGACGAGGGAGGCCAGGAATTGCACAGTCACGACGGTCTCATTGAGCCCATGACGCTTGAGCAACCGCAGCACATGCTCCATGATCGGCCGGTTCACCACCGGCAGGAGCGGCTTGGGCATGCTTGAGGTCATGGGGCGAAGTCGAGTTCCTTCGCCACCGGCCATCACAACGGCCTTCATGTCGGAAGCGTCCTCCTTGAAGAGACGGACTCGCCGACTTTCACCCGTCTGGGCACCCTGCTGGACAGCGGGCCTCGATGGTCAGGCGCGGGCCGGGCGACACTGCGCGGCACCACATCGACGAGCTCAATCGGCCATGGTGTCCGCCTTCACCAACCGACGGACCTGGACCACATACAGGACTCCTGCCCACCAATACAGACTCGTACCCCATCCTGCGAACGCCCATCCGAAAACTTCGGCGAGTGACGCAAGCCATCCACTTCCGTCACTGAGGAGCAGCAGCGGGAAGGCGTACATCAAGTTGAAGGTAGCCGCCTTCCCGAGAAAGTTCACCTGGGGCGGCGGATAGCCGTGCCTGCGAAGGATTCCCACCATCACCAGCAGCATCAGCTCGCGGGCCAATAGGGCCGCTGTGAGCCACAGTGGCAAGATCTCCCGCCAGGTGAGCCCAACCAGGGTGGAGAGGATGTACAGCCGGTCGGCCGCGGGATCGAGGAGCCGGCCCAGGCTGCTGATCTGATTCCAGCGACGGGCCAGCTTGCCGTCGAGATAGTCACTGACACCGCTCAGCATCAGAACCAGCAATGCCCAGCCGTCGCTCTTGGGTCCGCCGAACTCGGGGCGGAGGATCAACCACAGGAAGAGCGGAACGCCGACGAGGCGGGCCATGCTGAGGATGTTGGGGATAGTGAGCACCCGGTCCGTCTGAACGCGAGTCTCCTGGAGCTCCACCCGGGGGCCTCCTGTGTGGAACGTGCCAACGATGCCTCCTGACCTTACCCTCAGCACCGACCACGGGATGCCAGGGGGGGTGGGGGGGTCCTGAACGCAGAAATGCCCCGCACCAGATACCTGGTGCGGGGCATTCCCACAATAATTGTTCGGCGGCGTCCTACTCTCCCACAGGGTCCCCCCTGCAGTACCATCGGCGCTGTGAGGCTTAGCTTCCGGGT
>NZ_JBIVMF010000035.1:0-56056 GCF_044752945.1 Streptomyces sp. NPDC088554 | reverse complement strand
GTGGGAGAGTAGGACGCCGCCGAACAATTATTGTGGGAATGCCCCGTACCAGGTATCTGGTGCGGGGCATTTCTGCGTTCAGGACCTCTTTCGAGGCCGCGTGCGCGGATCCGGGCGCCGATCCGTTATGTGCTCTATCTATCCATAGGTAGTCGAGCGTCCTACGCTGTGCGGCCATGACAGATGTGCGGTTGCGGCACGGCCGGGTCTCGCTGGCGCTGAGTTTCTTCGTCCAGGGGGTGACCTTTGCCCTGCTGGTGACGCGTATACCCGCGATCCAGGACCGGTACGGGGTGTCCGACGGGCTCCTTCCCGTGTTTCTCGCCGCGGTGCCGGTGCTGGCCGGGGTCGGCAGCGTACTCACCGAGAAGCTGGTCGCGCGGGTACGGCCCGGGGCGGTGCTGCGGTGGGCGCAGCCCGTTGTCCTGCTGGCGCTTCTCGGGGTGGGGGCCGGGGACCGGACCTGGCAGCTGGGGTTCGCGCTGGGGGCGTTCGGGCTCGCGGTCGGTGCGCTGGACGCGTCGATGAACATGCTCGGGGTGAGTCTCCAGCGGGCGTACGGGCACAGCATCATGCTCGGGTTCCACGCGGCGTTCAGCCTGGGCGGGATCGTCGGGGCCTCGCTGGCCTGGGTGGGGGCGCACTGGGATCTGGCGCTGGTGGTGTCGTATCTGCCGGTCGTGGTGGTGCTCTCGCCGGCGGCGCTGCTCGGGAGCCGTTGGTACGTGGACGACGAGAAGGCGGGGCAGGAGACGGGCGGTCCGGGGGCGGGCAGGCCGGTCGCGTTCAAGCTGCTGCTGCCGCTGTGCCTGGTGATGACCTTCGCGTACATCGGTGACTCCACGGTGTCGAACTGGAGCGCCAAGTACCTCCACGACGTGCTGGGGAGTTCGGAGGAGCTGGCGACCGTGCCGTACAACGCCTATATGGTCACGACGCTGCTGGGGCGCGCGGTGGGGGATCCGGGGGTGCGGAGGTTTGGGCCGGTGGCGGTGGTGCGGTGCGGGTCGCTGCTGGCGGCGGCGGGGTTCGCGGTGGTGGCGCTGGCGGCGGGGGCGTGGGTGGGGATCCTGGGGTTCACGATGCTGGGGCTCGGGCTGTGTGTGATCGTTCCGCAGACGTTCGCGGCGGCCGGGAGGCTGTTCCCGGAGGGGAGCGACGTGGCGGTGGCCCGGCTCAATATCTTCAACTATGTGGGGTTTCTGGTCGGTTCGCCGTTGGTGGGGGCACTCGGCGACGCCTGGAGCTACCGGGGCGCGATGCTCGTACCGATGGTGATGGTTCTCGTCACGCTGGTGTATGCCCGCTCGTTCGGCGCGGAGCCGGGCAGATACGGTGGCGGACATGAGCGGCCGCGCACGGTTGATGTGGGATGACGCAGTAACGGGATACGACTTCGGCCGAGGCCACCCGATGGATCCGGTACGGCTGGCGCTGACCATGGGCCTGGTACGGGCCTGCGGGCTCGACGCCGAGGTCGATGTGGTGGCCGCGCCGCCGGCCGGGGAGTCGACGCTGCGGCTGGTCCACCGGCAGGAGTATGTGGACGCGGTCCGGCGGGCCTCGGCCGATCCGCGTGGCGCGGACGGGGCGTACGGGCTGGGTACGGTGGACGATCCGGCGTTCGCCGGGATGCACGAGGCGGCGGCGCTGATCGCCGGGCAGTCGGTCGGCGCGGCCGAGGCGCTGTGGCACGGCGGGAGCGCGCACGCGGTGAACTTCGCGGGCGGGCTGCACCACGCGATGCCGGGGGGCGCGGCCGGGTTCTGCGTGTACAACGACGCGGCGCTGGCCATCGCGCGGCTGCTGGAGCTGGGCGCGGAGCGGGTCGCGTACATCGATGTGGACGTACACCACGGGGACGGTGTCCAGGCGGCGTTCTGGGAGGATCCCCGGGTGTTGACGGTCTCGCTGCACGAGCATCCGCGGACGCTGTTCCCGGGGACCGGGTGGCCCGAGGAGACCGGCCACGGCGCGGGCGAGGGCGGCGCGGTCAATGTGGCGCTGCCCGCCGGTACGGGGGACGAGGGCTGGCTGCGGGCGTTCCACGCGGTGGTGCCCGAGCTGCTGGCGGACTTCCGGCCGCAGGTTCTGGTGACGCAGCACGGCGCGGACACGCACTTCGAGGATCCGCTGGCGCATCTGGCGGTGTCGCTGGACGCGCAGCGGGCGGTGCAGGAGTCCTGTCACGAACTGGCGCACGCGTACGCGGACGGTGGGCGGTGGCTCGCGCTCGGCGGGGGCGGCTACGCGGTGGTGGACGTGGTGCCGAGGTCCTGGACCCATCTGGTGGGTATCGCGGCGCATGCGCCGGTCGATCCGGAGTCGATGGTTCCGCAGTCCTGGCGGGACGAGGTGTACGCGCGGACGCGGCAGCCGGCCCCCGGGCGGATGACGGACGGGCGGACGCCGTCCTGGCAGCCGTGGGAGGCCGGTTACGACCCGGCGAACCGGCTGGACCAGGCGGTGCTGGCGGCGCGGCGGGCGGTGTTCCCGCTACGGGGGCTGCTGCCGTAACGCTTCGGCTCCCTGTGGGCCGTGGCGGGCGCGTACTGGTCGTTACGCCAACCGTGCGGTGTATCCCGGGTTCTGTTCCCGGCGGGGCTCGGAGGCGGAAGCATCGGCGGGGTGTTGAGCACCGGAGCGCTGCGGGCGCATCTGCTGGCGGCCAGGCTGGCCGGGCCCGTGGCCACGTCGCGGGAGGCGAGTCTGCGGAGTTACCGCCTCTTCGCGGCCAGGGATCCACGGGTGATGATCGGACTCGATCCCGAATGGGCATGGAACGAACAGGACTTGCTCCGGCTGATGGCCGACAAGTGCGGGGTCTCCGGTGATTCCGGTCAGGTGTCGGGCTCCGATGTCATCGACCCCGAGCGGACGATGGACGCGCTCGACGCGTTCGCGGGACGGCTGCGCGCCGTTGTGGCGCGACGGGCTCCTGTGCTGTTCGGCACGGGGCATCCGCACCGGCTGCTCGGGTTCTACGCCGATCTGGCAGACGCTTTGTCGGCGGCGGGATGCCTTGTTCTCACCCCTGCGCAGGGGAGATGTATCGACATGACGACCCGGTTCGGGGTACGTACGTGCCATCTCGACTACGTACGGGGAGTCGCGCTGGTGCGGGAACCCGGCGCGCGGCAAGCGGGGAATGGGACCGGCGCACACACCCACTCACCCCTGCCGGTGAGAGTGGCCCTGGACGGTCTGGTGGAGGCCGGCGGGCCACTGCCCGAGCTGGTCGTGGGGGACCACGGATGGGTCTGCGGCGCAGGTCAGCTGGGTATTGAGGCCATCGGGCTGGCTGATACGAACGACCCCGCGCTCTTCGTGGGGGAGGCGGAGGGGCGGGTGTCCGTGGCGGTTCCGCTCGACGACGGCGCCCGGTCCGCCCACTACCGGCCGCTGACGCGCTATGTACTCAATCGGGCGTGTCTGTCACAGTAGGTGGCCGGAGGTTGCTCCTCTTCCCCACTCGTATCACCCGCCCCTACTCTGGGATGTGAGCGCACAGCGACGAAGAGTTACCGGAGGGGAAGCCGGTGGCCGTCGGGTGCGGAAGGTACAGGTGGATCATGGTTGCTGGCAGCGAGAGGCCTCTCAACGAGGTCAAGTTCCTTACCGTGGCGGAGGTCGCCTCGGTGATGCGAGTGTCGAAGATGACCGTGTACCGATTGGTGCACAGCGGTCATCTGCCGGCGATCCGGGTGGGCAGGTCCTTCCGGGTTCCGGAGCAAGCGGTTCACGAGTACCTCCGCGAATCTTTTGTGGGGGTCGAGTCGGCATAGTGCTGTGACCGGCGGTATTCGCCCCTCCGAGGGGCGGATGCCGTGGGTCGGGGCACCGGGGACTTCCCTCGGATTACGTCCCTCACTCGGCGGCGGGTAGGCTAGGCCGACGTAGGTCGTGTGGGCCCAGACGCCCCGCACCGAGTGAAGAGAAGTGAGCGAGGGTAGTCGTGGGCTCTGTTATCAAGAAGCGGCGTAAGCGGATGGCCAAGAAGAAGCACCGCAAGCTGCTCAAGCGCACCCGCGTTCAGCGTCGCAACAAGAAGTAAGCGGCAGCTGTTCGTGTATTTCGTGGCCCTTCCACCGAACATGGTGGGAGGGCCACGGTGCATTGTGGCCGGTGCTTTTCGCCCTGCGGGGACAGGACGCGTACGGTCGTCGGAGCGCGATGCGGACCCGATACGGTGACGCGTACGGAGCCTTTTCCAGAGGGAGGCTCCAGAGGCTGCCAGAGGAAGGCGCTGATCTTGGGCAAGGTTGTGCTCGTTACTGGAGCGGCCCGGCAGCTCGGAGGCCGTTTCGTACGGCGCGTGCAACGCGACTCCGGTGTGGACAGGGTGATCGCGGTGGACGCGGTCGCCCCCGACCATCCGCTGGGCGACGCGGAATTCGTCCGGGCGGACATCCGCAGACCGGCCATAGCACGCGTACTGGCCGAGCACGGCGTCGACACCGTCGTGCATCTGGATGTGACGGCGACGCCCCTGGGCGCCGGTGGCCGCGCCTCGGCCAAGGAAGCCAATGTCATCGGCACGATGCAGCTGCTCGGGGCGTGCCAGAAGACACCGTCCGTCAAGCGGCTGGTGGTCAAGTCCAGCACCGGTGTGTACGGCGCGGCCTCCCGCGATCCGGCGGTCTTCACCGAGACCACCTCGCCCAAGTCGCTGCCGAGCGGTGGCTTCGCGAAGGACGCGGTGGAGGTCGAGGGGTACGTACGCGGGTTCGCTCGCCGCAGGCCGGATGTGGCGGTCTGTGTGCTGCGCTTCGCCAACATCCTGGGGCCGGGGGCGGATTCCCCGCTCGCCGAGTATCTGTCGCTGCCCGTCCTGCCAACGGTCCTCGGCTATGACCCGAGGCTCCAGTTCGTCCACGAGGACGATGTCCTCGACGTTCTGATGATCGCCTCGGACGAGCCCCGGCGCGGGACGCTCAACAGCGGGACGTTCAATGTCGCGGGCGACGGGGTGCTGCTGCTCTCGCAGTGCGCCCGGCGGCTGGGGCGGCCCACGATGCCGCTCGTGCTGCCCGCCGTCACCTGGGTGGGCACGGCGCTGCGGGCGGTCGGGATGACGGACTTCGCACCGGAGCAGATCAGGCTGCTGACCCACGGCCGGGTCGTCAGTACGGACCAGATGCGCGAGACCCTGGGCTTCGTGCCCTCGTACACGACCGCGGAGGCATTCGCGGACTTCGCGGGCAGCCGGGGTGCCGGGCTGTTCCCGCCCGAGACCGTGGCCCGCACGGTCGACCGGCTCTCCACTCTCGTCAGCAAGGAGCGCATCCGTCATGGCTGATGCCAAGGTCATCCCCTTCGGCGATGAACCGAGGTCCAGACGCGGGCCCGCCGCCGGCCGTCGGCAGCAGGTCAAGGAGGGTGGCGCGAAGCGCCCGCCGGGCCGCAAGCCGGGCCCGCTGACGCCCGTACCGGAGCCGCATGTGCCGGACGGGGAGACCGCGGGGGTACGGGAGCGGCCGGACCCCGCGCCGGGCGCCCCGGCGGCCGGGCGGGGCGACGGGGGCGGCTGGGAGCGGCGGATCGCGGGCGGGCTGGCGTTTCTGCGCCGCCGGGTCACCGGGAACTACGAGGTCGACGAGTTCGGGTACGACGAGGAGCTCACCGACCAGGTCCTGATGTCGCTGATCCGGCCGATCTACGAGAACTACTTCCGGGTCGAGGTGAAGGGCATCGAGAACATCCCGTCGGACGGCGGGGCGCTCGTGGTGGCCAACCACTCGGGGACGCTGCCGTTGGACGGGCTGATGATGCAGGTCGCCGTCCACGACAACCATCCGGCGGACCGGCATCTGCGGCTGCTGGCGGCCGATCTGGTGTTCATGCTGCCGGTGGTCAACGAGCTGGCGCGGAAGGCCGGGCACACGCTGGCGTGCGCGGAGGACGCGGAACGGCTGCTGCTGAGCGGTGAGGTCGTCGGGGTGATGCCGGAAGGGTTCAAGGGCCTCGGCAAGCCGTTCGGCGAGCGCTACAAGCTTCAGCGGTTCGGCCGGGGCGGTTTCGTCTCGACGGCGCTGCGGGCGGGGGTGCCGATCGTGCCGTGCTCGATCGTGGGCGCGGAAGAGATCTATCCGATGATCGGCAACTCGCGGACGCTGGCGCGGCTGCTGGGGGTTCCGTACTTCCCGATCACACCGACGTTTCCCTGGCTGGGGCCGCTGGGGGCGCTGCCGCTGCCGACGAAGTGGACGATCCAGTTCGGCGAGCCGATCCCCACGGACGGCTATCCGCCGGAGGCGGCGGAGGATCCGATGCTGATGTTCAATCTGACGGATCAGGTGCGGGAGCAGATCCAGCACACGCTCTACAAGCTGCTGGTGCAGCGGCGGTCGGTGTTCTTCTGAGACGTTCCGCCGTGTTCCGCGGTGCTCTTCCGCGCTCATCCGCGGTTGGGTTCTTCTGGGGCCGGTTCGTTTGGGGCCGAGGGTGGCTGGGGGCCGGACGGGCTTCGGCCTGTCCGGCCCCAGGGGTGGTGCGGCGTCCGTCAGTCCGCGTCCTCGGCCTTCAGGCCCAGGCCGGGCAGCAGGTCCGGGAGGAGCGGGGGGATGGTGATGTTCGGGGCCGGGCGTTCGGGGGTCTCCTTGCTGTTGCCATTGCTCTCGGACGGCGACGGGGTGGCGCTGCCGTCCGGTGGGTCGAGCAGCCTGCCCGTGGCCCCGCCGAGCAGGCCGTCCTCGGACGTGCTGTCCGAGTCCTGACCGGACGGCTTCGGGCTGTCGCTGGTGTGCGAACCGCTGCTGCCCGTGCTCTTCTCGCTCGCGCCGGGGGCGACGGGCGCCGGGGACTCCTGGGTGTGGCCGGGGCCGGTGGAGTCCTGGGTGGCACCTGGCCGGGTGGTCTTCTGGTGTTTCTCCGGCAGGCGCGGCAGCAGGGACTGGAGCGGGGCGATCTCTTCGTCTATGGCTTCGAAGACCGAGTTGACCTCCTGGCCGACATCCGTCAGCTGGACGGGGAGCCGGTCACGGAGCCCGTTCCACGCCTGGCGGTGCGAGGCCGAGAACGAGGAGAGGGTCGCGATCGGGCCGATCGCGCCGTCCCGTTCGTATGCCTGATGGAGCAGCCGGTGGCCCTCCGTCGCGTCGTGCTTCATTCCGCTCAGCGTGCGCCGGATCTCGCCCAGGGACTCGTGGTCGAGGGGGCCCGAGCGGCCGCGCTCCATCAGTCGGCGGGCTTCGCTGAGCCGGGTCGACGCGTGGTCGAGGTAGAGCTCGCCCCGGTCGGACTCGTCACCCGCCAGATTGAGCTTGATGTCCTCCATGCCGCGCTTCAGCCCGTACAGCGAATCACCCGGCAGGGCGTCGGAGCTGGCAGCGGCCACTCCGCCGAAGGCGCCCGCCGCCACACCCACTGTGAGCCCGCCGGCCGCGAGGCTCTTGGACCAGCGGGATCTGGGGCGCAGCTTCCGGAGCGGGGAGGCCCGGTGCGCGCCCCGGCCGGAGGTCCGCTGCTCGGGCACCGTAGGGCCCGAGGACACCCCCCCGGCAGCCGTGCCTTCCAGCAGCATGGCCTCCATGGCTGCCACGAGCTGTGCTCGCTGCACCATTTTGACCTCGGGGTCCAGCGTGGGTTTCGGTAGTTCACCGAGACCGCTCGCCAGGGCCAACAGCCGCCCCTGTTCGGCCGGTTCGGCCGACTCGGCGGGCTGTTCCGCCGCCGCGCCCTGGACCGTCTGGTCGTCCAGGGCCTGGGCGAAGGCGTTCGCCCGCCGGTGTGCCGAAACGTTCGCGATCACTGGCGGCACCTCCTCTCGTCATGACGATCGACTCCCCTGGGGGTCCGGAAGGTTGCACGCCGTGAGCGCCTCCACACGATTGAGTGAGTGGCTGCGGGCATGGCGTGACCGCAGGGAGCCTGCATCCCGCACAACGAGCGGCGCGGCACTTGGGTTACGCGCGAAGGATGATCGGACCAGTGCGTCATCGAGGCGTCACCGACTGTGAGTTGAGTCCGCGACGGAGGCGGGCCGGGTAGGGGCGTGCGGGGGTGGTGGGCGGCAGCGCGGGGCGGGGGTGCCGGTCAGCGGGCGTCTTCCGGGAGCAGCCTGGCCAGTGTGCGTACGGCCCGGTACTGCAAGGTCTTGATCGCTCCTTCGTTCTTGCCCATGACCCGGGCGGTCTCGGCGACCGAGAGGCCCTGGAGGAAGCGCAGTGTGACGCACTCCTGCTGCTGGGGGTTGAGTTTCCGTACGGCTTCGAGGAGCGCCGCGTTCGAGAGGGACTCCAGGACGGAGTCCTCCGGGCTGCGCTCGACCTCGTTGGCATCGAGCATTTCGCCCGTGGTCACTTCGAGCCGGAATCGGCTCGACTTGAAGTGGTCGGCGACCAGGTTCCGGGCGATGGTGACCAGCCAGGCGCCGAAGTCGCGCCCCTGATAGGTGAAGGTGGAGATCCGGCGCAGAGCGCGCAGGAACGTCTCGCTGGTCAGATCCTCCGCGGTCGCCTTTCCGCCCACGCGGTAGTAGATGTAGCGGTAGACGGTGTCGCTGTACTGGTCGTACAGCCGGCCGAACGCTTCGGCCTCACCGGCCTGGGCGCGCTCGACGAGTTCCATCATGCGGGCGCTGTCGCTGTCGGCGGTGGGCCGACGGGCGGTGGTCGAGGCGCCGGTGCTGCTCCGGCTTCCCCGTCTGCCGACCGCCGCACCGCCGTTCGCCAGGGCATAACAAGGACCGATAGGGCCGCTCACGGCAGGGGCCGGTGCGGCGAAGGCGGGGACGGCGTACGCGGTGGGGACGAAGCCGCGCAAGTGGTCGAGGACCGTTGCGCGCAGCGTAGCCAGGCCCGAGGCGTCAACCCCGACGTGTGGGTACACGGGACTCCCAGAGGCAGAGCTTCCATCACGTGCAGTGCGGGACCATTCACTCGTCGTAGCGACGGGTGGGTCCGGTATGCGTCTGAGGAGAATAACGCTTCGTACAGGCAGTGCTACACCCAGTTGCTCAAATCATCGATTACGTCGCTTCCGTGGCGTCTAAGCGACGTATCTAGTCGCACATCGTGACCGTTTGCTGATCGGATTGCGTCAAGATCTGCCTGCTCTCTGCTTGCTCCCGGGAGAGGGGCGAGCGCGGGCGGATCCGTCCGCGGACGAATGTCCGGTCATGTGTGCGGGCGCGCGTGCGTACGGCCCACGGGTGAGGTCCGTGGGCCGTCGCTGACGGGGTGGGTGTGCCGGGGGGCCGGTTCTAGCGGCGGCGGCGGTGCAGGGCCACGGCGGCGGCCGTACCGCCCGCGATGGCGCCGACTCCGGCGGCGGCGGGGATGCCGACCTTGGCGGCCTTGCGGGCGGTCCGGTAGTCGCGCAGCCGCCATTCGAGCCGGCGCGCGTGCTTGCGGAGCTTGTTGTCGGGGTTGATCGCGTACGGGTGCCCGACCAGGGAGAGCATCGGGATGTCGTTGTGGGAGTCGCTGTACGCGGCGCAGCGCTCCAGCTCGAAGCCCTCGGCGGCGGCCAGGGCCCGTACGGCCTCGGCCTTGGCCGGGCCGTGCAGGGGTTCGCCGACGAGTTTGCCCGTATAGACGCCGTCGACCGATTCGGCGACGGTGCCCAGGGCGCCGGTCAGGCCGAGCCTGCGGGCGATGATCGAGGCGGTCTCGACGGGCGCGGCCGTCACCAGCCAGACCTGCTGGCCCGCGTCCAGGTGGGCCTGGGCGAGGGCGCGGGTGCCCGGCCAGATGCGGTCGGCCATGTACTCGTCGTAGATCTCCTCGCCGATGGACATCAGCTCGGAGACACGGTGCCCCTTGACGATGGACAGCGCGCTGTCGCGGGCGTCCTGCATGTGTTCGGGGTCCTCGGTGCCCGCCAGCCTGAACCAGGCCTGTTGCCAGGCGAATCGGGCCAGCTCGCGGCGTTGGAAGAACTTCCGCTTGTACAGGCCCCGGCCGAGGTGGAAGATCGAGGCGCCCTGCATCACGGTGTTGTCGAGATCGAAGAAGGCGGCGGCGCGGGTGTCCCCGAAGACGGGGAAGTCCGGCACCTCGTCCTTCTTGCCGCGCTTCCCGCCCGTGGCGCCGGAGCCCTGCGGGCCCCGCGCTGCGTGGGTTTCCTGGGCTTCCTGGGCTTCCTGCGTGGACTTGAGTCCCGCTTCCGCTGCGGCCTCGCCCGCGAGCACGCTCCGTGCCGTGGCGGGGCGATTGCGACGTGTGAGCCATCCGAGTGCGGCCATATCGTGAGCATAGCCAGTCCGTTCGGCACGTTCCGACGGATGGGGGAGCGGCGGAGTGAAGTCTCTGCGGCCGATGTGTTAATGCGGTGATCGTTTGTACGGGCGGAGCTGTGGACAACCCGCCGCCCGGAGCGCGGCCCCGGGCGCAGAATGAGCCCATGAGTCCTCTGTTGTGGCGTACGACGAAGAAGAAGGCCGGCGAGCGCGTGGTGACGCTTGTCTCCAAGCCGGGATGCCATCTCTGTGACGACGCGCGCGCCGTCGTCGAGACGGTGTGCGCGGAGACCGGGGCGTCCTGGGTGGAAAAGGACATTTCCAAGGATGAGGAGCTGTACCGCGCGTACTGGGAGCAGATCCCGGTGGTGCTGATCGACGGCGAGCAGCACACGTTCTGGCGGGTGGACCCCGATCGGCTCCGACGGGAACTGGGGGGATGACCGAAAAGGCGGCTACCATCGTGGGCGCTTTGCTGGGTTCCCTCCGGTGATCATGATCCGCGCCGCGCCTGTGGCGCGCGGACCGCTGCCGGAAGTTCCGGGATCGGTCCCGGAAGAGCCCGGGAGGCGGTCCCGGGGGCGTATTCGTGAGGAGTGTGTACGGCTTTGCCCCCTTTGTGTGTGCAACGGGCTGAACCGGCCATCGGTTCCGTGATGGCCGGATCGAAGCGCGTGACCCCGGTCACTTTGCTCGGACAAAGCGGACACTATCTTTGTGCACGCGTTCACAAAGACATAGCCTGCATTCGACGGGGCGGTCCTGGGACACACGGCCGCCTACAGCCCCGCTCATCCCGCAGGAGCACCGTGGCAACTGGCCGAACTCACCGACCGGCGACCCGTAGCCGAGGAATCCCCGAGGCCACCGTCGCCCGGCTTCCGCTGTACCTGCGGGCGCTGACCGCTCTGTCCGAGCGTTCCGTGCCCACGGTCTCCTCCGAGGAACTCGCGACCGCCGCGGGCGTCAACTCGGCGAAGCTGCGCAAGGACTTCTCCTACCTGGGCTCCTACGGGACCCGAGGCGTGGGCTACGACGTCGAGTACCTCGTCTACCAGATCTCCCGCGAGCTGGGTCTGACGCAGGACTGGCCGGTCGTGATCGTCGGTATCGGTAACCTCGGCGCCGCGCTCGCCAACTACGGCGGGTTCGCCTCCAGGGGCTTCCGGGTCGCCGCGCTGATAGACGCCGACCCCGCGATGGCGGGCAAGCCGGTCGCCGGGATGCCTGTCCAGCACACCGACGAGCTGGAGAAGATCATCGAGGACAACGGTGTCTCGATCGGGGTCATCGCGACCCCGGCGGGCGCCGCCCAGCAGGTCTGCGAGCGGCTGGTCGCCGCCGGGGTGACCTCGATCCTGAACTTCGCGCCGACCGTGCTCTCCGTGCCCGACGGCGTGGACGTGCGCAAGGTCGACCTCTCCATCGAGCTCCAGATCCTCGCCTTCCACGAGCAGCGCAAGGCGGGCGAGGGCGCGGCCGCGGAGGCCGCCCTGGCGCAGACCGCCGACCGCGCGGCGGCCGTGGACGCCGCGGCCACCGGCCGGAAGGGCCCCGACGGGGACATCCCCGCGGTGATGCCGGCATGAGCCTCCTGGTCGTCGGACTGAGTCACCGCAGCGCGCCGGTGAGCGTGCTGGAGCGCGCGTCGCTCCCCAGGGACGCGCAGACCAAGCTGTTGCAGGACACGCTCGCCGCGGAGCCCGCGGCCGAGGCCGCGGTCCTCGCCACCTGCAACCGCATCGAGCTGTACGCCGACGTCGACAAGTTCCACGCCGGGGTCGCCGAGCTGTCCACGCTGCTCGCCCAGCACAGCGGGGTCGGCCTCGACGAGCTGACCCCCCACCTCTACGTGCACTACGAGGACCGGGCCGTCCACCATCTCTTCGCGGTGGCCTGCGGTCTGGACTCGATGGTCATCGGCGAGGGCCAGATCCTCGGGCAGATCAAGGACGCGCTCGCCCTCGGCCAGGAGCTGCACACCGCCGGACGGCTGCTCAACGACCTCTTCCAGCAGGCGCTGCGGGTCGGCAAGCGGGCCCACAGCGAGACCGGGATCGACCGGGCCGGGCAGTCGCTCGTCACCTTCGGACTGGAGCAGTTCGCCGCCGGCCGGGCCGTCGAAGCCTGGATCAAGGAGAAGCGCGCGCTGGTGATCGGCGCGGGCTCGATGTCCTCGCTGGCCGCCGCGACCCTCGCGCGCGCCGGGGCCGGGGAGATCGTCGTCGCCAACCGCACGCCCGCGCGCGCCGAGCGGCTCGTACAGATCCTGAGCCAGCCGGGTCCCGCCCGGGTGGACGCCCGCGCCGTCGACATGGCCGCCGTCCCCGGTGAGCTGGCCCGCGCCGATATCGTCGTGTCCTGTACGGGCGCGACCGGCCTGGTGCTGACCGTCGACGCGGTCGCGGCGGCGCTCCCGGACCGTACCGCTCCGCTGGTGCTGCTCGACCTCGCCATGCCCCGGGACATCGACGCCGCCGTGCACGGCCTCGCCGGTGTCAGGTTCATGGACATCGAGTCGCTGGCGAAAGCCGCCGCCGACGCGCCCATGGCCGCCGACGTCGATCAGGTCCGTACCATCGTCTGCGACGAGGTGGCGGCCTTCGGCGCCGCCCAGCGCGCCGCTCACATCACGCCGACCGTGGTCGCGCTGCGCGCCATGGCCGCCGAAGTGGTGAGCAGCGAGGTCACGCGCCTCGAAGGCAGGCTCCCGGATCTGGACGAGAGGCAGCGCGCCGAGGTCACCAGGACCGTGCGCCGCGTTGTCGACAAACTCCTGCACGCGCCCACCGTGCGGGTCAAGCAGCTGGCCAGCGAGCCCGGCGGCGCCGGGTACGCGGACGCGCTGCGCGAACTCTTCGACCTCGACCCGCAGACGGTCGCCGCCGTCAGCCGGGCCGACCTGAATGACACCGACGGTGTAGGCAGAGGGCGAGTATGACCGAGAAGGCACTGAGGCCCGAGCGGGCTTCGAGGCCCGAGCGGGCCTTGAGGCTCGGGACCAGACGCAGCGCGCTGGCCATGGCCCAGTCGGAGCTGGTGGCCGGGGCGGTGCGTGAGCTGACCGGCCGGCCCGTCGAGCTGGTCGAGGTCACCACGTACGGCGACACCTCCCGTGAGCACCTCGCGCAGATCGGCGGCACCGGCGTCTTCGCCTCCGCGCTGCGCGACGCGCTGCTGGACGGCGGGGTCGACTTCGCCGTGCACTCGCTCAAGGACCTGCCGACCGCCCCGCACGACGGGCTGACGCTGGC
Source organism: Streptomyces sp. NPDC088554 (assembly GCF_044752945.1). Classification (NCBI taxonomy): domain Bacteria; kingdom Bacillati; phylum Actinomycetota; class Actinomycetes; order Kitasatosporales; family Streptomycetaceae; genus Streptomyces; species Streptomyces sp. NPDC088554. The sequence goes on along the minus strand of NZ_JBIVMF010000035.1, from coordinate 42,622 downwards.
CGCCGTGCCGCGCCGGGAGGACCCGCGCGACGCGCTGGTCGCCCGCGACGGGCTGACCTTCGAGCAGCTGCCCGCCGGAGCCCGCGTCGGCACCGGCTCGCCGCGCCGGACGGCCCTGCTCAACGCGTACGCACGCAGCCACGGGCTGACCATCGAAACCGTACCGATCCGGGGGAACATCGACACCCGGATCGGCTATGTCCACAGTGGGGAGCTCGACGCCGTCGTGCTCGCCGCCGCCGGGCTGCACCGCATTGGCAGGACGGACGAGGTGACCGACTTCCTGTCGGTCGACACCGTGCTGCCCGCCCCCGGCCAGGGGGCCCTCGCTGTCGAGTGCGCCGCGGTCAACGTGGACCTCGCCGCTGTGCTCGCGGAGCTCGACGACCCGTACACCCGGGTCGCCGTGACCGCCGAGCGTTCCCTGCTCGCCGCCCTGGAGGCCGGTTGCAGCGCACCTGTGGGTGCGTTGGCCGACCTGCTGGCCGACGGACAGGTTGTCACCGAAATGCGCCTGCGCGGCGTCGTCGGCACGACCGACGGCTCGACGCTGGTGCAGCTGTCCACCACTGGTCCCGTACCCACGTCGCACAGTGACGCGTCCGCGCTCGGGCGCGAACTCGCGTCCGAGATGCTCGCCAAGGGTGCGGCCGGTCTTATGGGGGAGCGAGCACTTTGAGCCCCACCACCTCTGACCTTCCGGCCTGCTCCGCATCGGGGTACGTCACCTTCCTAGGTGCCGGACCCGGAGATCCGGGTCTGCTGACACTACGCGCCGTCGAGGCGCTCGCGAGGGCGGATGTACTGATCGCCGAGCCTGATGTGCTCGAAGTCGTACGCGGCCACGCCAGGGCGGGAGTGAGCACCCCTGCGCTGACGGTTGTTGACGATGTGTCAGCAGCCGCCGGGATCCCCGCGATCCGGGATGCGGCCAATATTGTCATGGAGGCCGCGCGCGGCGGCAGGCGGGTGGTCCGTGCTGTCATGGGCGACCCCGGGCTGGACTGTGACGCGGGTACGGAGATGCTCGCCTGCGCCACCGCCGGCATCCCCTTCGAGGTCGTCCCCGGCGTCGCCGCCGCGGTCGGTGTACCGGCGTACGCCGGAGTGCCGCTGCGCGACGCCCAGGGCACGGACATCCGTATCGTCGACGCCAGGACCGCCGGTGAGCGGTGCTGGGCCGAGGTCGGCGCCAGCGACGGCACGGTCGTCGTCTCCGCGACCCTGGAGACGATCGGCGCGGCCGCCGGTGAGCTGGTGGCCGCGGGCCGCAAGCCGGACACCCCGATGACGGTCACCGTCGCCGGTACGACCACCCGGCAGCGCACCTGGAACGCCACGCTCGGCACCCTGGCGCAGATCTTCAAGCAGACCAAGGTGCTGCCCTCCCCGGAGGGACACCGGCCCGTCATAGCCGTGGTCGGTGAGCGCAGCGCCGCCGCCCAGCGCGACCAGCTCGCGTGGTTCGAGTCCAAGCCGCTCTTCGGCTGGAAGGTCCTCGTCCCGCGCACCAAGGAGCAGGCCGCGTCGCTCTCCGACCAGCTCAGGTCGTACGGCGCGGTCCCGCACGAGGTCCCGACCATCGCGGTCGAGCCGCCGCGCACGCCCCAGCAGATGGAGCGCGCGGTCAAGGGCCTGGTCACCGGACGCTACGAGTGGATCGCGTTCACCTCGGTCAACGCGGTGAAGGCGGTGCGGGAGAAGTTCGAGGAGTACGGGCTCGACGCGCGCGCCTTCGCCGGGATCAAGGTCGCCGCGGTGGGCGAGCAGACCGCCGCCTCCCTGGTCGACTTCGGCGTGAAGCCCGATCTCGTACCGTCGGGGGAGCAGTCCGCGGCCGGGCTGCTGGAGGACTGGCCGCCGTACGACCCGGTCTTCGACCCGATCGACCGGGTGTTCCTGCCGCGCGCCGACATCGCCACCGAGACGCTGGTGGCGGGCCTGATCGAGCTGGGCTGGGAGGTCGACGACGTCACCGCGTACCGCACCGTGCGCGCCTCGCCGCCGCCGGCCGACACCCGGGAGGCGATCAAGGGGGGCGGCTTCGACGCCGTGCTCTTCACCTCCTCCTCGACCGTGCGGAACCTCGTCGGGATCGCGGGCAAGCCGCACAACGTGACGGTGATCGCGTGCATCGGCCCCGCCACGGCGAAGACCGCCGAGGAGCACGGGCTGCGGGTCGATGTCCTGGCACCGGAGCCGTCCGTGCACAAGCTGGCGGAGGCGCTGGCCGCGTTCGGATCGCAGCGCAGGGAAGTGGCGAAGGAGGCCGGTGAAACGGTCACTCGCCCGAGCGAGCGCCGTCCCGGCAGCCGCAGACGGCGTACGACCTGAGCCGCTGTACATATTGACGACCGTGCGGTCCGGCCACTTCGGTGACCGGGCCGCACGGCCGTTTACGCGGCTTCGCCGGTGGTCCCGCCGTGCTCCTGCCGCCACGCTCTTCCCACCGCGCTCTTACCGGTCTCGGTGTCGGTAAGGCGGCGGGACGGGCGGGGCTATCGTCGAAAGCGGTCCGCCGGGACCCAGGCCCCGGCAGAAGCACACCCAAGAGGCGAGAGACGATGACTGTGTACGGATCCTTCCCCGGCGCGCGCCCCCGGCGGCTGCGGGTCAACCCGGTGGTACGGCGGATGGTGGCCGAGACCCGGCTGCACCCGGCGGACCTGATCCTCCCCGCGTTCGTACGGGAGGGCATCGGCGCGCCCGTCCCCATCTCCGCGATGCCCGGGGTCCAGCAGCACACGCTGGACACGCTGCGCGCGGCGGCGGTCGAGGCGGCCGGGGCCGGGGTCTCCGGGATCATGCTCTTCGGCGTCCCCGAGGAGTCCGCGAAGGACGCGGCGGGCACGGCGGGCACCGACCCGGACGGCATCCTCCAGGTCGCGCTGCGCGCGGTGCGGGCCGAGGTGGGCGACGAGCTGGTCGTCATGTCCGACCTGTGCCTCGACGAGTTCACCGATCACGGCCACTGCGGTGTGCTCGACGCGGAGGGACGGGTCGACAACGACGCGACCCTGGAGCGGTACGCCGAGATGGCCCAGGTCCAGGCCGACGCGGGCGCCCATGTGGTGGGCCCCAGCGGCATGATGGACGGCCAGATCGGGGTCGTCCGGGACGCGCTCGACACCATCGGCCGGGAGGACGTGTCGATCCTCGCGTACACCGCGAAATACTCCTCGGCGTTCTACGGGCCCTTCCGGGAGGCCGTCGGCTCCTCGCTCAAGGGCGACCGCAAGACCTATCAGCAGGACCCGGCCAACGTCCGCGAGTCCCTGCGCGAGCTGGCGCTCGACCTCGAAGAGGGCGCCGACATGGTCATGGTGAAGCCCGCGCTGCCGTACCTGGACGTGCTGGCGCGGATCGCCGCCGAGACGGACGTGCCGGTCGCGGCGTACCAGATCTCCGGTGAGTACGCGATGGTCGAGGCGGCGGCGGAGAAGGGCTGGATCGACCGGGACGCGGCGATCCTGGAGACGCTGACGGGCATCAAGCGCGCGGGCGCCAACATGATCCTGACGTACTGGGCGACCGAGGTCGCGCAGACTTTGTGACCTTGTGAATAATAATCCCTCATCACATGTGGACATGGCGCCCCGTCGGCTCCGCCCCTTGCGGCGTGCAGGCGGGGCGTGTGTTTGTGGAGGAGGCCCAGAGTTTTCAAATAGGCGTTCTATCGCCTTGGTATCCGAGAAGGGTGCTTCTCAGGATCTATCCTTGCGCTAAAAGATCTGCTTCTACTAGAGTCTGAATCAGCCGAAGAAGCTGGGCGCGCTTCGTGAAGACCAAGCCGCTGAACGAAGGTGCTCCCGTGTCCGCCTGAATCGGGCGGGCGGACACGGGAGCGATCTTTCAAGCTGTGCCCCGGGCTGTGTGATTGTCGCAGTGACAGGACTCCAAGGCTTACGACGCGAAGCGTAACACGCTCGTGCACGACGGAAAAGGCGGCAGTGATGGCGGGGGACGAGACGAAGATCCTGGTCGAGGCGATCTCGGCTGCGCGGTTCCAGCCGTACGTAGACGACTGCGAGGGGGACCAGGCTGCGGCTCTGCGGCTCTACGCCTGGGACGGTGAGATCTCCCGGGCGTTCCAGGGTTCCCTCCGTGATCTTGAGGTGAGCTTACGTAACCGGCTCCACCGGCAGCTTGTCGGCCGGTACGGGCGGGAGGACTGGTGGAACTCTCCCCGGGTCCGGCTCAGTTACGCGAGCGAAGACCAGGTCCGCAGCGCCGAGGAGTCCCTGCACGGTCGGTACGGAGACGACTTCGGGCCGGACGACATGGTCGCGAAGCTGATGTTCGGCTTCTGGGTCGGGCTGCTCGGCAGGAGCCACAACTATGAGTTCCAGTTCTGGAGCCCGGCGCTGCGCCACTGTTTCCGTGGCTATACCGGACGACGGGCGCCGCTTCAGGAGCGGTTCGAAACTGTCCGTCTGCTGCGCAACCGCATAGCTCACCATGAGCGGATCTGCCACCGTCGCCGTCTGGACGAAGACTTCAGGGCCGTTGTCACTCTGATGAGCTATCTCTCTCCGGAGATGGCCGCGCTGCACGACAAGTACAGCCAGGTTCCGCAGGTTCTGGCGCGCAGGGCGAGGGTGCTTTCCGGAGAGGAGGAGATCAGGCTGTGATGGAGGAGAAGGGGGAACGGCGACCGGACCGGGTGACGCTGGGCGAGATCAAGGAACTCGCCGAGGTCGGCCGGCCGACGGTCAGTAACTGGCGTCGCAGGCATGCCTCCTTCCCGAGGCCGGTCGGAGGCACCGAGAGCAAGCCGCTGTTCGACGCCGAGGCGATCGCCGAATGGCTCGACGCGCGGCCGGTACCGGACGGTAAGTACGACGAGAACGGTCGGCCGGAGACGTACGGAGACCGGTTCCGCCAGGCTTTGAGGATGCGGCGGCTGGTCGCTCTCAAGCACGAGGGCGAGTCCGCGGGGCGGCTGATCAGGGGAGCCATGGCGACCATCGCGATGGCGGGTGAGGGAGACAACTGGGTACCGGAACTCCTGCCTGATGAGTTGCGCGAGGACATCCGTGGTGCGGACCCGCGGGTAGTGCAGGCAGCACGTGACTTGGTCGGCGAACGGGGGGCGCCAGGGGCAGCCGATGAGGTACTCAAACTTGCCGAGCGTCTGGAGTCCGACCTGGCCATGGATACGACACCACCGGTCCTGGCGGAACTGATCGGTTCCCTGGCCGGTTCGGTCATGGCGGGTCCCGGCCAGCCCTCGGTGATCAACCTCTGCGCGGGTCTGGGCGAGTTGTTGTTCGCCCTTGATGACATCTCGGGCCGCACGGAGATGGTGGCCGTGGAGCCTGATCTGCTACGGCGCACGCTTCTGCTGTACCGGCTCTTCGCGTACGAAAGCACAGGGGTGGACCTCTGCGCGCACCCGGAGGAGCTGGACACCCTTCGGCCTTCGGAACAGGGGGGGGCCGCGTCCGACGCTCCCTGGGGGTTTCCCTCGGCCGACATCGTTCTCGCCGATCCGCCGTACGCCTCCGGGGAACGCGACCGTGACGAGGACGGGCCGCTGAGCTGGGCGCTCGAAGCCGTACGGCGTCTGAGGCCCGGCGGGCGCGGATATGTCGTCGTACCGTCCTGGACCCTGACCCGGCCACGGACCACCGTCGTCACCGCAGCCGTACGCATGCGGGAGGAGTTGCTGGCGCAGGACGCGGTGTCGGCGATCGTGCAGCTGCCACGCCGGATCCATCCGTTCCGTACGGGAGCGGAACACGCGCTGCTCGTTCTGCGGTGCGATCCAGCCCCGGAGGACAAGGGGCGTGTGCTGCTGGTCGACGCGGACCGGATCGCGCGGCGGGTGGGCGGCGCGTGGATCGCGTACGTCACCGAACTGCTGCGCGGCGGACGGCCGCCGGTGGCGGAGGAAGCCGGGTACGTACCGGTGGCGGCGTCGGGGCCACGTGCCGACGCCCTCCTCGACGGGCGCTCGGTGCTGCCCGCGCACCGGCTCGCCCCTCCGGAGAAGGGGCTGGACCACTTCGAGGCGGTCGGCGACGCCCGCCGCGAGGCGTTCGCCGTGCTGCCGCAGCTGAAGAAGTGGATCGGCGATCTCGGTGTGGGTAAGCGGGCTGGTGGGCTGCGGCACCGGAAGGTGGGCGAGCACATCAAGGCCGGGCAGTTGAAGCACCTGCCCGGCCATCGCATCCGGGAGTCCGACATCGGGGACACCGGGCTGGTGGTCATCGGCCGGGAGGAGATGCTCGGCGCCCTGCCGGTGGGGCGGCGGCGGATCGATCTGGAGGATCTGGCCCAGTATCCGCAGGCGGTGACGACCGAGCGCGGCGATGTCTTCCTGTTCACCGAGCACGGGGTACGAACACGGGTGGACGACGCGGGGGGATGCGTGCTGCTGGCGCCGGTACAGGGGCTGCGGATCGCCGCGTACCGGAAGTATCTGACGGCGCTGGCGAAGGGGGAGCCTGTGCGGCCGGAGAGCCTGTGGATACGGCCGCACCCGCTCGCCCAGCTCCTCTCCGCGCCTCGGAACCAGGGGCGCGTGAGCGGGTCGCTGGTTCCGAGGGTGAGCCTGCGGGACATGGATCTGCCCGAGCTGCCACCCGAGGAGATCGAGGAACTGGAGGCGGTGCTGGCCGAGGCCGACCGCCACAGGACCGAGGTACGCCGTCAGCTCGACGCCCTCGACACACTGGCCGACCGGCTGGCGGCGGGTGTCGCGGACGGGGCGCTTGCCCTGCGGCGACGGCCCCCCGGCCCTGCTGCCTGACCCGTACGAAGTCCGTAGCACGAAGACCGAACAACGAGAACGACGAGAGAGGCGAGGCCCCGTGCCGCCACGGAAGAAGAAGGCGACCGAACCCGAGGACATGAAGTCCATCCTCTGGAAGTCCGCCGACAAGCTGCGTGGCAGCCTGGACGCCGCCGAGTACAAGCACTTCGTGCTGGGCCTCGTCTTCCTCAAGTACGTCTCGGCGGCGATGGCCGAGAAGCGGCAGCAGCTGGAGAGCGAGCTGCGCGAGGAGGGCGGCTGGAAGGAGGCCGACCTCCTCGCCACACTGGAGGAACGCCGCGAGTACACGGGCGCGGGCATCTTCTACGTACCGCCGACCGCGCGATGGGAGAGCATCCTGGAGCGAGCAAAGGGGTCGGTGGACGGCGAGAGCGTGGGGGAGGCCATCGACGGGGCGATGCGCGCGATCGAGAAGTTCAACCCCGCGCTGAAGCAGACCCTGCCGAAGATCTACAGCAGCGGTCGGGTGGACGACCAACTCCTCGCCGAACTGGTCAGGCTGCTCAACCGGCTTGTCTTCCAGGAGCAGTTGGGCGACGACGGCAGGCGCAAGGGCGCGCGGGACCTGATGGGCGAGGTGTACGAGTACTTCCTCGGCCAGTTCGCGCTTCAGGAGGGCCGCAAGGGTGGCGAGTACTTCACACCCGCGAGCGTGGTGAAGCTGCTGGTGGAGATCCTGGAGCCGGAACAGGGCGAGCGGGTGTACGACCCGGCGTGCGGTTCCGGCGGCATGTTCGTCCAGGCGGAGAAGTTCATCGAGTCGCACGGTGGCAACCCGCTCAATGTCGCGGTGTACGGCCAGGAACTCAACCTGACCACCTGGCGGTTGGCCCATATGAACCTCGCCATCCACGGTGTGGAGGCGCAGCTGGGGGACGAGCCCGCTGATACGTTCCGCAACGACCAGCACCCCGAGCTGAAGGCCGACGTGGTGATGGCCAACCCGCCCTTCAACATCTCCGACTGGGGCGGGGAGTTGCTGGGCATGGACAAGCGCTGGATGTACGGCACCCCGCCGGTCGGCAACGCGAACTACGCCTGGCTCCAGCACATGATCAGCAAACTCGCGCCGAGCGGGCGCGCGGGTGTGGTGCTGGCCAACGGCTCGATGAGCAGCAAGCAGTCCGGCGAGGGCGAGATCCGGCGCGCGATGGTCGAGGACGACCTGGTCGCCTGCATGATCGCGCTCCCGGGCCAGTTGTTCCGGTCCACGCAGATCCCGGCGTGCCTGTGGTTCCTGGCGGAGGGCAAGGGCCGGCACTCGGACTGGGTACGGGGGCGCCGGGGCGAGGTGCTGTTTATCGACGCGCGGGAGCTGGGCGTCATGGAGAACCGCACGCTGAAGGTGCTGACGGAGGAGGAGATCGTCGGACGGATCGGCGACACGGTGCGGGCTTGGCGTGGCAAGGAGGGGGCCGGTGCGTACGAGGACGTGCCGGGCTTCTGTGCGAGCGCGCCGCTCGACGTCATCGCCGAGCACGACTTCGTTCTGACGCCGGGGCGGTACGTGGGTACGGCCGAGGCGGTCGTCGACCCGGACGCGGAGCCGGTGGAGGCGAAGATCGCGCGGCTCACGGGGCTGCTGCGGGAGCAGTTCGCGGAGTCGGAGCGGTTGGCGAAGGTTGTGGACGATCAGTTGGGGAGGGTGTGATGAGCTTTTCGACGTGGCGTGAAACCGTCTTCGGTGAGTTGGCTTCTTCGGATCGGTCGGCGTTCTCGATGGGGCCGTTCGGGTCAAAAATTACTAAGGAGAACTATATTAAATCTGGAATCCCTGTGGTGCGCGGCGGAAATTTGTCCGGAGGGATCTTCTTGGACGATGATTTTGTCTACATCTCTCCAGAGAAGGCTGATGATCTTAAATCTGCCAACGTTGAGCCCGGTGATCTGATTTTTACTCACCGAGGAACTATTGGGCAAGTTTCTATGATTCCAAGAAACCCTAGATATTCGCGTTATGTGATCGGTTCAAGTCAGGTCAAGTGTCGATTGGATGAGTCTCTTTCGATTCCCGAATTCTATTACTACTGGTTCCAGTCGCATCAGGGGCAGAGAAGTATTTTGGCGCATGTGTCGACTGTTGGCGTGCCGGGAATTGCTACGCCATTGACCAGTATTCGTGGATTGAAGGTGCCTTGTCCGTCGCGTGGAGAGCAACAGGCCATTGTCGAAGTGCTCGGCGCACTTGACGATAAAATCGCTGCAAATAGGCGAATTATCGTCACTGTTGAAGATCTGTTGCAGTCCAGATTCGCGCAGTGCGGCCTCGATCGCGAAGTGGTGTCCTCCGCTGATTCGGTGATGGTCGAAGAGCTGATCGAGTTCAATCCCAAGGTTCCGAAGCCGCATGTGAGCGAGGCGGTCTACGTTGACATGGCGGCGCTTCCGACTGTGTCGGCTCGGGTGACTCGTTGGGGGGTGAGATCCCCCAGTGGAGGGGCGCGGTTCGTGAATGGTGACACGGTTATGGCTCGTATCACTCCCTGTTTGGAGAACGGGAAGACCGCTTTTGTTGACTTCATGAAGTCGGGTGAAATTGGGTTCGGTTCTACCGAGTTTATCGTCATGAGGTCTCGGGCTGGTATTCCCGAGCATTTCTCGTACTTGTTGGCGCGTAGTCCACGTTTTCGTGCGCACGCAATCGCAAGCATGACGGGATCATCTGGGCGTCAGCGTTGCCAGGTGGATCGGGTGGTTAGATTTTTGATGAACCGTCCCAAGCTGGAACTGCTTGAGGAATTGAGAACTCAATGTGACTCGTCGTTCCGGATGATGAAGTCCCTGGATGCGGAGTCCGATTCACTAGCCGAACTCCGCGACACCCTCCTCCCCCTGCTCATCTCCGGGAAGCTCCGCGTCAAGGACGCCGTCCGTACCGTAGAAGAGGCCGTATGACCGACGCCCCGAGCAACCACCCACTTGCTGAGCCGCCCATAGACAAACTCACCGAGAAGGAACTCGAACTCCACACCCTCGGGATGCTCGCCGAGTACGGGTGGCAGCACATCCCCGGGCCGGAGCTGGGGCCGTCGAAAGGCGTGCGTACGGACTGGGAGGATCTGGTCCTCTATCCGCGTCTGCGCAAGGCCATCAGCAGCCGCTATCCCCAGCACGACGCACAGGTCATCGACGACGCCATCCGCCAACTGCTGGAGCGGCTCACCCGGAACGATCTCCGTGAGAACCACCGGTTCTACGAGCGGCTCGTCTACGGCGTCACCGTGCCGTACACCGACCCGGCCACCGGCGAGGAGCGGCACGCCCGGATCCAGCCGGTGGACTTCCGGGAGCCGGGTGCCAATGATCTGGTCGCCGCCGAGCAGGTCAGGGTGCGCAGCATCAAGGGCCGGACGTTCGTCTTCGACATCGTCCTGTACGTCAACGGCCTGCCGCTCGCCGTCATCGAGCTGAAGAAGGCCGACAGCCAGGACGACGCGCGTACCGCCTACGACCAGATCCAGGGCTACCGGCGGGAGCTGAAGGAGACGGGGACGTTCGCGACGTTCCTTATGGCGCTCGCCACCGACGGGATAACCGCCCGCCTCGGCACCCCCTTCACCCCCTGGCAGCACATGGCACCCTGGCACGCTGACGAGCACGGCCAGCTGCTGCGCAAGCACGAGCGCGAGGACGGGCGGGCGCTGGAACGGATGGTGTACGGCGCGTTCGAGCCGGGGCACTTCCTCGACCTGGTCGGGAACTTCCTGTCGTACTCGGCGGAGAACGTCGGCGCGGTCAACACGGTGAAGCTCGCCAAGGCACACCAGTACCTCGCCGTCAACGAAGCCGTACGCGCCACCGAATCCGCCGTGGCCACCGATGGCCGAGCGGGCGTGGTGTGGCATACGCAAGGCGCCGGGAAGAGTGAGGAGATGCTCTTCTACGTGGGGAAGGCTGCCCGCACCGACGAGCTGTCCAACCCGACGTTCGTGCTCCTCACCGACCGTATCGACCTCGACGATCAGCTCTATGGCACCTTCGTCGCCAGCCGCAGCCTGGAGCGGGTGATCACCGGCGCTCCGGTCAAGGCCGAGGACACCGGGCAGTTGCGGCAGTTGCTCACCAGCCCCACGAGCAACGGCGGGGTCATCTTCACCACGCTCCAGAAGTTCCGGCTCACCGTCGAGGAACGGGAGGCGGGGGCACGGCACCCGCTGATCTCACCCCGCCGGGACATCATCGTGGTGGTGGACGAGGCACACCGCAGCCACTACGACTTCATCGACGGCTACGCCCGCAATCTGCGCGACGCGCTGCCCAACGCCACCTTCATCGCGTTCACCGGCACGCCCATCAAGGGCCGGATCGGCAGCACCTGGGGGGTGTTCGGCGACAACATCCACACCTATGACCTGACTCAGGCCGTGGACGACGGCGCGACCCTCCCCGTCTTCTACGAGCCGCATCTCGTCAAGGTGGACCTGCTGCCCGACGCGGATCTCGACGAGCTGAACGCCCGGGCGGAGGGGGTGATCGAGGGCCTGTCGGAGGAGGAGAAGCGTAAGGCCCGTACGCAGTTCGGGAAGTACGAGAACCTCATCGGCGCCCCGGAGCGGATCAGGGAACTGGCCGGGGAACTGCTCGCGCACTGGGACGCGCGGAGCGAGGAGATGTTCAAACTCACTGGGCACCGGGGCAAGGGCATGGTGGTCTGCGCGTCCCGGTTCATCGCCGCGCGGCTCTTCGAGGAGGTCGTACGCCGTCGGCCGGACTGGGCCGGGGAACGGGACGCCAAGACCGGGCTGCTCACGGACACCAGCGGCCGTATCCGGGTGGTCTTCACCGGAAACCCGGCCAAGGACGGCCCGGAGGTCTCCGACTACATCAGGACGTCCACCCAGCTGAAGCCGATTCAGAAGCGGATGGTCGACGCGGACGACGAACTGGAACTCGTCATCGTCCAGTCGCTCTGGCTGACCGGCTTCGACGCCCCGCCCCTGCACACCCTCTACCTGGACAAGCGGATGCAGGGCACCGCGCTCATGCAGGCCATCGCCCGCGTCAACCGCACCTGGCCGGGTAAGCCCTCAGGGCTGGTCGTCGACTTCCAGGGGGTGATACGGCAGATCAAGGAAGCCCTTGCCGAGTACTCCCCGGAGGAACAGAAGAACCCGATGCTCGGGGCTGACCTCAAGGGAGCCGTCCAGCTGGTACGGGAGAGCCATCAGGCCATCGTCGAGGTGCTCGGCGGCTGTGCCTGGCGGGCGACCCGGGACACGGGAAGGCCGAGCGCCTACCGGGAGGCTCTGACCGGTGTGCTGGAGTATCTGAGCATTCCCGAGCGGGAGTTGCCGCCTGGGAAGGCGACGCGGAAGCAGCGGTTCATGCATCACGCGAACCTGTTGCGCAATGCGTTCTCGCTCTGCCCGACCGACTCTCGTGTGCAGGATCTGCTGCCTGACATCCGCTTCTTCGAGGCGGTGCGTACGTCGCGCGAGAAGCTCACCGCACAGGAGAGGGAAGACCAGGGGCTGGCCACGGCCGCCGATGTCCAGCTGCTGATCGAACAGCTCAACGCGTCCGTCGTGGCGGCCGACGGAGTCGTCGACATCTATGACGCGGCCGGCCTGACCAAGCCCGACCTGTCGCACCTGGACGAGTCCGTGCTGCGTGATCTCCGGACCGGCCCGCATCCGAACCTCGCCATCGAGGCGCTGCGCCGTCTGCTGATGAAGGAGATCAAGGACGCCCATCCGCGAAACCTCACCCGTCAGGGCATCTTCACCGAGAAGATGAAGGCCGCCATGAACCGCTACACCAACGGGCTCCTCACAGCGGCCGAGTTCATGAAGGTGCTGGTCGAGCTGGCCAAGGAAGTGTCGGCCGACCGTGGACGGGCGAAGGAGCTGGGGCTCTCGGAGGACGAACTCGCCTTCTACGACGCGCTCGCGGCCGATACGTCGGCTGCGGAGGAGATGGAGGACAGCCTCCTCGCCAAGATCGCGCACGAGCTGTACGAGCAGATCAGGACGGACGTGACCGTCGACTGGAAGGTCAAGGAGCAGGCCCGGGACCGGATCATGGCCCGGGTGCTCCGGCTGCTCCGTAAGTACGGCTATCCGCCCGACCGGCAGTACGCCGCGATCGAGCGCGTACTGAAGCAGGCGGAGGACATGGCGGAGGCGCTGGCCTGAGCTGCCTTGCCTCCGCGCGTCACTGCCGTGGGCCGGGACCGGTCAGCGAGTGGTGACGTGTCCGGTGAAGGCGGCCCAGGTGGTGGGGGCGAGGGTCAGTATCGGGCCGCCGGGGATCTTGGAGTCCCGGATGTGGACGGCGGCGGGGTGGGCGGCGATCTCTACGCACTCGCCGCCTTCGCTGCCGCTGTAGCTGGACTTGCGCCAGACGTAGGCGACTTCGAGGCAGGCGCCGCCTTCGTCGCCGCTGTAGCTGGACTTGAACCACTCAAGTGCGCTCATTGCTCTCCTCTTAGCAGCCGGTCCAACAGGTCCTTGGTGTCCTCGGAGTTGAGGGCCTGCGTCCGCAGCATCGCATATTTCTGGGCGAGGATACTCACCTCGTCCGGGTCGGAGACGATCTGGCTGCCGCGTTGAGTCTCGGTGTATCCGAGGTGCTGGTGGTCCGGTGTTTCCAGAAGGATGAAGGGACCGTTCAACCCGGCATGGGACTGGCGGCCGAGTGGCATGACCTGGAGGGCGATGCCCGGGAGGTCGGCGCAGGTACGGAGATGGCGGAGGGTCTCCTTGTGTACTTCGTCGCCACCGAGACGGTCGAGGAGGATGGCCTCGGAGATGATGAAGCTGGCCATCGGAGGCACACTTCGGCGCAGGATCTCCTGGCGTTCCATGCGGGCGCTGACCTGTGAGTTGATCTCTTCTTCGCTGAGGACGGGTACCTTGCTGCGGAAGACTTCCCGCGCGTAGTTCTTCGTCTGGAGCAGCCCCGGCAGCACCTGGTTCTCGAACCACGACAGCGCGATCGCCTCGCTCTCCAGGTCCATGTACTGCTCCGCCCACGCCGGGATCAGGTCGACCTCCGGCATGTTCTCCACCGCCGTCTCCAGCGCCCCTTTCGTGTCCAGCAGCTGGTCCAGCACGTGCGCCATGTCCGGTTTGAGTGGCCTTCTGCCCTGCTCGATGGAGGCGATCGTCTCCTCGTGCGTGCTCACCCGCTCGGCCAGTTCGCGCTGGGTGAGCCCCGCCGCTTCGCGGAACCGGGCCACCAGCTTGCCTACGAGCTTCATCGCCGACGCGTTCTTGCGCGGCCGTTTTCTGGGGTGCATGCCTGTCCAACTCCCCTTCCTTACCCGTACGTCACGCGAGGCCGCCCGTACAGTTTTGATGTACGGGTCCACGCACTGCACCACCATAGTCACCCACAGTGACAATCGTCTCGTGAACGAGACGATGCAACACCATCTCCTGCGCGAGCGTTTCTACCGGCGTGAGCGTCAGTCCGTCCCCGCTGCCAGGGAGTTCGTCCGCGCCGCCGTGGAGGAATGGGGCCTCGGCGCGCGGTTGGACGATGTACTGCTCTGTGTCAGCGAGTTGACCACCAACGCGCTCGTCCACGGCGTTCCGCCCGGGCGCGGGTTTCTGCTGCGGCTGTGGTGGTGCGAGGACGGGCCGCTGCGGGTCGAGGTGCATGACAGCGGGGGCGGGCAGCCCCGGGTGAGCGGGCCGGGCGGCGAGGCCGACGAGGAGTCGGGGCGTGGGTTGCTGCTGGTGGAGGCGCTCGCCGACATGTGGGGTGTCGGCGAGCGGGATCCCGGCAAGATCGTGTGGTGCGAGTTCGACGTCAGAGCGGACGGTCGGGTGTGTCCAGCCAGAGGTGTTGGCCGACAGGGGTGACCGTGAGGCCGAAGCGGGTGCGCTCCGGTGATCCGGCGTTCCGCCACCAGTCGTACGCGGCCTCCACCTCGCTCCAGAGGGCGCGGGGGCCGTACTGCCGGAGCGGATGGTCTGCGGAGGAGGCATTGGGGCGGTAGTCGACGCTCGCCCAGGAGCCGGTGGTGTGGTCGGCGAGCCAGAGGGTGAACTCGCCGCCGGGGCCGTGGCCGACGCTGTAACGGCAGTCGGGGACCAGGACGCCGGCGGTGAACGTGGCGTCCTCGTCGCCGAAGACGAGCCGTGGGTCGAGGCCGGTGCGCGTGGCTGTGGCCGGGGCTGTGGTCGGGGCCCGGTCGGCCTGGTTCTGGCCCTGGTCCTGGCCCTGGCCCTGGTTCTGGCCCTGGTCCTGGCTCCGGCCCCGGTTCTGGACGGTGGCCATGACGTCCCGGCGCGGGGTCTCGTACCTGTTCCACATGAAGGCGGAGTCGCCGATGACGGGTCCGGTCGCCGTGCCGTCCTCGCCCGTGGTGAGGCGCAGGAGGACGCCGTTGTACAGGCCGGTTCCCCACGGCAGCACGATCACCCCGCCGGGTGCGGTCTGTTCCACCAGGGCGTACGGGACGCTGTGGAGGGCGTAGGTGACGATGGTGCGCTCGTACGGCGCGTGCGCGGGACAGCCGAGGCCGCCGTCGCCGGTGATGACCGTGGGGGAGTGGCCCGCGTTCTTCAGCGTGGCCCGCGCGGTGTCGGCGGTGCGGGGATCCACCTCGACGGAGACCACCTGCTGGTCGCCGAGCCGTTCGGAGAGCAGGGCGGCGTTGTAGCCGGTGCCGGTGCCGACCTCCAGTACGCGCATGCCGTCGGCCACGGTGAGCGCGTCGAGCATGGTGGCCACGACGCGCGGCATGCTCGCCGAACTGGAGGGGACGAGCGCCGCCGTATCGACGCCGTCGTCCTCGACCCGGGTGACCAGGGCCCGGTCCTCGTAGGCGAGCCTGTGCCAGCGGTCGGGGTCGGTGACGCGGTCGAGCGGGTGGTAGCCGTCCTCGCCCTGGATCCAGACGCGGTCGGGGATGAACCGCTTGCGGTCGACCTGGGTGAACGCCTCGCGCCACGCGGGCGCGAGGTGTCCTCCTCGGGTCAATTGCCGGGCGAGGGCGGCCGGGGAGCTTTCCTCGCTCACCTCTTCGGCGTCTCGGGACGTTTCGGATCGGCCGGAGGGATGGGTTTGTTGGGTTTGTGTCCGTCGCTCTCGGCCGTGTCGGGTTTGCCGCTGTGGCTGCCGCTCATCGGATCACCTTTCCTCCGCTGCGAAGCGTTACTTTCTGTGACAGGAAGGTAGCCGAAGAGAGTTGGCGAGAGGGAGGGGGCGCAAGAAGCACAGGGGGACGCAGTGGGGACGCAGTGGGGGCGCGGAGGCCGTGGAGCGTGGTGGCCTCCACGGGTGCTGTTACGGCTGTGGCTCGGCGAGCGCGGCGGCGATGACGGCCTGCGGGTTGTCCCGGTGGACGGAGTGGCCCGCGCCCTCGACCACCGACCAGACGAAGTCCGGCTTGCCGCTCTGGACGCGGCGGGCCTCGTCCGCGGTGAAGGCGGGGCCGCGGCCCGGGTCGGCGGCGAGGACGGTGACGGTGCCGGCGTAGGCGGTCAGGGCCTTCTCGTACGACCAGGGGATGTTCTGCCGCAGGATGCTGTCCACGACGTACGGGCTGGTCAGCCTGGCTGCCGCGAGCTTCAGCGTGACGTCCTCCGGGTGCCAGGCCGGGTTGTTCTCGCGCAGTGCCTCGGGGGTGGCGTTCAGCCCGGCGATCATGGCCTGGACGATGGCTTCGTTCAGCTCGCCGGTGATGCTGAGCGCCGGGTCCACCAGCAGCAGGCGCTTCGCCCAGCCGGGCTCGGCGGTCACGGCCGCCGTCGCGACGGCGCCCCCGAGGGAGTGCCCGACGACCAGGTCCCAGCCATCGGAGCCGCCGGAACCATCGGAGCCGCCGAGGCCGGCGGTCGAAGCGGGCGTGAGCGGCAGTACGTCGGCGGCGAACCCCGCGATGTCGTAGCGCCGGGTCCGCGGCGCGTGGCCATGGCCGCGCAGATCGGGTGCGGTGACGGACCAGCCCGCCCCGGCCAGCGCGTCGGCCACCTGCCACCAGCAGGCTCCCGACGAGGTCAGACCGTGCAGCAGCAGGGCCCGCCGGTCTGCGTCCGGCGGGCCCCACTTCAGGAACGGGAGCTGTACGGGCGCGACGGATGTGTCATGAAGGGAGTCCATCGCGTCATCCAAGCACGGCTCACAGCCGCTCGGGAGACCTGATCCCCAGCAGCGCCAGCCCCTGCTGGAGCGTGCGGGCCGTGAGGGCGCAGAGGAAGAGGCGGTTCTCCACCAGGGCCGGAGGGTTTTCGTCGCTGAGCACGTGGCACTGGTCGTAGAACGTCGTGTAGAGCGACGCCAGTTGGTAGAGGTACGCGGTCAGCTTGTGCGGTTCGTACGCCGCCGCCACCTCGGCCAGGACCTCGCCGAACTGGTCGATGTGCAGCCCGAGCGCCCGCTCGGCCGGGGCCAGCTCCAGCTCCGGGTGGGCGGTGGCGGTGGTGTCGCCCGCCTTGCGCAGGATCGACTGGATACGGGCGTACGCGTACTGGATGTATACCGACGTGTCGCCGTTCAGCGACACCATCTGGTCCAGGTCGAACTTGTAGTCCCGGGCGGCGGACGTCGACAGGTCGGCGTACTTCACCGCGCCGATGCCCACCTGCTTGCCGCGCTCGGCGATCTCCTCCTCGCCGAGGTCGCGCGCCTTCTCCCGGACGACCGCGGTGGCCCGCTCGACGGCCTCATCCAGCAGGTCCACCAGCCGTACGGTCTCGCCCTCACGGGTCTTGAACGGCTTGCCGTCCTTGCCGAGCACCGTGCCGAACGCGAGCTGGACCGCGCGGACCTCGTCGCTGAGCCAGCCGGCCCGCCTGGCGGTCTCGAAGACCATCTTGAAGTGCAGCGACTGGCGCGCGTCGACCACGTACACCAGCGTCGACGCGTCGAGGTTGCGCACCCGGTCGCGGATGGCGGAGAGGTCCGTCGCCGCGTATCCGTAGCCGCCGTTGGTCTTCTTGACGATCAGCGGGACCGGGTTGCCGTCCGGGCCCTTGACGTCGTCGAAGAAGACACAGAGCGCGCCCTCGGAGCGGACGGCGACGCCCGTCTCCTCCAGGATCCGGCAGGTCTCCTCCAGCATGTCGTTGTAGCCGGACTCGCCCACGACGTCGGGGTCGCGGATCTCCATGTCCAGCTGGTCGAAGACCGAGTAGAAGTAGATCTTCGACTCGTCCACGAACCGCTGCCAGAGCGCGAGGGTCTCGGGCTCGCCCGCCTGGAGGGCCACCACCCGGTCCCGCGCCCGCGCCTTGAACTCCTCGTCGGAGTCGAAGAGCGCCCGCGAGGCCTTGTAGAGGCGGTTGAGGGAGGACATCGCCTCCTCGCCGGAGGCTGCGGCGCCCTTGTGGTCCAGCTCGTGCGGGTGCTCGATCAGATACTGGATGAGCATGCCGAACTGGGTGCCCCAGTCGCCGATGTGATGGCGCCTGATGACCTTCTCGCCCGTGAACTCCAGGATCTCGACCATCGCCGCGCCGATCACCGCCGACCGCAGATGGCCGACGTGCATCTCCTTGGCGACGTTCGGCTGGGCGTAGTCGATGACCGTCGTGCCCGGGTTCGGCTCGAAGGGGACGCCGAGCCGGGTGTCGGCCGCACGGGCCGCGAGGGTCTCGATGATCGCCCGGTCCGTGACCGTGATGTTGAGGAAGCCGGGCCCGGAGACCTCGACCTCCTTGATCACGTCACCGGCGGGGAGCGTGGCGACGACCTGGGCCGCCAGCTCGCGCGGGTTGCCCTTCAGCTTCTTCGCGAGCGCCAGGAGTCCATTGGCCTGGAAATCGGCCCGGTCGCTTCGGCGGAGCAGCGGATTGGCGGAACCGGCCTCCGGCAGAGCAGCCGAGAGGGCGTCCGCGATGCGCTGATCGACGGTCGAAGCGAGGGAAGTGACCGAGGCCATGGGCTGGTGCCGTTCCTGTTGAGGTGGGGTTTTTGCCAAACGGGAAACTCCCTCAGTATCCCATGCGCTATCAAGTCGTTTTCGCTCTGCCGTACGGACCTGGGAGAATGGCGGATGCCGGTTCTGTCGGCGTCTGCCGGGTCACGAGAAACCCGGTTCTGTTGGGCGTACGAGAAAGAAGAAGGACGTGCCGATCGTGGCTCCGAACACCGAGGCCGACTGGGTCTCCCGTTTCGCGGACGATGTCATCGCCGAGTCGGAGCGACGCGCGCCTGGCAAACCGGTCGTCGTCGCGTCCGGACTCTCCCCCTCCGGCCCCATCCACCTGGGGAATCTCCGTGAGGTCATGACCCCGCACCTGGTCGCGGACGAGATCCGCCGCCGGGGGCACGAGGTCAGGCACCTGATCTCCTGGGACGACTACGACCGCTACCGGAAGGTGCCCGCGGGCGTCCCCGGTACGGATCCGTCCTGGGCCGCGCACATCGGCAAGCCGCTCACCTCGGTGCCCGCCCCGGCCGGCTCCGCGTACCCGAACTGGGCCGAGCACTTCAAGGCCGCGATGACCGGGGCGCTGGCGGAGCTGGGCGTCGAGTACGACGGCATCAGCCAGACCGAGCAGTACACGGCCGGGGTGTACCGCGAGCAGATCCTGCACGCGATGAGGCACCGCGCGGACATCGACGCGATCCTCGACCGGTACCGGACCAAGGCCAAGGACACCGGCGCGGCGGGCGCCCCGCAGGGGCCGGGTGCCAAGCAGGGCCAGGGCGTCAAGCAGGGCCAGAAGAAGCCCGACGAGGCCGAGCTGGAGGCGGCCGAGGGCTCCGGCGCCGCCGCCGAGGACGACGGCAGCGCGGGAGGCGCGGGCTACTTCCCGTACAAGCCGTACTGCGGCGGCTGCGGCAAGGACCTGACCACCGTCACCTCGTACGACGACGAGACGACCGAGCTGGCGTACACCTGCGCGGAGTGCGGCTTCTCCGAGACCGTCGCGCTGAACGAGTTCAACCGCGGCAAGCTGGTCTGGAAGGTCGACTGGCCGATGCGCTGGGCGTACGAGGGTGTGATCTTCGAGCCCTCGGGCGTGGACCACTCCTCGCCGGGTTCCTCGTTCGTCGTCGGCGGGCAGATCGTCCGCGAGATCTTCGACGGTACGCAGCCGATCGGCCCGATGTACGCCTTCGTGGGCATCTCCGGCATGGCGAAGATGTCCTCCAGCAAGGGCGGCGTCCCGACCCCGTCCGACGCGCTGAAGATCATGGAGGCGCCGCTGCTGCGCTGGCTGTACGCGCGCCGCAGGCCGAACCAGTCGTTCAAGATCGCCTTCGACCAGGAGATCCAGCGGCTGTACGACGAGTGGGACGCCCTGGAGCGCAAGGTCACCGACGGCTCGGCGCTCCCGGCCGACACCGCCGCGTACGGCCGCGCCGTCGCCACGGCGGGCGGCGAGCTGCCGAGGACGGCGCGCCCGCTGCCGTACCGCACCCTCGCCTCGGTCGCGGACATCACGGCCGGCGCCGAGGAGCAGACCCTGCGCATCCTCAGCGAGCTGGACCCGGAGCACCCGCTGACCTCGCTGGACGAGGCGCGCCCCCGGCTCGACCGCGCGGAGAACTGGATCACCAGCCAGGTGCCCGCCGAGGCGCGCACGATCGTGCGCGCCGAGCCGGACCAGGAGCTGCTGGCCACGCTGGACGAGCAGGGCCGCGAGTCGCTGCGGCTGCTGCTGGACGGGCTGGACAGCCACTGGTCGCTGGACGGGCTGACCACGCTCGTCTACGGAGTGCCGAAGGTGCTGGCCGGGCTGGCGCCCGACGCGAAGCCGACGCCCGAGCTGAAGACGGCGCAGCGGTCGTTCTTCGCGCTGCTCTACCAGCTGCTGGTGGGCCGGGACACGGGGCCGCGACTGCCCACGCTGCTGCTCGCGGTGGGGGCGGACCGGGTGCGGAAGCTGCTCGCCGGCTGAGCTTGATGGAGTGTGTGACGAAGGGGCTCTCACCTTGCTCGGGGTGGGGGCCCGTTTGTTCTGTACGGCGCTGTGCGGACTGCATCCTTCGGCCTACCGCCGTTTCGTGCGGACGCAGGATGCCCGGGGTCCGATCCGGCGGGACCGTGGACGTATGAGAGAAACGATCGCGGTCATCGGCTGGATCACCTGCGCCCAGGGAGCGCTGGGCTTCGCGGGGTTGACGTTCGGCGACAACGACTGGGGGATGCTGCACCGTTGGTTCGAGCTGTCCAACGGCGCGTATCTCGTCGTCGCCGTCGTCGGGCTGGTGGTGGCGCTGGCGGGTGAGTCGGCGCGCCGGGCGAACAAGCTTGGTTGAGACGGGGCTTGGGCTCACGTGGCTCAGGCTGTGGACTCGGCGTCCCTCTCGGACGGGTAGCGGTCCCGGAGGTTCTTCGGATACGTCCGGAGTGAACTCCCGCTCAGCGGACGGCCACCAGCGGAGCGGCGAACCACGGGCTGACGGAGGGTCGGGGACGGGCGCGGGTGTCCGCTCGACGGGGGCCGTGTCGGCAAGCGGTACGCCGTACTTCGCGAGCGGTAGCGGCATCGGTGTCTCGATGGGCGCCCACGCACCGTGGAACTACGTACCCCCTGAACCTGCTGAACCTGCTGAATCGGCTGAACCACGGAGACGGCGGTGCCCGGAGCTGATACGGGCACCGCCGCCCCCTTTCCCGGACCGGGCCGGCACCTACGCCGCCCGGCCCAGTCGTTGGGGCGCCACATAGGCCCAGTTCCACACGAGTTCCAGCGGCCCCCGGCTGAACCCGCGCATCCACAGCGTCGACAGCACCATGAACGAGCCGACGATCGCGGTCCAGGCGAGCACCGGCCACCACGGCCGTGCCCAGCCGAGTTCGGTGGCGAGCCCCAGCCCCCAGCCGTAACAGAGCGCGGCCGCCACCAGATTCTGGAACACGTAGCAGGACAGGGCGCTGCGGCCCACCGCCGTCACCCCGCGCCGCAGCACACCGTGCTCACCGGTCATCCGGTGCGCCAGCGTGGTGACCAGCCCCAGCAGGCCGAGGGCGACCAGCGGCGGCAGCAGATACCGGTCCACCACGAACCAGTGCGGCCCGCCGAACGCGGTCAGCAGGTTCAGCGGAGCGCCGACACCGAGCCCGATCAGCATCAGCCGGCCACGGATACGGGCCCCCCGCTCGCTCTGCTCGAACGCCCCGGCCCGCAGCAGCCGGGAGCCGATCAGGAAGAGCACCACGCCCATCGGGACCACGAAGAACGTCTCCAGGCGGTACAGCAGGAACCGGTCCAGACGCAGCGCGATCTGCTCCCCGTACCCGCCCACCGCGTAGATGTCGGCCTTCCCCATCGTGCCGACCGAGCCCGACCCGGTGCCGGTGGCGGCCATCGCGTAACTGAGCGCGGCGACCAGCAGCAGATGGAGGGTGCCCATGGCGATGATCCAGGCGCGCACACAGCGCTCGCCCCGCCCCACCAGGTAGACGACGATCAGCGAGATGAACACGTACCCGATGAGCGCGTCGAACTCGAAGACCAGGACGAAGTGCAGCGCGCCCTCGACGAACAGCAGTGCCGCCCGCCACAGGTACCAGCCGGGCCACCGCCTCCCGCGCCGCTTGGCCGACTGGTACTGGAGCTCCAGCCCGACGCCGAACAGGATGGTGAGCAGCGCCAGGAACTTCCCGTTCGAGAGGTACCGCAGCGCGACCTCCACCGCGCCGCCCGCCGAGTCCGCCCCCGGCATCCGGAAGAAGAGACTGGGCGGCCCCAGCGGATGGGTGAACAACCAGATGTTCGTCCCGAGCGTGCCGATGATCGCCACACCGCGCAAGATGTCCAGAACCTCGATACGACGCCCGGCGGCCCCGGCGCCCGGCGCGCTCCGTTCCGCCGGCCGGTCGGGCCGCGCTAGGGGTGACTGTGCCGTGGCCGTGGTCTCGGCCCCACTCCTGGGTCGCTGTTTCATCCCCCCAGCCTCGCGGCGCGTACGGCCCCTTGTCTTCGGTGCTTGGTAGGAGCGGACCTCACCCCTTCGAAGGGGTGCACGCGGCACTCTCCCACCTTCGATGGAGATACCTTCGGAGCAGTCGATTCCGCGCCAACTCCCCTGGCCAGATGTGGTTTTATGAATTCATGGCGGGTCTTGGAGTCCTACGGGACCGGAGCTTTCCCTCCGACCGGAAGGACGTCCTGCCGGCCGTGGGACTGTTCGCGCTGGGCACGTTCCTCTACGTCGCCGGGTGGTACCCCTTCTTCCGGGACGTGCACACGCTCGCCCTGTGGAACCTGCCGATCGGCTGGCGGCTGATCCCGCTCTTCTGCGCGTGTCTCGCCGTGCTGGTCCGCAGACACCTGCCGCTCCCCGCCCTGGGCGCGGGCCTGTTCTGCTGCGCGGTCGACGTACTGATGGGCTTCAGCATCTCCATGCTGCTCGTGGTCTCCGAACTGCTCTACAACGCCACCCTGAACGGCTCCCGGCGCGCGAGCCGCACCCTCATCCGTACGGTCATCGCCCTGGCCGTGCTGATCACCACCGCGCTGCTCTGGTCCGTACGCGACTGGCAAGTGGTCTTCCTGCTCATCCTGTTGATGCTGTCGATCGTCTTCGTGCCGGTCTGGTGGGCGATGACGGTACGTCAGCAACGCGAGGAGGCCGAGGCGGAGCGCACCCGCGCGAGACAACAGGCCAGGATCGCCGAACTCGACCGCCGCACCGCGGTGTCGGAGGAGCGGGCACGGATGGCCAGGGACCTGCACGACGTGATCGCCGGGCATCTGTCGGCCATCGCCATCCAGTCCGACGCGGCGGGCTCGATGCCGAGCGACGATCCGGCCGTGAGCACGGTGCTGCGTTCCATACGGAAGAACAGCGTCGAGGCCCTCACCGAGATGCGCGCGATGATCGAGCTGCTGCGCGGCCAGAACGCGGACGAGCAGCAGCTGTCCCAGGCATCCCCGGCCCGCCTGGCCGAACTGCACGTCCTCCTGGACTCCGCCCGTGCCACCGGTCTGGAGGTAACCCTGACGCCCACCCTCACCACCACCGTCGGCCCTCCCGTCGACCTGCCCCCCGGCATTCCCGCGTCGGTGGACCTCGCCGCCTACCGGATCGTGCAGGAGGCGCTGACCAACGCGGCCAAGCACGCCGCCGGGTCCCGCGCCCGGGTCGCGGTGCGCGCCGAGGACGGCGACCTGCATGTGGAGGTGGTCAGCGAACTGGCCGACACCAGGAAACCCGTACTCCCCGGAACCGGCACCGGCCTGCTCAACATGCGCGAACGCGCGGCGGCGATCGGCGGAACGGTCTCGGCGGAACCCGACGGCGGCTGCTGGCGGGTCCACGCGAAGCTCCCCCTGGGGCCGGAGAAGGAACGCGAGCACTCATGAGCATCAAGGTCCTGGTGGCCGACGACCACGCCGCGGTCCGGGCAGGTCTGGTCCTCGTACTGGAACAGGCGGGCGGCATCGAGGTGGTCGGCCAGGCCGTCGACGGTACGACCGCGATACACATGGCCCGCCAACTCCGCCCCGACGTAGTCCTGATGGACGTCCGGATGCCGGGCGGGGGCGGCATCGCGGCCACCCGCGTCCTCGTCCAGGAGAACGTGTGCCAGGTCCTGGTCCTGACCACCTTCGACCTCGACGAGTACGTCTATGCCGCCCTCCAGGCCGGCGCCGCCGGATTCCTCATCAAGTCGATCGAGGCCCTGCGCCTGGTCGAGGCGATCCACCTGGTCGCCCAGGGCGACGGCGTACTGGCCCCCCAGGTCACCCGCCGCGTGATGGCCCACTTCGCCGGCACGAGCAACGCGGTGCAGTCCCACCCCGAGGGCCTCGGCCGGCTCACCGACCGCGAACGCGACGTCCTCGACTGCCTCGGCGAGGGCCTCTCCAACCAGCAGATCGCCCACCGCCTCTACATCACCGAGGCCACCGTCAAGTCCCACGTCTCCCACATCCTGGCCAAACTCGGCCTCCGCTCCCGAGTCCAGGCAGCCATCCTGGTCCAGGAACACGGCCGCACCGAGCGCTGACCGGGCGTGGTGCGCTGACCCGGGAGGGGCCGGGCCCGTGGGGGCCCGGCCTGGGGGAAGTCGGGGGAGAAGGTCCGGGTGTCCGGGCGGGGCGGGGCTGTCCGGTTATTCGGGCTTGGCCGATTCCTTCGTCGGCTCGGATTCCTTCGCGGACTCCGAGGCCGAGGGGGTCGCCTTCGGGTCGGTGGTCTTCGAGGGGCTCGGCGACTCCGTCGCCAAGTCGCCGCCCGTACCGCCCGCGATGGACGCCACGGCCTCCTCGGCCGTCTTCACCGCGTCCTTCGTCATCTCGGCGACGGTCGGGGACTTGGCGCCCGCGAGGCCGGCGCCGTTGTAGTTGAGGGTGACGACGACGTTCTCCGTACGGGCCACGACCGTGGCGTACGCGAAGTCCGACTTCGACTTCGTGAGCGTGTAGGTGACCGTGGTCGACTTGTCGCCGATGCCGGTGCCCGGGGCCGTCTTGAGGTCCTTCGCGCCCTCGGTGCCCTGCGCCCCGGAGACCTCCTTCGTGTAGTACTCGTCGGCGCGCTCGGCGCCGCTGCCGAGGGTCACGTCGGAGTCGTACCGCATGAGGGAGATGTCGAGCCAGCGGTACTGCGAGCCCTTGACGCCGTTGTCGTCCAGCCCGTTCCAGGAGCAGCTGCCGCGCGTGGTGAGGTCGCTGGACTTGCCGGCGGTACCGCCCTTGGCCTTGGCCTTGGGGACGAGCGACTCGACCGTCTTGCGGCTGATCGTCTTGCAGGCTTCGGGGAGCCCGGCGAACTTCGCGGGGGCGACGGTCGGGGACGGCGCGGCGCTCGGGCTCGTGGAGGCGCCGTCGGCTTCGCTCTTGTCGCCGGAGTCGGACGAGCAGCCGGCGACGACGAGCATCACCGGAACGGCTGCGCAGGCGAGTATGCGGGTGAGTCGCGAGGCTGATCGTTGCATGGTTCCTTCAGGGTGGGCGTCGTACGGTCGGTCCGATCGGCCACGGTAACCGCCGGACCGGGTCCATGGGCCCCGGGCGCCGGACTCGCCTGTGCACGCGGGGTGACCGGGGGAGGGGCGCGGGGGCCGCTACTCGTTGAGCTGGTCGACGAGTGTGCGGGCCAGCCCCCTTGCCTTGTCCTGTAGTTCTTGGCTGTCGGGGACCGTGACGGAACGGGCCGGCTGCTCGGTGTATCGGACGGTCACGATCACATTCGATGTGCGGAACACCACGCTGACCGTACGGCGCTGGGCGGTCGATCCGGAGCGGGTGAGGACGTCGTCGAGGAACGCGGCGTCGCCGAGCCCGTCGAGGACGCGGGGCTTCAGGCCGTCGCTGGTGCCGGTGGTGCCGGTGGTGCCGGTGGGGGTGGGTGAGGCGGAGCCGTTCTTGGCCGCCGCGCCGTCCTTGCCCGTACCCGTACCCGTACCCGTACCCGTACCCGTACCCGTACCCGTACCCGTACCTGTACCCGTACCCGTACCCGTGTCCGGGGCCGCGCTCGCGTTCGTGCCCGACGCGGAGGGGGAGGGGGAGCCGCTCGGCGTCGTGGGGGCCGCGGTGAGCGGGACCGAGGCGCCGGCCTGCTTCTTCGCGTACACCTGCTGCGCGCGGTCCGCGTCGCTGACGGCGGGGTCGTACGACACGACGCGTTCGAGGTCGATCACCAGCTGGTGGGAGGCGTCGGGGGAGTCGGCCTTCCAGCTGCAGCCGACGCGCCGGTCGGTGTCGTACGTGACGGCCGCCGTGCCCCGGTACGCCTTGGCCTGCTGGTCCTCGGGGAGCGAGGCCGCGCCGGGGAGCAGATCCTTGAGGGTGGAGGCCGGCACGGAACCGCAGGCCTCGCGGAGCGTGCGGTATTTACCGGGCTGCGCGACGCCGGTGCTGGTGGGGCCGCCCGGCTTGGCGTCGGAGGTCGAGTCGTGGCCCCCGCCGCCGCCCGAGCAGCCTGCGACGGCCACCAGGAGGAGCGCGGCCAGGCCGGGTACGTACGCGTGACGCGCTTTTGGCTGCACGGTCCCGGGCTCCCTTCTGTACGGGTGTTACGGGGTTCGCCGCGGGGATCCGCGCGAAAACCGGTTGCCGCCCGAAGGCGGCCGATGGACACAATGTCTATCGCACGCGATGCCGTCGACGCTGGTTGGCTGTCTCTTATGACAGCCCTGGTTCCGGTTTTTGCGTTTTATGAACTTTCGGGGGGATTGAGGGCTTATGTCGTATGTAGAGGTGCCGGGGGCGAAAGTTCCCATCCGGATGTGGGCCGACCCGGCGACGGTCGAGGACGTCGCGATGCGGCAGCTCCGGAATGTGGCCACGCTGCCCTGGATCAAGGGCCTCGCCGTCATGCCCGATGTGCATTACGGCAAGGGCGCGACGGTCGGTTCGGTGATCGCGATGCAGGGCGCGGTCTGCCCGGCGGCGGTGGGCGTGGACATCGGCTGCGGAATGTCGGCGGTGAAGACGTCCCTGACGGCGAACGATCTGCCGGGCGATCTGTCCCGCCTCCGCGGCAAGATCGAAGAGGCCATTCCGGTGGGCCGCGCGATGCACGACGACCCGGTCGACCCGGGACGGCTGCACGGCTTCCCGACGACGGGCTGGGCCGATTTCTGGGGGCGGTTCGACGGGGTCGCGGATGCGGTGAAGTTCCGCGAGGAGCGGGCCGTCAAGCAAATGGGGACGCTGGGATCGGGAAACCATTTCATCGAGTTCTGCCTCGACGAATCGGGTTCCGTCTGGCTGATGCTCCATTCCGGCTCCCGGAATATCGGTAAGGAGCTGGCGGACTTCCATATCGGACAGGCCCAGAAGCTGCCGCACAATCAGGGGCTGATCGACCGGGACCTCGCCGTCTTCATCGCGGACACTCCGCAGATGGCGGCGTACCGGAACGACCTCTTCTGGGCGCAGGAGTACGCGAGGAACAACCGGGCGATCATGATGGGGCTCTTCCAGGACGTGGTCCGGAAGGAGTTCAAGAAGGCCCGGGTGACCTTCGACCCGGTCATTTCCTGCCATCACAACTATGTGTCGGAGGAGCGGTACGACGGGATGGACCTGCTGGTCACCCGTAAGGGCGCGATCCGGGCCGGGAGCGGCGACTTCGGCATCATCCCGGGCTCGATGGGCACCGGTTCGTACATCGTGAAGGGCCTGGGGAACGAGGCGTCGTTCAACTCCGCCTCGCACGGCGCGGGCCGGAAGATGAGCCGGAACGCGGCCAAGCGGACGTTCTCGACGAAGGACCTGGAGGAGCAGACACGCGGCGTGGAGTGCCGTAAGGACTCCGGTGTCGTGGACGAGATCCCGGGTGCGTACAAATCGATCGAGAAGGTGATCGATCAGCAGCGGGATCTGGTCGAGGTCGTCGCGAAGCTGAAGCAGGTCATTTGTGTGAAGGGATAGGGCTGGCGCTGGGGATAGGGCTGGGCCTTTCGAGCGGAAGGGCGGCCAGCATGACGGCGAACAGCGGGGAATCGGGAAAGGGCCGGCTCTCTCCGACCTTGCGGTATCCCCATGACTCGTACAGCGCCCGAACCCTGGGGTGCTCGGTGTCCACGGTGAGCACCGCCAGATCCTCGTCCCGGTGGGCGAGGAGCGTGTGATGGAGCTGTACGGAGGTTCCGGTCCCGCGCCACCTCGGGCGCACCATGAGTTCGGACACGGCGAACGTCCGGGTGTTCTCCGGGGCGGGGTCCGCATGGCCGCGCCACCACTCCCGCCCGTCCGCCGCGGGGGCGCCGTAGGCGTAGCCGACGGGTTCGTCCCCGTCGTAGCCCATCACGCAGGCGAAACCGGCATGGCCGCCCCAGTGGTCCACGAACCACGCGAAGCGCTGGTTGAACGGGGAGTCCATGGCGTTCGCGTAGGCGTCGGCATGGACGTCGAGCAGGGTCTGCCGGATCCGGGGCAGATCCTCGTGCGTGTAGTGCCGCAGGTGCAGGGGAGTGGTGATCATGACCTGATCCATTCGGGTCGGTGACACTCTCCGCATCCTGCCCCGGGCGCTCCCGTCGACGCGTGCTGCCCCGGCGTTCCCGCCGATGCATCCTGCCCCGACGTTCCCGCCGATGTGCGCCGCCGCCGTGCTCGGCCCTGTTCTCCCGAAGCTGCCACGAAGTGACAAGTAACTCAGGGTGTCGTTAGGGCCTTGGTTTCCGTACGGGGTTCTGGAACTTCGGGGCCGGCGAGGGTAGCGAAGCCGGCGTGAGCCTGCTCGACGGCTTCTGGGTACGCCTCGCGCTTGGCGTGCTCGGCGAGCGCTCGGTAGATGCTGGCCACCGATGGGCTCTGCCCCTTGCGCTTGCCGGTGGGGATGATCAGGTCGGGCTGGATCTGCTCGACGGACTCGCCGCCCGCGCGGCGCCGCAGCACGGTGTGGAGCATGTCGTCGGTGATGACCGGTGGCCGGCCGCCGTGCTTGCCCTTGCGTGCTGCGGTGTCGAGCCCTTCGAGTGTGGACTCGCGGATGTTCTCCCGCTCGGTCTCCGCCATTGCGGCGAAGAACGCGAGCAGCAGCTTGCCGGGGCCGGTGGGGTCGTAGATGCCGGGCAGGGGCCCGGCGAGCATCTCCAGGACCAGGCCGTGGGCGGTGAGATGGTCGGCGAGCGCGGTGAGTTCGGCGGCGTCGCGGCCGAGGCGCTTCATCTCGTACACGGTGAAGATGACCCGGCAGTGCGGAGCGTGCGTCTTGACCTCCCGTGCGGTCCGCAGCGCCTCCTCGAACTTGGGCCGTACGCGGATGCGGGTGCTGATCTTCTCGCTGAAGATCTTGTCCCTCGGGATGCCGTGCTTGGCGAGCGCGTCGAGCTGGGAGTCGAGTTCCTGCCCGAGGGTCGAGCAGCGGGCGTAGCCGATGCGGATGTCCGCGCTTGGCAGGTCGGGGTCGATCGGTGCCGGGGGCGGGGTGCCCAGCCGCCAGGGCCGGCCCGGACCGCGGTCGGCCGGGGTCGGTACCCGCAGCGCCTTCTTCAGCCGGGGCACCAGGGTGAAGCGGCGGGTGTGGTAGGCGGAAGCGACCGCGCCGCCGCGCGAGCGGCATGGCGAGCCGGGCTGGGCGTCACACTTCGGACAGGCGTGCTGTTCGACGTCGTCCGCGTCCGACCGGTCGGTTGGCGAGGGCTGCTGAGGGGCCGTCATGGGCCCGGATTTTCGCATAATGCAAGTCTCAGAAGGGGTCCGTCCCACTCTTGAGTGAGAACGGGTTCTGAGAGCGAATCCGGGATCGACGAGGGTCCGGCGGCTCACAATTGATCTTGCTCGCGCAAAGGACCGTTTGTGAGAGACGCGTAGCGTCTCCGCCGCTACCGATAATGCCTGTCCGGCGGATCTAACTGCCGCCAATTGCATCAGATGCGAATTCGCGACGGTATGCGAACCGCCCTGGGCGAGGGCGTCAATCGCGCTGCGATCCGGTGGAGTTGGGCGCCGACGTTACCGGTGACGATATCGGTCGGCATGGCCCTGGTGCCACTCACCCAAGGGGCTGACCTGCGGGTTCTCTGGTGGCTCGCATAGGATGCGGTTTTCTCGCATCTGATGCGAGTCACGGAGAGTGGTGGATCAGTGGGGTTCAACGGTTCGATACCAGGGGCGGCGAGACTGCTCCTGGTGGACGGGGTCGCGCTGCTGCGGCCGGAGGAACAGGTCTTCACGGCGATGCTGACCGGGTTCGCCAATCAGCAGCTGGCGCGGAACCTGGCCCGCACGACCGTGGAGGGCCGGGAGAATACGGTGAAGGCGTTCACCGCGTACGTGAACACCTACCCGTGGAACTGGACGCCGGCGATGGTCGACGAGTGGCTCGGAGATCTGCGCTCTCTGCGCGACCTGAAGCGCTCGACGATCCGTTCGTACTCCGAGGCCGTCCGGTCCTTCTGCCACTTCGTGACCGACCCCCTCTATGAGTGGACCGCGACCTGCGAGGAACGCTTCGGCACTCACCCGGTCCAGGTGGTGCACGAATGGAACACAGCGGTGCACGTCCAGGACAACGAGTCCGACCCGAAGAAGCGCGCGTTCACCAAGGCTGAACTGCACGCCTTCTTCGCCCACTGCGACGACGAGGTCGCCCGCATCCGCTCGCTGGGCCGCAAGGGCTGGCTGCCCGCGTTCCGCGACGCCACGGTGTTCAAGACCGCCTACGCCTACGGAACCCGACGCAACGAGACACGGATGCTCGACGCCGCCGACTTCGGCCGGAACCCGCACGGCACAGAGTTCGGCGAGTACGGCCGGTGCCAGGTGCGGTTCGGCAAGGCCAAGAAGGGCTCGCCGCCCAAGCGCCGCGGAGTGCTGACCGTGTTCGACTGGACCCCTGACGTCCTGGACGAGTGGTTCACCGAGGTCCGGCCGCAGTTCGGGACCGACGGCAATCCGGCCGCCTGGCCGTCCGAACGGGGCCTGCGGATCGGCTGCCAGCGGATCAACTCCCGTTTCAAGGCATACCGCGAGGCCCTCGGCCTGGACGACGGACTGGACTTCCACTCGCTGCGAAGGTCCTACGTCACCCACCTGATCGAAGACGGCTGGGACCCCCGCTTCGTCCAGGAACAGGTCGGTCACGAGCACGCCAGCACCACCTCCATCTACACCTGCGTGTCCTCGGACTTCCGCACCCGCACCCTGCGCCGACACCTGGATACCACCATCGCCGCGGCCCTCCAGGCCCAGAGCGGGAGGCAAGCATGAAGCGCAAAGTCGGCTACACCTGGCAACTGCGCGAGGTGATGGCCAAGCACCGGATCTTCACGGCCACCGAGCTGGTCCCACTGCTGCGCGAGCGGGGCATCGACCTGTCCGCCTCCCAGGTTCACCGCCTGGTCTCCGGCACCCCGGAACGGCTGTCGTTGCAGGTCATGGCCGCGCTCTGCGACATCCTCTCCTGCACCCCGGCCGACCTGGTGGCCACCACCGCCGAGAACGCCGGAGTCCGCAAGACCGCCACCGACGACCTTCCGGCCCTGTCCGCGAACGTCGCCAAGTTGCGGCCTCGCGCGGCCCGAATCCTGCCCGACGCATGAGCCGGACCTACGCAACCGACGAGCAGTACGAACGCTGGTTCCTGGCCGAGTGCTGCCGTTGCGGACACCGCAAGCACAAGGCCGGCACCTGGCCGGACGGCTACGTCTGCCGCACCTGCTCGGACCGCGCGGTGCGGACACGGGGCACCTGCCCGGGATGCGGCCAGGACCGGGCTCTTCCCGGTCTCCGTCCCGTCGATGGCGCCGCGATCTGCACGACCTGCGCCGGCTTCTCCCAGACCTTCGACTGCTCACGCTGCGGCTTCGAGGGAAAGCTCCTGGGCGGACGGCTCTGCGAACGCTGCACGCTCGCCGACCGGCTCACCGCTCTCCTGGACGACGGCACCGGCCGCGTTCGCCCCGAACTGACGCCGCTGTTCGACCTGCTGGTTGCCATGGACAAGCCCAGCAGCGGGCTGGCCTGGCTGGCCCTGCGCCGCGATCAGCCGGGAAACGCCTCTGAGCGACTGCGGCAGCTCGGCCTCGGGCAGATCCCGCTGACCCACGACGCCTTTCACGAGCTCCAGCCCTGGCGGTCAGCCGCTCACCTGGAAGAACTCCTGATGGCAAGCGGGGTCCTGCCCGCCGTCGACAAGTACATCTGCTCCTTCCAGCGCTGGCTGCCCGGCCATCTGGCCGATATCGCCGACCCCGAACACGCGAAGACGATCAGACTCTTCGCGAGCTGGCGGGTCCTTCCCCGGCTGCGGGCACGAGCCGACCGGGGCCACATCACACCCAGCATCCGCCGCTTCGCAGCCGAGCAGATCAAGTACGCGACCGCCTTCCTCCAGTGGCTCGGCGAGCGCAACACCACCCTCGCATCCTGCGGCCAGATCGACCTCGACGCCTGGTGGGCCGAGAACAGCGATCACGGCCGCAACTGCTTGAGAGCATTCCTCAACTGGGCCATGCAGAGCCGCCACTGCCGACGCTCGCTCTCCATACCCGCGATGAAAGCCACCCGACGAGCCGCGCTGAGCGAAGACGAACGCCTGGACGCCCTCGGCCGGCTACTGACCGACCCGGACATACCGAAGAACCTCCGCGTCGCCGGCGTCATCGTGCTCCTCTACGCACAACCCCTCACCCGAATCGTCCGGCTCACCGTCGACGACGTCGTGCACGACGGAGAAGCAGTACTTCTCCGGCTCGGCGAACCGGCCTCACCCGTCCCAGAGCCGGCCGCTTCCCTGCTGCTGGACTACATCACCGAACGCGACAACATGAACACCGCCACCAACCAGGCATCCTCCTGGCTGTTTCCCGGCCGCCGGGCGGGCCAGCCCTTCCGCCCCGACCACCTGTCCGCACTCCTCAACGAGATCGGCGTCCCAGCGGCCGCCGCCCGCGGCGCCGCCATCCGACAACAACTCCTTGAGATGCCCGCTCCCGTGGTCGCCGACGCCCTCGGCTACCACAACAAGACCACCACCCGCCTGCTCAACGAGACCGGCGGAACGTGGAGCCGATACGCCGCTGGCGACCACACACGGTCACCAGCAGGCTGGGCGCCACGGGGACCTGGCGACGGTCGAATACGAGAGCCCACCAGTAGAAGGCCATGCTCTAGCGGAGTCGGGCCAGCAAGTGGGCGTCGAGGAAGCCCCGCTCAGAGGATGGGTCGTGGAACAGCCGGGCG
Organism: Streptomyces sp. NPDC088554; assembly: GCF_044752945.1. Classification (NCBI taxonomy): domain Bacteria; kingdom Bacillati; phylum Actinomycetota; class Actinomycetes; order Kitasatosporales; family Streptomycetaceae; genus Streptomyces; species Streptomyces sp. NPDC088554. Next base: position 9,346 of record NZ_JBIVMF010000035.1, on the reverse strand, counting down.
AACGTGACGAGCCCGGCCCGGTCCAGCAGCTCGGCGAACCGGTCCGCCGGCCAGCTATAGGCGGGCGTCACCTGGTGTTCGAAGCGGACCGGCTCGGGCCCGTCGGTCGCGAAGAACGAGACCAGGAGCAGGCCCCCTGGTGACAGGACACGCGCCTGCTCGGCGAGCAGCGCGGGTAGTTCCCCCGGCGGGGTGTGGATCATTGAGTAGTGGGCCAGCACGCCGCCGAGCGCGCCGTCCTCGACTGGCAGGGCTTCCATCCGCGCCTCCTCGAACCGCAGCGCCGGATGGGCCCGCCGGGCGTGGTCGACCATGGCTGGGGAGAGGTCGAGCCCGAAGGCGTCCAGTCCCAGGTCATTCAGCATGGCCGTTAGATGTCCGGGCCCGCAGCCGACATCGGCTGCCCGCGGGTTCCCCGCCCCGAGCACCAGCTCGGCAAAGATGCCGATCATGTTCCGCGAGAACGGCTGCGTCTCCAGCCGATCAGCGAACATCGACGCATACAGCTCGACGACCCCGTCATAGGCCGCCCTGGTCTCATCCTGGTGCTCCACCACGGGAAGGAAGCTAACACCCGCCGTTCGCAGCTGTTCTCCCGCCCCGGTGCCGAATCCCGCTCCCGTCTCCGCGAACGCTCTCGGCTGCCACGACAAGACCACCACCCGGCTCCGGAACGAGGTCGGTGGGACCTGGAGCCGATACGCCGCTGGAGATCACACACGGTCACCGGCAGACTGGGTTCCACGGGGAACTGGCGACAGTTGAATACGAGAGCTCACCAGTACGCCAACTCATCCCTGCAACTTGGATGCGTCGCCCAGAGGCTGCCCGCTTACTCGTGGTTACGGAGGAAGGCCGGGATGTCGGCTCGGGTCGGGTAGTCGGGCAGCGGTGCGGGCTCTTCTTGGAGGAATGCGGTGATGACGGCTGCTGCTCGTTGGTCGTTGTCACCCAGGCCGTTCCACATGTGGTGGCCGACGCCGGGCATGTACTGGGTGCGCTGGACGGCGGGGTCGTTCGCGAGGATGGTTGTCGCCCACTGCCGGACCTGGGAGGAGCACTCGGCGACCATCAGCATCGAGGGTGTCCGGGAGCGCCTCAGCTGAGAGGCGATGGAGGGGGAGTCTTTGACCGTTTGCTGGATGCGGAGGCTGGCGGCGGCGCTGAAGGAGAAGTTGCGCGCCGTGTCCTCGACCGGGATGCGGTGCGCATCTCGCGCGCAGTAGGCGGACGCGGTGTCGCTGCCGAGATCGGCGGCGGTGAAGGCATTGTCGCCCTCCGCCTGTCCTACCAGCCCGTTGTCCGGGCTGAGCAGTCCGAGCCGCATGAGGCCGAACGCGACCGCGTACCGCGGGACGCGTGTGGAGCGCGGTCCGGTCATGGCCGGTGCGATGCCGCGGGCCGACGGTCGGCCCTTCTGCCCCGCGATCCGGGCAGTGGGGCCGTCCATCGGGCCCGGCTCGGCAATGACCGCCCGGCGCAGGTGGGCGGCGGTAGCCGGGTCGGCCAGCGCGCGGGTGAGCACGACCGCGCCCGAGGAGAATCCCAGTACGTCGACGTGGCCTTTGCCTAACTTGCCGACGAAGGCGCCGAGGTCACGGACGGACCGGGTGATCGAGTACTGATCCATGGGCAGCAGGTCGCTGCGTCCCCCGCCGGCCTGCTCGTAGGCGTACACGTCGTAACCCTGTCCCGCGAGCCGCTGCAGGAAGTGGTGGTCGAGCACCGAGATGCCGCGCACCGGCCCGCCGTTGAGGTAGACGAGCGGAACCCGATGCCGGGGGCCGTTGCCGGTGGGCGGGTAATGGTAAACCGCGACCCGGCTGCCGGTGGACAGGCGCCAGTGCTCGGTGGTCACGAACGCCAGGGCGGACGGGTAGCGGCGCGTCGTGGGAACGGTGGGGACGCACACCGACAGCGTCACGGCCGCTGCGACGAGCACCGGCAGGAACGGCACCAGCCGTCCCCGCCAGGAGCGGCGGCGGCCCCGCCACGCCGCCGCGACGACCGCGACCCCGACTGCCGCGGACCATGCGGCGAACCCCGATCCCGCGCCGTCGGTGGCGACGACAAGCGCCAGGAAGAAGGCGACCAGCCCCACCACCGCGGCGGTGGCCGCCAGCAAGAGGCCGACGAAACGCAAGGGACGTATGGCGGATGGCGGCATAGCGATCTCCCCACTTTTTTTGAAACGCCGTTTTGAAACGATGTTATCAGTCACGAGTACACTGCTCCCCGTGGGAAGGCCGAGAACGAACGACGCCGCCGTCAGAGAACGGCTCGTGGCATGCGCGACCGAGATGTTCGCCACCCGTCCCCAGGAATCGGTCACCGTCCGCGCGCTGGCCACCGCCGCCGGAACGTCGACGGCGGCGGTGTACACGCTGTTCCAGGGCAAGGACGGACTGATCCGCGAGGTGCGCGACCAGGCGGTCGCCGGCCTGTTCCAGGACCTGACAGCTGTTCCCAACTCGGAGGCCGCCCTGGAGGATCTGTACGCGCTGGCTGCGGCGTATCGCCATTGGGGACGTGAACACCGCCACCTGTACAGCGTGTTGTTCGGTGGCGCACAGTCCTTCGTCCCGTCGACCCGGATCGGCGACCGCGACCCGGTGCGGCCGCTAGTCGCGGCGATCGACCGCGCCGTGGCGGACCACATCCTCGCCGGCGACACCACACTCATCGCCGTCTCGTTGTGGGTCGCCCTGCACGGGCTAGTGACCCTCGAACTCGCCGGCGCCCTCAACGGCACCGCAGCCGAGACCGCATTCCGGTCAACGATTGATGCCGTACTGCGCGGCTGGGCAACCCCCTCCGCCTTCCCTGGCATTCGACGCACATGCCCGACACCGTGAAGCGGTTACTCCATGAACGCACGAACCCGACCGGCAGAGGACCGATTCGATACGTACGCACCCCGGCTGGGCAGTAGCGGCCGAGGAAGTTCATGTGGTCGTACTGGAGCAGGGAGAGCCGGGCGGCCGGGCCTGGCGACTTCAGGCGGAGCCTGGCCAGCCACCCGCCGGCTGGGCAGTGGGCGCTCCGGGCGTGGTACGGGGCCGGGAACCCTGGCCGCGGCCGTGGCCAGGTCGAGGTGGGAGTTCATGTCCAACTCGAACCGGCCGTAGGGGTTCACGTGAGTCCAGAACAGCGGGCTCAGGGCCCGCCGGTCGGCGTCGGTGAGCCGCTTCCGCCACTTCTCCTCGCTCAGGATGTCCTGAAGCAGCAGGGTGTTGACGTGCACCAACGCGGACTGGAGCAGGTGCAGGGCGAGCATCGAGACCTCCTGGGACTCCTTGTCGGAGCCGGTCAGGTCGCCGTCCTTGCCGTAGAACAGGTCGTGGTTGGCGGAGTTCCAGTTCTCCACGACCTGAAGGCCGTCGTTGATCTCGCGCCGCAGGTCGGCGTCGGCGAGGTAGTCGCAGATTCTGTGGAATCTGATTTGTCAAGTAGTTCAGCCTTTGCCCTGGTTGACGGCGACGATCGGCAGGAGCGTCGCGGTTGCCGGGACGCCGATCTTGCGGGGTGTCGCGCCATCTGGAGTGGGGACGTCGACCAGCCGCTCAAGCAGCTGGTCGAGCGCGGCCTGACCATCGTCGACAGCGGCGCGTTCCTCGTCGCTGAGCGGGACGCTTGCCAGCATGCGCTGAAGGTTGTCCTTGGCCTCGAGAAGCTGGCCCTTGCTGGACGTCTTGGGCGTGTAGAAGTCGCAGCGAGCGCAGGCCATGCGGTGCGGGCACTGCTCGAAGAACGTGTAGGTGCAGAACCCGTGACCGAGGTCGTAGTACTGCCACGGCTCGCCCGACGCGGCCGCTCCGGAGGTGACCGCGTCCCGGTCGACCAGGACCTCGATGGTGCGGACGTTGCGCTCGAAGTATCCGGCGTCGTTGTAGGCCCTGGCCAGCTTGTTCGGGGTGATCTTGGCGTAGTGCTGCGTGGCCTCGGGGCTCCGGTGACCGAGCCAGGCTTGCAGCTCGAAGAGCGTCATCGGCTCTTTGGCGTTGTAGAGCTGACTGGCGATCGTGGACCGGGCCCGATGGCTGGTGATGTTGCCCCGGACATCGGCGGTCGGAACGCCGGCCTTGCGGCAGAGTGATGGGATGACCGCGGTGTTGATGTAGGTCTTGGCGAGGCGCTTGGCCCGGTGCGCGAACAGGAAGTCCACCTGCTCAGCGGTCTTGCGATCCAGCATCTTCGGCTGCTGCGGCCGGAGCTCCTGCCATGCCTCGATCGCCTTCCCTAGCAGGGGATCGACGGGTTTGGTGAACGAGGTGCCGGTCTTGTGGGTGGGGACGTCGAGCAGGCAGACGGCGTCCCGCGCCAGCACCTCGTCGGAGTCGCCGGGGATGGGGAATCCGTCGTGCTGCCAGCGGATGCAGCCCATGCGGAGGCGGGCTATCTCGTCACTGCGCAGGCCGCTGAACAGCCAGGTCAGAGTGACAGCCCGGATGAGTTCGATCGGGTAGCACAGCCCGTAGGTGTTGGTCGGGAAGTCCTCGGGATCGACGTTGAGCCCGGCCCACAGCAGCTTCGCCCATATGTCGTCGGCGATCACCCGGGGGTTCGGGCCGATCAGCGCCGCGACGCTCTTGGGCGTGGCAAGCGCGCGAACGGGGTCGAACCGGCGGGGAATCCACTCCCACTCCTGGCAGTCCCGGAAGAACGTCCTGGTCGCGGTGAGGTAGCCGGCCTTCGTGCGAGGCGAGAGCGGTTCGCCGCCGCGCTTGTCGACTCCGGCCTGGCGCTGCACGTACTCGCCTATGGTCATCCGGTCCAGCGCCGCCACCCAGGCAGCACAGGTCTCGCGCGTCCACTGGGCGGGTTCGATGATCTGGGGATGCTCAGCGGCCAGCCATCGGCCGGCCTTGGCCATGACGGACCGGAACATGCCCCTGACCTTCGGCGTGAGCGTCGATGTGTCGTGCCACCGCTCCACCGCCGCAGCCCAGGGGCCGGGAACACCTTCGAGGTCGGGCATCACGCCGTGCGCAGGTCTGGGGGGCGGGTCGGCGTAGCCGAGAGCGGCGATCGCCCGGTGAACACCGTGGAGGTGTCCGCGCCTGGCCCCAGACGGGAGCGCGGGGCTCTCGCGAGCCCGTTGCAAGGCGTCGGTGGTCATGTCCACCAGGAGCGGGCTTCGGTTGATCAGCATGATCTGGACCAGTACGGTGCGGAACTGGCCGAAGGCACCGTTCGACGGGTGGTATCCCCAGCCCTGGAGGGTGGCCGCCACCTGCGCAATCGTCTCCTCGACTGGCTCCTGGCCGAAGACGCGCCAGGCCAGCGAGCGGCGGATGAACCCGCCGATGCGGTGGAAGTCGGTGAAGCCGCCGAGCAGGTAGGCGAAGGCGGCCACGTAGGGCCGGACCGTGCCGTCGATCCACCCGGGCCAGGCGGCCTCGAACTCCTTGTGACCAGGGGCGATGAGGCGAACCCAGTCGTCTGCCGACCACGCCCAGAACGAGGTGCCGTCCTCCAGACAGCGCCGCAGAATCAGGCCGACGGCGTCGGTCACGGACCGGCGATGGGCGGGTGTGTCCGGACACCACCGAAGTGCGGCTCGTGCGTCGTCGAGCGGGCGGAGCAGTCGGGAGACCGCTCGCCATTCGACCCGGCCCGGGTCGTAGCCGCGGCGTCGGCGAACCTGCCAGCCCAGACTGGCCAGTGCCGTACGTTCGCGTTCGCTGAGCTCGGGTCGACGGTCGTATCGGGCCAGGTCGATGGGCCAGGGCCAGGCAGGGGCCGAAGCCGTCTCGGCGGCCGCCGGTATCACCGCGGTCACAGCGCGGCCGTCCCGGTCGCCTGCTCGCCGAGGCGGGCCAGCATCTGCACCCGCCAGCCGTGGATCTGCTCCATGCCGCGACTGAGCTTCTCGGCCAGATCCCGGCCGGACAGGTGGATGTAGGTGAGCGTGGAGTCGGTGTGGCGGTGGCCAGCGAAGGTGGCGATGGCGTGCAGTTCCCAGCCCATCCGGGCGAGGTCGGTCAAGCACAGGTGTCGCGTCGTGTGTGTGGAGAACCGCGGGACATCGGCGGCCAGCGCGATCCGGCGGACCACCTTCGACCAGGTCCACAAACTCAGCGGCTGCGCGTAGTTGCGCCGGGATTCCGACAGGAACAGCGGACCGCGCGCCCGGCTGATCCTGGCCCGGTGCGCGAGGTAGCCGGACAGCAGGACACCGGTCGGCGCGGAGTACGGCACGACGCGCTCCAGCCGGTTCTTGGTCGTCTCAGCCCTCACCCGCAGCGTGCGGTGAGCCGGGTCGAGGTCGTCGGTACGCAGCGAGCACAGCTCCTCGCGGCGCAGGGCCGCGTCGTAGGCGAGCGCGAGCATCACGCGGTTGCGGACCGGCTCCCCGGCGGCGGCCTCGAGGACGTCCATCCACTGCTGCTCGGTGGGTATCCACGGCAGCTTCGTGAGCCTCGGTACGAGGCCGCGCTCGTGGCCGCCGAGTCGGCGGCCGGGTGTGTATCGGCCCCGGCCGACCGGGTTGGAGTCGCGCTGTCCGTCCTCCATGAGGAAGTCGTAGAACAGCCGGACCGGCACCAGGCGCTGCTGAATGGTGGCGTTGGCCAGGCCCGAGCCCGAGTCGATTGAGACCACGTTCGCACCCCGGCGGCTCGGCCGAGAGGTCAACTCCCGTACGTAGACGGCGATGTGGGCCCGGTTCGCGGTCAGTGGGTCGACGTTCTCCCGCTCGCACATCTCCAGGTACTCGGCCAGCCCCCGGGCATAGGCGTCGATGGTCCGGGGCGCCCGGCCCAGGTCGCTCCACACCTGCAACCACCCGGCCGCCCGCTCGTGCCTGCCGAGCACCGGCCACTTCTCTTCCAGCACCACCGTGCCCAACACATCTCCTCAGTCCGTGGTCGTACCGCAGGGAGATGATCTCCGCTGCGGTCAGATTCCACGTAACTGATATGAACGCCGTACGCACCGCGCGGCCCAGCTCCTCGATCGCCCGGTAGGTGGGGTGCTTGGGCCCGCCGCGGGTGAAGCGCCGCAGGACCTGCTCGGCCTCAGCGGTGCCCAGGCGCAGGGCGGTGGTGTACTTCACGATCTGGTCGTACTGCTGGCGGATCAGGTCCCAGTCGATCGTCTTGGCCGACAGCACCGGCGCCAGGTGCGGCCACTTCTCGTCCTCCCCGGCCGCCGGCCGGTACAGGCGCGCCGAGCCGACGTTCTTCAGCCTGGGCAGCAGGTTGAAGCCGAGCATGTGGGCGAAGGCGAACCCGACGATGGAGGCGCCGTGCGTGTCGGTGTACTGCCGGTCGATCTCCACGTCCGTGCAGTGCCGCAGCCTGCCCTCGATCATCGAGGCGGCCTCGGAGGCCGAACAGGACTTGAGCTGGCTGTAGACGCACAGCGACTTCTTCTCGACGTGCCAGTAGATCATCACGCCGGGCCCGCGGTACCGCTGGTGCCACTCCGTCATGAAGTTGCTGGACCAGGAGCCGAACTTCTTGGAGTCGCTCGCGCATGCGGTGCCCTCGCCCCACCACGCCTGATCGCGGGCGGCGAAGGTGTCGTTGACCAGCCGCACCAGCGCCGCGCGCAGATTGGTCCGGTTGACGAACAGGTGCCGTACGCGGCGCAGGACGGCCTCGCTCTCGCCGTGCTTGCCAGTGACCGCGACCCGCTTGATGCCCATGTTCGTGCCCAGCGCGAACAGCTTATGTCGGGGGTTTGTGCCTGTCCGTTGTCCACTCACGTAGGGGCACGACGGGCGGGGAGAACGGTGACCTTGGCGGTGGCTTCGAGTTCCTGGCGGAGTTGGTGGTTCTCCAGGGTCAGCCTCTGGATGTTCGCCACTGCCAGCGCGAGGTGTTCGGCCAGCTCGGTGTTGGCGCGTCGGAGTGCGGCGTTCTTCTTCAGCAGCTCGCCATAGTGGTCGGCTCCCCGGGCCCCGGGTCCTGCGGGACGGTGGGACCGGGCTGCCTCGCGTACTTCCTCGGCGATGTCGGGGAAGTGCCGCCAGAAGGTGGCGTTGGCCAGCCCGAGCTGGCGGGCGAGACCGAGAACGGTCGGCTGTCGCCCAGTGGCCTCGGCCTCGGCGGTGCATTCGGCCAGGGCCTGGCGGACTTGCTCTTCGCTGGGGAGGGCGACTTTGCGGCTCACGGAGTCTCCGGGCGGTGGCGGGCGAGGAAGCGTCCGAGTTCGTCACGGCGTTCGCGAAGCTGGTGCTCCAGGAGCGGTGGCAGCGGCGGGCGAGCGGAAAGCCGTTCGTCGATGCGCTCGATCTCCTTGTCCCAGGCGGTGGTGTTGTCCGTGGTCAGGGCGACGTTGCGGCACTGGAGCGGACGGCATGTTCCCAAGTCGGGTCGGTCACGCCCCGCAGCGTCACGTCGCGGGCGGCAGAGCGCTTTCGCGTGGTCATGGACGCAAGTGACGTAAGTGCCGGGATAGACAGCTGGGTCCCCCCGTTCCATCAGTCGCTTCAGCCGACGCCGGTCGGTGACGACGGTGCCGCCGAATCTGGCGCGGTCGGTGAACTCTTCCAGGCGCCGGGCAGCTTCCTCGGCCGACGGGCCGGCCAGGCCCGTGTGCTCGTGGGCGTCGGTCATGGCCAGCAGATGTTCGCCGCGGGCCAAGGCTTGTTCGCTTTCGACCTCGGCGCGGAAACCGCTGTCGCTGGTCCCGGCATAACCTTCAAACATTTGAACGCTCAAGTGCCGAAAAGCGATGGCTCCGGCGACCGTGCCGCCGGGGCGGCGCGCGATGAACCAGGCGAGAGACCTGCGGAATTGCCGGGTGGAGAGCTTCCATCTGTTGGAGTTCACGGTCGGGATGCTGTCGGGTCGGTCGTGGAGTGTGCAGTAGTCGTTGATCCAGGTGACGAAGTCCTTGAGCTGATCGTTGGTGGTGGACGAGCCGAGAACCTCATTGCTGCCGCGGGCGGCCGGACCGCTGCCGGGCCCGTTCACCACGGTGAACAGCCAGTCGGTGTCCGGGGGTTGAAGACGTTCGAGGACGGTGATGGCCCGGGCTGCGGGTGCCCCGATGACCCAGGTCGCCTCGACCCCTGCTGGGTCGTCCTCGCCTTTGAATGCCAGGCTGGTGACCTTCCAGCGGTAGGCGGTGCCATCCGGGTTCCGCTCGGCCTGGAGACAGCCGCGCCGAAGGTGCTTGATCTCGCTGTCTCTTATGCCGCTGAGGAAAGCCAGGGCCGTATAAGCCGCGGTCTGGAGCATCCGCGTCAGAGCGGCCAGGCCGTAGGCGTATCGGTGGTCGGAGGCGATTGCCTTCAGCCACTGTCAACGGCCTCGTAGTGCTCCCCGTGGGCGGCCAGTGATCTTCCCCGCTGGTGGCCTCGTGGGTGTCCCTGGTGGCGGCCAGATAATCTCCC